>NZ_JBEAIQ010000026.1:0-153199 GCF_040064335.1 Klebsiella sp. CN_Kp088 | reverse complement strand
GCAGCACCGCCTCCGGGGAAAGCCGCTGTCATAGCAACGTAAACGAAAGGCTCAGTCGGAAGACCGGGCCTTTTGTTTTTGTGTTTTGCGGCCAGGTACTTCGCCATCTCCCCGGTGGCGCTGCGCTTACCGGGGCGACCGATCGTTCCCCGGCCTGCACCGCCTGCGGGAAAATCTTGCTACACCATCTCATCACCTTCATTCAAAGCCATATAAAACCCCGTCGTTGTAACCACTTCGCCATAATTCACTTTTTCACTGCTCATGTGCTGACGTTAATCGCGAAAACCAGTGTTACGAAAAAAAATGTGAATACAATCACATATAAATAAATAACAATTATATAACATTTGGTTCACTAATTAATTTGTCTGAGTGGACGTGTCACGCCCGATGAGACAGATTACGGTCTTTGCTGGAGCAAAATTATAATGACAGAAAGTAGCATTAACGAGCAGGGTTCCCTGGAGCAGGGCGATACCCGGCGCCGTGTATGGGCAATTGTGGGGGCATCTTCAGGGAACCTGGTGGAATGGTTTGATTTTTATGTCTACTCATTTTGCTCACTCTATTTTGCGCACATCTTCTTCCCTTCAGGAAATACCACCACTCAATTGTTACAAACGGCCGGAGTTTTTGCTGCTGGCTTCCTGATGCGCCCCATCGGCGGCTGGCTATTTGGCCGTATTGCTGACCGGCGCGGACGTAAAGCCTCAATGCTTATTTCGGTATGCATGATGTGCTTCGGCTCGCTGGTGATTGCTTGTCTACCGGGATACGCCACTATCGGTACCTGGGCGCCGGCGCTGCTGTTGCTGGCACGTCTGTTCCAGGGCCTGTCCGTTGGCGGGGAATATGGCACCAGCGCGACCTACATGAGTGAAGTCGCAGTAGAAGGAAAGAAAGGATTCTACGCCTCCTTCCAGTACGTTACGTTAATTGGCGGTCAACTGCTGGCGGTACTGGTCGTTGTCGCACTACAGCAAATTCTCAGTGATGAAGATTTGCATGCCTGGGGATGGCGTATTCCTTTTGCGCTGGGCGCAGTACTGGCCATCGTCGCGCTGTGGCTGCGTCGTCAGTTGGATGAAACCTCGAAGCAGGAAACCCGTGCGCTGAAAGAGGCCGGTTCCTTTAAAGGTTTGTGGCGTAATCGCCGGGCTTTTGTCATGGTACTGGGCTTTACTGCCGCCGGTTCGCTGACTTTTTACACCTTCACCACGTATATGCAAAAATATCTGGTGAATACCGCCGGCATGTCGGCCAGCACAGCCAGCATGATTATGACGGCGGCGCTTTTCGTGTATATGCTGGTACAACCGCTGTTTGGCGCCTTCTCGGATAAGGTGGGGCGCCGTACTTCAATGCTGTGTTTCGGCGTGCTGGCGACGCTGTTTACCGTGCCAATCTTGAGTGCGCTGCAGAATGTTAGCTCGCCGTATGCCGCATTTGCGCTGGTGATTTGCGCGTTGCTGATCGTCAGCTTCTACACCTCCATCAGCGGGATCCTGAAGGCGGAAATGTTTCCGGCACAGGTTCGCGCGCTGGGCGTGGGCCTGTCCTATGCGGTAGCAAACGCGCTGTTCGGCGGTTCAGCTGAATACGTCGCGCTGTCGCTTAAATCTATAGGAATGGAGAATGCCTTCTACTGGTACGTGACGGTAATGGCGGCGATTGCCTTCCTGGTCTCCCTGATGCTGCATGGTAAAGGGAAGGGGTTGCGTTTGTAACCTCATTGATGCGCCAGTTGCCACACCGTATAGCCGGTGGTGGCGCCGGCGACATCCCAGGCGAAATCCTTCCAGCTCCAGCCGCTCCCTGCCGGGCGGCTGTCCCATAACTCTTTTGATGCCCCCAGACTAACGGAAAACATCAGACCGATGGCGGCGCTGCGATCGCGGCTGTACCCCTGATGCTGCGCATATTCATTGCCGGCGGCGGAGAGCATTGCCGACGCGAGAAAGTGTTGGGCCTTGTCCTGACCGCTCCAGGCATCATTGGCCATATGGCTGCAGCCGCTGAGTAGTAAAGGGGCAATAATGATGAAGTAGCGCATAATTCTTCCTGAAAAAAGCCCCGGATTACGGGGCGTTGATCTTAGAGAATGCGGCTGATGAGGCGGTCGATGCGGATGCGCCGCAGACGGCGGATGAGCTTTTTCACCTTCACCGGATAGTCGGCGATGCTTTGCAGATCGCGATAGTGCTTCACTACCGTCGTATGTGTACGGATGAGCTGAAGCTCCTTTTCCCGCATTTCGCGCAGTTGATGCTTAGGATCGTGGATCAGCACGGCATTTTCTAAATCCAGCCGCCAGGCGCGCGGATTGAGGTTGTTGCCGGTCAGCAGCATCCATTCGTTATCAACCCACATGCCTTTCAGGTGGTAGCTGTTATCGTCATCTTTCCATAAACGTACGATGAGCTGATCGGTATTCACATAATACTGCAGACGGCTCAGGAAGCGACGCAGGTTAATTTCGTACAAATAAGGCAATGCGCCGATGATTTTAAACGGCTGATCTTCCGGGATATAGAAGTCGTTCGCGGTCTTGTCGCCGACGATGATTTCCACTTTTTTTCCGCTGCGTAGCAGAGAAATAATATTTCTGACCAGTACGGCGGGCAGGTTGAAATACGGGGTGCAGATGGTCAGCTTATGTTCCGCACACGGCATCAGGTGGAAGATAGTCTTGTTGAGCAGGCTCGATTTACCGAGCCCAACCAGCGGCGTGACTGACAGTTGATCTTCATCGGCATTGCCGGTGAAGTGATAGCCGCTTTCGCGCAGATCCTGGCGATACTGGCGAATATCATTTTTTATTTCCGGGCTTTTTGGTCGATCCGGGCGATCGAGTCGATTCACGCCGCGACCCTGTACCAGATTCTGCTCGACCCAGTCGAACATCACGTCGGCCATCTTGCCGTTGCGGATGCACTGATAGCGATCGTAGCGATATTTATCATGCTGATGCAGGTACACATCGTTCAGGCTGGCGCCGCTATAAATAACGCTGTCATCGATGATGAAGCCTTTAAAATGGAGCACGCCGAGCGCTTCCCGGGTATTGACCGGGACGCCATACACCGGGATATCAATCCCTGGGTTTTCCTGGGCCATGCGACAGTACCAATCGGCATTGGTATTGGAGGCTGCCGCGCCGATACGGCCACGCTGGGCGCGATGCCAGTCAACCAGCACGCGCACATCCAGTTCTGGACGCTGGCGTTTAGCGTCATACAGGGCTTGCAGTATTCCTTTTCCGCCATCATCTTGCTCAAGATAGAGCGCAATAATGCAAATACGCTGGGTGGCGTGGGCTATCTTTGCCAGTAGCGCCTGGCGGAAATCAGCCGGCGCGTAAAAGAACTCGATATCATCAACTGACTGAGAGAGCTTAGGGAGTTGGGCAAGGTGTTGTTGATGTTTATTACGCTTAAATTTTGACAACATCACAGTGCGTTTCTTCTCTGTTTATTGAAGGGTCTTCTGTACCATGCAGATGACGTAAGCGGGCAATAATACCATTACTACCCGCGAATGTGGTCATTAATTGCTGTCGCTTGTCACCGAATGTAACGTATTCAGCGCAAGAGACAGGCTCACTATTCCGTCTTCTAACTGGATATCCACTGCAAAACCAAGCTTTCTGGCAAGGCCTATCATGCCGCGGTTATTTGGCATGGTGATGCCATTTAAGCGCTGTAATCCATGGCTCTGCGTATAGGCGATCAGTTTTTCAAGAAGCTGTCGGCCAAGGCCTAAACCTTTCAGGTCAGAACGCACCAGCACGGCAAACTCGGCATCAATATTATCAGGATCGGAAATTGCTCTGGTCACGCCGAGGATCTCGCTTCCTTGCTCCGTGGCGCGAACCGCAACAAAGGCCATTTCACGATCGTAGTCGATCTGCGTCATATTGGCTAAGTCGTCATGGGTGAATTCGTTGATCTCGCTGAAGTAGCGGTAATAGAGATCTTCTTTGGTGACCCGCTCAATAAAGGCCAATAATAGTGGTTCATCCTCAGGCAGGATCGGCCGGAACAGGCAGCGCTCGCCGTTTTTCATTGCCACCCATTCCTCAAGTTGCTGCGGATAGGGTCTGACTGCCAGCCGGCTTTCGCTGTCGCCGCTAAATGGCGCCAGGCTGAGAGTAACGTCGAGGGCGGTAAACTCGTTGCCGGAAGCAAGCAAGGGGTGAATATCCAGCCGCTGGATCTCGGGGCAATCGACAATCAGGTTAGAGACCTGTACCAGCAGTTGGCTGAGGCCGGGAATATCCAACGGGCGTAGCGCGCTGCGTCCGCGGATCTTTTTACTCTTGATGGCCTGGATCACCAGATAACGCGCCAGGTTCATATTCAGCGGCGGTAGGGCGACCGCGGCCTGATTTTCCGCTCGCCATTCGACGCCGCCCTCGCCAAGCATAATCAGCGGGCCGAAAAGCGGGTCATGCTCGACGACGACCCGGAGCTCCTGCGCCCCGGCGCGGTTGGCCATACTCTGTACCAACAGGCCATGAATGCGCGCCTGCGGCCAGGCCATTTTTACCCGGTCGATAATCGCGTCCGCCGCCTGCTGGACTTCAGTTGGGGTACGTAAATAGAGCATGACGCCCTGAACTTCCGATTTATGCGGAATATCCGGCGAACGTAGCTTCAACGCCACCGGGTAGCCAATCTGCTCGGCGATATGTACCGCTTCGGCGCTGTCGGCGGCAATCCAGGTGGGAAGAGTATGGATGCCGTAGGCGCGCAGCAGCGGGCTGACCTCATGGGTGTCCAGCGAGGTCGCGCCTTCGCTCAGCGCGCGCTGCAACAGCGTGTGGGCTTCTGCGGTATTGGCGGTCAACGTATCGGACAATACCGGCGTTTCCCGTAGCTGTTTCTGGTTGCGACGGTATTCCACCATATGCATAAAGGCGGTAATAGTGCCTTCCGGTGTGCGATAGGTTGGGATACCGGCCTCGCTAAACAACCGTCGCGCCTCCTGGGAAGAGTACTCCCCGCACCAGTTCGTCAGCACCGTGACGTATTTCCCGCGTGGATGACGCTTAAGCGCATCAATCAACGCCAGCGCGCTTTCGGTGCCCGGTGCCGCGGCGCTGGGGGAGTGGATCACCAGCAGCGCATCATAATCCTGGCTGTCCAGCAACACATTCAGCGCCTTGAGATAGTGCTCGCTGCTGGCGTCATCGCGCAGATCCAGAGGATTAGCGACCTCGACGCCCGTCGGTAACGCCTGCCTGAGCTGGTCGCAGGTGGCTTCACTGAGATTGGCGAGTTTGCCGTTACGCAGCCACAGTTCGTCCAACGCCAGCGCCGCCGGCGCGGCGCCATTACTGATAATCATCAGCTTTTCGCCGCGCAATGGGCGCATATGGCTCAGGGTTTCAACGGCGGAAAAGAGCTCGTGGGTGTCCTGCACGCGCAGCAGCCCCGCCCGCTGAATAGCGGCATCCCAGGCGGGATCCATCCCTGAGTTGACATGCAGTAATTTCTGCGCCGCCGGGCTGCGGCCGCTTTTGATGACCAGAATGGGTTTATTACGCGAGGCGCTACGGGCAGCGGAGACAAAACGCCGGGCATCGCTGAGATGCTCCAGATAGAGCAAAATAGCGCTGGTCTTGCTATCGCGGGCGAGAAAATCGAGCAGGTCGTCGACGTCGATATCAAGACTATCGCCAAGCGCAATAAAGTACGAGAAGCCCATTTCACGCTGCTGCGCCCAGTCCAGAATGGTGTTAGAGACGGCGGCGGATTGCGAGATAAACGCCAGCTTGCCGCGCTGGATAGGGACCGGCGAAAAGCTGGCGTTCAGGCCCTGCCACGGCGCCAGCAGCCCCAGGCTGTTGGGGCCGAGCAGACGCATTTGATAACGGGCGGCGCACTCGAGCAGCGCCGGGTACTGGTCTGGCTGTGAAGAGAGGATAATGCAGGTTTTACACCCTTTCCGCCCTAAGGCCTCGAGCAACTCGAGATTGCGGCGGGCATTAGTACAGAGCACCGCCAGATCCGGGGTAAAGGGCAGGCTGTCGATAGTCGGCCACGCCAGTACGCCAAGCACCGCTTTCCAGGCGGGCGTCACCGGCAGGACCGGGCCATTAAAACCGCCGGCCAACAAATTGCGCATCATTAAATAGCCAGCGCGCTGCGGTTTCATCGATGCGCCAATGACGGCGATCGATTTTGGCCGCAGCAGTGCTTCCAGGCCTCGTTGGCTCATTCCGGTCTCCTTTGATCCCCTGTGACCGAATGATTTTAAACGCTTTCAGCCTGTTGTGCTGTGATACTGCCCTTATGCTGCGTTTTTCCCGCCAGATAGCGGCTTCTGAACAGGCTAAAGTGATCGCCAAGCGCGGCCGCCGCCTGCGCGTCGCCGGCTAAGTCCAGCAGGGCGATGGCGACTTCCGCCGTACAGTACTGACCGTCGGCATGGGCTTCGCGCAGGTGATAGGCGGAGATGCGCGACAGGTCGACAGAGATTACCGGCAGCGCATCGAGATACGGGCTTTTGCGAAACATTTTCCGTGCTTCCGTCCAGGTGCCGTCGAGCATAATAAACAGCGGCGGCTTACCCTCCGGCGGGGCGCTTAGTACCTGGCGTTCCGCTCCGGCATAAGAGGCCGGAAAGACGACCATGGGCTGATAATCGGGGTTGGCGACCAGATCGAGCAGCGCCTGCGGCGGCTCGGTACGCGACCACTGAAACGCTTCGGTGTTGGGCAGAATATCGGCGATAAGGCGCCCGGTATTGCTGGGCTTCATCGGCTCGGTGTCGAACATTACCAGGCAAAAGCGGCTGTCGGCCTGCGCCGGCGCCAGCGTTGCGCACAGACACTGTTTTAGGGGGAGCAGGCAGCGCTGGCAGCGGCGGATGCGGTTGCCGCGAGCAAGAAAAGGCCGGGTTGCGCGCGCGAGGCGTTCGGCGCGTAGCCGAAGAACAGCGTTATCAATCATGGGAGTCGCTAATGAAAAACGCTATTGTCGCAGAGGAGAAAACGGGGCACAAGCGGTGCCCCGGTGGGGTTACTGCTGGTTGGCTTCGTTCAGCCAGCTATCGAACGGCGCTTTGGGGACGGCGCCATTCAGCATGTCGACCATTTCACCATTTTTGAACATCATAATGGTTGGAATGCTACGGATGCGGAAGCGAGCGCTCAGTTCGCGTTCGGCTTCGGTGTTCACTTTCACAAAACGCATTTCGCCGCTGCGCTCTTCAGCCACATCTTCAAAGATCGGCGCAAAGCTACGGCATGGGCCGCACCACGGGGCCCAGAAATCAATAACGACTGGCAGATCGTCCTTTAATAGTTTATCCAGCGTTGCCCCGGTCGCGTTGATGACATCGCCGTCAAAGAGATCGTGGCCGCAGCGTCCGCACTTGGCGCCATCGGCGCTACGGTCTTCGGGGATGCGGTTAAGAGCCTGACAACTGGCACAAACGGTATTCATAACTAACCTCTGGTTATGGGGTTGCAGCGCGGCACGTGGCCGATTTGTTTCTGTAATGTTACATATTATCGATGAGGCGCGAATAAAGGACAATGTCTTTTGTTCGATGGTTACAATAGACCAAGGCTTTTAAATGAAATAATGGCTAAGTGAAGATACATCGGGTAATCTTCGCGCTTCGCGCAGCGCAGGTGGAGAAAATAGATGAGCGACGAACTGAAAAATAAAAGCGGCAAGGTCAAAGTGATGTATGTCCGCAGTGATGATGATTCTGACAAACGTACCCATAACCCGCGTACCGGGAAAGGGGGAGGGCGTCCAGGAAAGTCACGTGTTGACGGCCGCAGCCGCCCTGCGCGCGATGAACGAAACAGCCGCGGCGACGATCGCAAACGCGACGATCGCAAGCGTAATGATTTTAACCGTGACGATGCATCCCCGTGGCGCACCGTTTCCCGCGCTCCGGGCGATGAGACGCCGGTAAAAGAAGATCACGGCGGCATCAGCGGTAAGAGCTTTATCGATCCGGAAGTGCTGCGCCGTCAGCGCGCGGAAGAGACCCGCGTCTACGGCGAGAACGCCTGTCAGGCGCTGTTCCAGAGCCGTCCGGAAGCCATCGTACGCGCCTGGTTTATCCAGAGCGTCACTCCGCGCTTTAAAGAGGCGCTGCGCTGGATGGCGGCCAACCGTAAGGCCTACCACGTAGTGGACGAAGCCGAACTGGCGAAGGCGTCTGGTACCGAACACCACGGCGGCGTCTGCTTCCTGATCAAAAAACGTCATGGTACTTCCGTGGCCCAGTGGGTGGCGAAAGCAGAAGCCGAAGATTGCGTACTGGCGCTGGAAGATGTTGGCAACCCGCACAACCTCGGCGCGATTATGCGTAGCTGCGCGCACTTTGGCGTGAAAGGCGTGGTAGTGCAGGATGCCGGCGTGCTGGAGTCTGGCGCGGCGATCCGTACTGCAGAAGGCGGCGCGGAACATGTTGAGCCGATCACCGGCGACAGTTTTATCGATACCCTGACGCAGTTCCGTCAGGCTGGCTACGCCATCGTCTCGACCTCCAGCCATAACGGTACGCCGCTGTTTAAGGCCGAGCTGCCGAAGAAAATGGTGCTGGTATTAGGCCAGGAGCGTGACGGTCTGTCCGATGCGGCGATCTCCAGCTCTGACCTCAGCGTCGCCATCGATGGAACCGGCAACGTCGAAAGCCTTAACGTCTCCGTGGCGACCGGCGTGCTGCTGGCGGAATGGTGGCGTCAGAATAAGGCCTGATATCGGTCTCTGAATGCAAAAAGCCAGCTGATGCTGGCTTTTTTATTATCGTCGCTCACTCGCTTTCTGCGGGCAGCACCGGCATCCAGTCAATGGGCGCCTCGCCGCGTTCGGCCAGCCACTGGTTGGTTTGCACAAAGTGGTTGCAGCCGAAGAAACCGCGGTGCGCCGACAGCGGCGACGGGTGCGGCGCTTTCAGGACGCAATGGCGCTGGCGATCGATAATGGCGCCTTTTTTCTGCGCGTGCGCCCCCCACAGCAGAAATACCACTCCTTCACAATGCTGGTTAATCAGCGCTATCACTTTATCGGTAAAGGTTTCCCAGCCGAGACTGGCGTGTGAATGCGCCTGACCGGCGCGCACCGTTAATACGGTATTAAGCAGGAGCACGCCCTGGCGCGCCCAGCTTTCCAGATAACCATGCGCCGGGCGCTGAAAGCCGGGGATGGTGCCTTCCAGCTCTTTATACATGTTCAGCAGCGACGGCGGTATCTGCACTCCCGGTAAAACAGAAAAGGCCAGACCGTGCGCCTGTCCCGGGCCGTGATAGGGATCCTGACCTAAGATGACCACTTTGACCTCGCCCAGTTCGGTATAGCGAAAGGCGTTAAAGACGTCTTTCTGCGGCGGATAGATAGTCATGCCGGACTGGCGCTCTTCGGCGACGGTCTTGAGGGTGTTGAGAAAATAGGGCTGCTGCTTCTCTTCCGCCAGCACGTCGTGCCAGGTTAATGGGGTGGTCATCTCGCTCTCCTGCAAAGTGTCATGCCCATAGCTTAACTGCTTCTTTCTGCATAACAAAATCGCGACGTCATTCCTGACTGGTTGTGCATAAAAAAAATTGAAAATTTACAAATTTTTTTATGGTACCTACTGGCGTAACTTGATGTAAAACAATACTATCCTCATATACCCACTTTGAGTGAGTGGTTTTTGTTGATTTAAGTCAATGAATGACGGGTGTGTGGCTGATATATATACACTCATACAACAATGGTTTTACCAATTGGCCGCAAAGAGGCCAAAATCGAATAAACACTGCCTGGGAGGCATCAAATGATTACTGGTATCCAAATTACTAAAGCGGCAAACGACGACCTGCTGAACTCTTTCTGGCTGCTGGATAGCGAAAAAGGCGAAGCGCGCTGCCTGTGTGCCAAAGGTGGTTTTGCGGAAGATGACGTAGTTGCGGTGAGCAAACTGGGTGAAATCGAATACCGTGAAATCCCGGTAGACGTGAAACCGGAAGTCCGCGTGGAAGGCGGTCAGCACCTGAACGTGAACGTGCTGCGTCGCGAAACTCTGCTGGATGCCGTTGAGCACCCGGAAAAATACCCGCAGCTGACCATTCGTGTTTCCGGCTACGCGGTACGTTTTAACTCTCTGACTCCGGAACAGCAGCGCGACGTTATCGCTCGTACCTTTACCGAAAGCCTGTAAGGCTGAAGCCAGATGTGAAAACGCCGGGATATCCCGGCGTTTTTTTACTCTTCGTTGGACGTTGACGGCGTCGCGGCAGAGCTTGGCTTACGGCGCTTACCGATGTTTTTGGTATCGCGGTGGCGTTTCTTCACCCGCGGCTTCTCTTTTTCTTTCTCTTTTTTCTCGGCGCGTTTCGCCAGCACTTTCTTCGATGGTTTACCGGTTAACTTCTCGCTCGGCGCGCGGGTTTTCGGGCGCAATTCATCAATCACGCGAGCTTTCAGCGGTTCTTCAACGTAGCGGCCGATTTTGCCCAGCAGCAGGTGATCGTGCGCTTCAACCAGCGAAATAGCGGTGCCTTTCTTACCTGCACGGCCGGTACGGCCAATACGGTGCAGATAGATATCGGCTGTGCGCGGCATATCGAAGTTAAACACGTGGCTGACATCCGGAATATCAATACCGCGCGCGGCGACGTCGGTGGCAATCAGCACGTTCACGCGACCATCGGTCAGGCGTTTAATCGCTTCGTTACGTTTGATCTGCACCATTTCGCCTTCCAGCCAGCAGGTGGTAATGCCTGCTTCGTGCAGCTTAGCGGCCAGTTCGTGAACGCGCTCGCGTTTACGCACGAAGACGATAGAGCGGGTTGCTTCCGGTTGTTTCAGCAGATTAACCAGCAGCGCGGTTTTATGATCGATATCATCGGCGCGATAGTACCACTGGTGAATTTTTTTACGTTCGCGGGTCGACGGATTTGCAGAAACTTCAACCGGCTCTTCCAGCAGGCGTTCGGCAAAGTCTTTAATCGCATCGCCTTCCAGCGTGGCGGAAAACAGCATGGTCTGCTTGCGCCAGCGGGTTTCACCGGCGATGGTTTCGATATCCTGGGCAAAGCCCATGTCCAGCATGCGGTCCGCTTCATCAAGGATCAGCGTTTCTACCGCGCGGCAGTCGAAGTTCTCTTCTTTAATATACTGCAGCAGGCGACCGGTGGTGGCGACCACGATATCCTGGTTTTCGCTGAACACTTCCGCGTGGTTCATGTACGCAACGCCGCCGGTAATGGTGGCAATATCCAGATGGGTATGCTTCGCCAGTTCGCGGGCGTGATCGGCAACCTGCATCGCCAGCTCGCGGGTCGGCGTCAGGATAAGGATCCGCGGCGGCCCCGATTTCTTGCGCGGAAAATCAAGCAGATGCTGCAACGCTGGCAGCAAATATGCCGCAGTTTTACCGGTGCCTGTCGGCGCAGAACCGAGAATATCACGGCCATCAAGCGCAGGCGGAATAGCGGCGGCCTGAATGGCTGTCGGGCGTGTGAAACCTTTATCCTGGAGCGCTTCCAGCAGGTTTTCGTCGAGTTCAAGTTCGGAAAAAGTCGTTACAGTCATGTTCTACCTCTGAGTGGGCCGCCGATTATAGACGTTACTGACGTAATGTTCATCTGTTTGTAAGGCTATCTGTTCTCCGGTATTGTGCATAGCCTTAAGCACAGGAGTTTTCGTCAGCAAGGTTTTGAGGATGTCTCAGTCGAAGTTTGCGCTGCCGCGCAATGGTTTTACCTTTAAACAATTTTTTGTCGCCCACGATCGCTGCGCAATGAAAGTCGGTACCGACGGTATTCTGCTGGGCGCCTGGGCGCCGATTGCTCAGGTGAAGCACGTGCTGGATATCGGAACCGGTAGCGGTTTGTTGGCATTAATGTTAGCCCAGCGTACCGCGAATTCGGTCCAACTGGATGCGGTGGAGTTGGATGAAGAGGCCGCGACGCAGGCGCGGGATAACGTGGCGGCCAGCAACTGGCCTGGACGCATCGCCGTATACCAGGCGCCGATTCAGCAGTGGCAGCCGCAGCCGCCGCGGCGCTATGAGCTCATCGTCAGCAATCCGCCGTTTTTTGCCGAAGGCGTACCTTGTGCGACGTCGCAGCGCGAACAAGCGCGTTATACCACCTCGCTCGATCATACGACGCTGCTCACCTGCGCCGCGGATCTGATTACCGAGGAGGGCTTTTTCTGCGTGGTGCTGCCGGTGGATATTGGTAATGCGTTTGTCGAACGGGCGAAAGCGATGGGGTGGCATTTGCGCTTACGCACCGACGTGGCGGAAACAGAAATGCGCCCGCCGCATCGGGCCCTGCTGGCATTCTCTCCCAGCGCCGGCGAGTGTTTCAGCGATCGGCTGGTGGTTCGTGGGCCAGAGCAGCAGTACTCTGAAGGCTTTACCGCACTGACCCGCGACTTCTATCTCTTTATGTGAGCAAGCGGCGAGAGCACCGACGGGCCGCTGTTTTCCAGCGTGTCCGGGTAGTCGAGCGTATAGTGCAGGCCGCGGCTCTCCTTACGCTGCATGGCGCAACGCACGATAAGCTCGGCCACCTGCACCAGATTGCGCAGCTCCAGTAAGTTATTGGAGACGCGAAAACGCGCGTAATACTCATCCAGCTCCTGCTGCAGCATAGTAATGCGCCGCAGGGCCCGTTCCAGCCGGCGGGTGGTACGCACAATTCCGACATAGTCCCACATTAGCAGGCGCAGTTCGTGCCAGTTATGTTGAATCACCACCAGTTCATCCGGGATCTCAACCTGGCTTTCATCCCATGGCGGCAGCTGTTCCGCCGCTTGCGCCAGCGGCAGGCGTTTCGCTATGTCCTCGGCTGCCGACCAGCCGTACACCAGACACTCCAACAATGAGTTCGAGGCCATGCGGTTGGCGCCGTGCAGTCCGGTGTAGCTTACCTCGCCGATGGCGTACAGACCGTCGACGTCGGTACGTCCGTTATCATCCACCATCACGCCGCCGCAGGTGTAGTGGGCGGCGGGTACGATAGGCACCGGCTCTTTGGTCAAATCAATACCAAGGCCGAGTAGCTTTTCATAAATCATCGGAAAATGCTGGCGAATAAACGCTTCGGGCTTATGGCTAATATCCAGATACATGCAGTCGACGCCGAGGCGCTTCATCTCATGGTCGATGGCGCGGGCGACGATATCGCGCGGGGCCAGTTCGCCGCGTTCGTCGAAGTCCGGCATAAAGCGGCTACCGTCAGGCCGTTTCAACAGCGCGCCTTCGCCGCGCAGGGCTTCCGTTAAGAGGAAGTTTCTCGCCTGTGGATGAAACAGCGCGGTAGGGTGGAACTGGTTAAATTCGAGATTGGCCACACGGCATCCCGCGCGCCAGGCCATGGCGATGCCGTCGCCGGAGGAGACATCAGGGTTCGTTGTATATTGGTAGACTTTCGCGGCGCCGCCGGTCGCCAGCACCACGGCTCTTGCGCTGCAGGTTTCTACCTTTTCCTTATTACGGTTCCAGATCCACGCGCCGACTACCCGCCGGGTACCCGGCAGGCCAATCTTATCGGAGATAATCAGGTCAACCGCGTTGCTACGTTCCAGAATGGTGATATTCGGATGCGCCAGCGCTTTGCCAACCAGCGTCGTCTCAACCTCTTTGCCGGTGGCATCGGCGGCATGCAGGATCCGCCGATGACTATGGCCGCCTTCGCGGGTCAGGTGATAGCTCTCTTCACCGTTGGCCTGCACCTGGGTATCAAACAGTACCCCCTGATCGATAAGCCACTGCACGCAGGGTTTGGCGTTGCAGGCGACAAAGGAGACGGCATGACGGTCACAAAGTCCGGCTCCGGCGATGAGCGTATCTTCGACGTGGGATTCGATGCTGTCGGTTTCATCGAAAACGGCGGCAATTCCACCCTGGGCGTAGAAAGTCGAGCCTTCGCTAACCGGCCCTTTGCTCAGGACGGTAACCGAGTGGCGTTCCGCCAGGCGCAGCGCCAGAGACAATCCGGCAGCGCCGCTGCCGATAATCAACACATCACAGGAAAAGTCAGGAGTCGTCTTCATAGCTTCTGTTTAATTTACTAAACACAATGGCGTCACCATAGCACCTGATGGGGCCAAATCGTACAATTATTTTCGTGAATAGTTGTGCGGGCTAAACAAAGCTGGCGGAAAAGAAAATATGTAAACGAAAGAAAATATTTGCGAAGCAGGCCGTTACCTTCAGATTTTATAGTGAAAAATAAGTTGTGTTACGTTACCCTTCAGGCGGGCCTTGCGCTTTTTCTTCATTAGCTTACCTGGCGTTGAACAACGGGACTTATAATGAGAGATAACAATCAGTCCACCGTTGTCAGACAAAAATCAAAAGCGTAACGGAACTTTATTGTGTTCAGACACTCCAAACGACTGCTTGCTCATAATGCAGTGCTTGGGTGGTGTTCTGAATACGCATGGGAATTGGGTTTGGGGAGACATTACCTCGGATGAGCGAGCAGTTAACGGATCAGGTCCTCGTTGAACGGGTCCAGAAAGGAGATCAGAAAGCTTTTAACCTACTGGTAGTGCGCTATCAGCACAAGGTTGCAAGCCTGGTCTCCCGCTATGTACCGCCGGGCGATATTGCTGACGTTGTTCAGGAGTCGTTCGTGAAGGCGTGGCGTGCGCTGGATTCTTTCCGGGGGGATAGCGCTTTTTATACCTGGTTGTATCGTATCGCCGTAAACACGGCAAAGAATTATCTGGTTGCTCAGGGACGCCGTCCGCCATCAAGCGATGTTGACGCCAACGAGGCGGAAAACTTCGAAAGCGGCGGGGCATTGAAAGAAATTTCGAACCCTGAGAACTTAATGTTGTCAGAAGAGCTGAGACAAATAGTTTTTCGTACCATTGAATCGCTTCCCGAAGATTTACGCATGGCAATTACGTTGCGGGAGCTGGATGGCCTGAGCTATGAAGAAATAGCCGCCATTATGGATTGTCCGGTTGGCACGGTACGTTCGCGTATCTTCCGGGCACGTGAAGCTATTGATAATAAAGTTCAACCGCTAATCAGGCGTTGACGATAGCGGAATACTGGAAAAGGGTATCAGGCATGCAGAAAGAAAAACTTTCGGCCTTAATGGATGGTGAAACGCTGGATAACGAGCTGCTCAATGAGCTGAGTCGTTCTTCTGAAATGCAAAAAACCTGGGAGAGCTACCATCTCATCCGCGACACGCTGCGAGGCGATACCGCCGAGATGCTCCAATTCGATATCTCAGCTCGCGTGATGGCCGCCATCGAGAACGAACCTGCTCGTCAGGTTGCGCCGCTTATTCCTGAATCTCAACCCGCTCCACACCAGTGGCGTCAAATGCCTTTCTGGCAGAAAGTACGCCCGTGGGCCAGCTCGCTTACCCAAATGGGTGTGGCAGCGTGCGTTTCTCTGGCTGTGATCGTCGGCGTCCAGCAGTATAACGGACACTCCGATGCCTCCCAGCAGCCGGAAGCGCCAGTCTTCAACACCATGCCGATGATGGGCAAAGCCAGCCCGGTTAGCCTGGGCGTTCCGGCTGATGCCTCCGCCGGCAGCGGTCAGCAGGCGCAGGTTCAGGAGCAACGTCGTCGTATTAATGCTATGCTGCAGGACTATGAATTGCAGCGTCGCCTGCACGCTGAGCAGCTTCAGTTTGGCCAGGCCCAGACTCAGCAAGCCGCTGTTCAGGTGCCGGGTTATCAAACTTTAGGAACGCAATCGCAGTAATGAAGCAACTTTGGTGTGCCATGTCGCTCATGGCGGGCAGCCTGTTCTTCTCCACCAACGCCTCGGCTGATACATCGTCCGGGGCGTTGTTGCAGCAGATGAACCTGGCTAGCCAGTCCCTCAATTACGAGCTGTCTTTTGTCAGTATCAACAAACAGGGCGTTGAGTCGCTGCGCTATCGTCACGTGCGGTTGAACAACCAGCCCCTTGCTCAGTTGCTGCAGCTCGACGGTCCGCGTCGGGAAGTGGTGCTGCGCGGTACTGAAATCAGCTATTTTGAACCCGGTCTCGATCCCTTCACCCTGAACGGCGACTATATCGTCGATTCCTTGCCATCTCTGGTGTATACCGATTTCAAAAAGCTGGCCTCGTATTATGATTTCATCTCCGTTGGCCGTACGCGTATCGCCGATCGCCTGTGCGATGTGGTGCGCGTGGTGGCCCGCGACGGTACGCGCTACAGCTACATTGCGTGGCTGGATGCCGAGACCAAGCTGCCGCTGCGCGTCGACCTGCTCGACCGCGACGGCGAAACCCTGGAGCAGTTCCGGGTGGTCTCATTCAATATCGGTGATAACGTAAGCTCGAGTATGGAAGCGCTGTCGAAAGCCAGCCTGCCGCCGCAGCTGTCGGTCCCGGAAAGCGGCAATAAAGCCAACTTTAACTGGGCGCCGACCTGGCTGCCGCAGGGCGTGACGGAAGTTTCCAGCAGTCAGCGTCGTTTACCGACCTTCGATGGTCCTGTCGAGTCGCGTCTCTATTCCGATGGTCTGTTCAGCTTCTCCGT
The DNA here is from genome assembly GCF_040064335.1 of Klebsiella sp. CN_Kp088. Taxonomy (NCBI): domain Bacteria; kingdom Pseudomonadati; phylum Pseudomonadota; class Gammaproteobacteria; order Enterobacterales; family Enterobacteriaceae; genus Klebsiella; species Klebsiella sp. CN_Kp088. Next base: position 136,713 of record NZ_JBEAIQ010000026.1, on the reverse strand, counting down.
CAACGTTAACCGCGCGACGGTAAACAGTAGCGATCAACTGCTGCGCACCGGCCGCCGTACCGTCAGTACCTCGGTGCGCGATAACGCCGAAATCTCAGTGGTGGGCGAATTACCGCCGCAGACGGCAAAACGTATCTCCGACAGTATTAAGTTCAGGGCCGCGCAATGATCAAAGAGTGGGCGACTGTTGTCTCCTGGCACAACGGCGTGGCGCAGGTTCACTGCGATGTTAAAGCCTCTTGCAGCAGTTGCGCCTCGCGCGCCGGCTGCGGTAGCCGGGTGCTCAATAAACTGGGGCCGCAAACCAGCCATACCATTAGCGTCCCCTGTGAGCAGCCGCTGACGGCCGGGCAAAAAGTGGAGCTGGGCATTGCTGAAAGCAGCCTGCTGGGTTCGGCGCTGCTGGTCTACATGGCGCCGCTGTTCGGGCTGTTTGTGATGGCATCTATTTTTCAGGTGTTGTTTGCCAGCGATATCGCTTCGTTGTGCGGCGCGCTGTTGGGCGGCGTCGGCGGGTTCCTGGTGGCGCGTGGGCTGTCGCCGAAGCTGGCTGCTCGCCAGTCGTGGCAGCCGGTGATTTTAAGCGTTGGTTTACCGCCGGATCTGCTGCGCGTCGATACTCCTTCCTCTGAAATGGGGCAGTGATTTCACTGTCCCTCATCTTTATTTACGCTTCCTGATACAACGCCACAATTCTGCCGTTATGCTGGATCTAACAGCATTTCCTGGTTTCGCGGATGTAGTGTAGAATGCGGCGTTTTCGGATTAAAAAACGTCAGGCACAGAACAGCGGCCTCATGAGACTCGTAAGGCATAATTAACTCTAAATATGAAGAATATACGTAACTTTTCGATCATCGCTCACATCGACCACGGTAAGTCGACGCTGTCTGACCGTATCATCCAGATTTGCGGTGGCCTTTCTGATCGCGAAATGGCGGCCCAGGTTCTGGACTCCATGGACCTTGAACGTGAGCGCGGCATTACCATCAAGGCGCAGAGCGTCACCCTGGACTATAAAGCCAGCGATGGTGAAACTTATCAGCTCAACTTTATCGACACCCCGGGCCACGTTGACTTCTCCTATGAAGTATCGCGCTCCCTGGCGGCGTGCGAAGGCGCGCTGCTGGTGGTTGACGCCGGGCAGGGTGTAGAAGCCCAGACCCTGGCGAACTGCTATACCGCGATGGAAATGGACCTCGAAGTCGTCCCGGTTCTTAACAAGATCGACCTGCCTGCGGCCGACCCTGAGCGCGTAGCGGACGAGATTGAAGATATCGTTGGTATCGACGCTCACGACGCGGTTCGCTGCTCGGCGAAAACCGGTGTCGGCGTGCCGGATGTGCTGGAACGTCTGGTTCGTGATATTCCGCCGCCGGAAGGCGATCCGGACGCGCCGCTGCAGGCGCTGATTATCGACTCCTGGTTCGATAACTATTTAGGCGTCGTGTCGCTGGTGCGTATTAAAAACGGCACCATGCGCAAAGGCGACAAAATTAAGGTGATGAGCACCGGTCAGGTCTATAACGCCGACCGTCTGGGCATCTTCACCCCGAAACAGGTTGACCGTACCGAACTGAAATGCGGCGAGGTGGGTTGGCTGGTTTGCGCTATTAAAGACATCCTCGGCGCGCCGGTGGGCGATACCCTGACCGCGGCGCGTAATCCAGCGGATAAGGCGCTGCCGGGCTTCAAAAAAGTGAAGCCGCAGGTCTACGCCGGTCTGTTCCCGGTGAGCTCTGATGACTATGAGAACTTCCGCGATGCGCTGGGTAAACTGAGTCTGAACGATGCATCCTTGTTCTATGAGCCGGAAAGCTCTACGGCGCTGGGCTTCGGCTTCCGCTGCGGCTTCCTCGGCCTGCTGCACATGGAAATCATTCAGGAGCGTCTGGAGCGTGAATACGATCTTGACCTGATTACCACCGCGCCGACGGTAGTCTATGAAGTAGAAACCACCTCTAAAGAGGTTATCTACGTCGATAGTCCGTCGAAGCTGCCGCCGCTGAATAATATTCAGGAACTGCGTGAGCCGATCGCCGAATGTCACATGCTGCTGCCGCAGGAGTTCCTCGGCAACGTGATCACCTTGTGTATCGAGAAACGCGGTGTGCAAACCAACATGGTTTACCATGGCAAACAGGTTGCGCTGACCTATGAAATCCCGATGGCGGAAGTGGTCCTCGACTTCTTCGACCGTCTGAAGTCCACCTCCCGCGGCTATGCGTCGCTGGATTATAACTTCAAGCGTTTCCAGGCCTCTAACATGGTGCGCGTTGACGTGCTGATCAACGGCGAGCGCGTCGATGCGCTGGCGTTAATTACGCACAACGACAACGCGCCGTATCGTGGCCGCGAGCTGGTCGAGAAGATGAAAGATCTGATCCCGCGTCAGCAGTTCGATATCGCGATTCAGGCGGCTATTGGTAACCACATTATCGCGCGCTCTACCGTGAAACAGCTGCGTAAAAACGTCCTGGCGAAATGCTACGGCGGCGACGTCAGCCGTAAGAAAAAGCTGCTGCAGAAGCAGAAAGAAGGTAAAAAGCGTATGAAACAGGTTGGTAACGTTGAACTGCCGCAGGAAGCGTTCCTCGCCATTCTGCACGTTGGTAAAGACGGCAAATAATCTAAGGAGTTGGCATGGCGAACATGTTTGCCCTGATTCTGGTCATTGCGACCCTTGTGACAGGGCTGTTGTGGTGTCTGGATAAGTTCATATTCGCACCAAAACGTCGTGAACGTCAGGCCGCTGCTCAGGCAGCGACCGGCGAGCAACTGGACAAGAAGACGCTGAAGAAAGTCGGCCCGAAACCGGGCTGGCTGGAAACCGGCGCCTCGGTCTTCCCGGTACTGGCGATTGTGCTGATTGTGCGTTCGTTTATCTATGAACCTTTCCAGATCCCGTCAGGTTCGATGATGCCGACTCTGCTGATTGGCGATTTTATCCTGGTGGAGAAATTCGCCTACGGCATTAAAGATCCGATCTACCAGAAAACGCTGATCGAAACCGGTCATCCGAAACGTGGCGATATCGTGGTGTTTAAATATCCGGAAGATCCGCGTCTGGACTACATCAAACGCGCGGTCGGTTTACCGGGCGATAAAGTCACTTACGATCCGGTGGCTAAACAGGTGACGATTGAGCCTGGCTGCGCGTCGGGTCAGGCATGCGGTAGCGCCTTGCCGATCACCTACTCCAACGTCGAACCAAGCGATTTCGTTCAGACCTTCTCCCGCCGCAACGGCGGCGAAGCCACCAGCGGTTTCTGGCAACTGCCGAAAGGCGAAACCAAAGCCGATGGTATTCGTCTGACCGAGCGTAAAGAGACGCTGGGTGAAGTGACCCACCGTATTCTGACGGTACCCATCGCTCAGGATCAGGTGGGGATGTACTATCGTCAGTCCGGCCAGCCGCTGGCAACGTGGGTCGTTCCGCCGGGTGAATACTTCATGATGGGCGACAACCGCGACAATAGCGCCGACAGCCGTTACTGGGGCTTCGTGCCGGAAGCGAACCTGGTGGGTAAAGCTACCGCCATCTGGATGAGCTTCGAAAAACAGGAAGGCGAGTGGCCAACCGGCGTACGTTTATCGCGCATTGGCGGCATCCACTAATTCCCCGTCTTAATTCACGCTGCCAGCGCAATAACGGCAGCGTGAATTATTTAGTATTTAAATCCATCCAAACTAACGACATCCCTTGTCGTTGCGTATAGAATATCCCCCCGAAGTTTTTGGTTGTCTCTCGAAAGAGTGACACTGCACACGAAACCGCGTTGGTTAGTTTCTGCCCTTATATATCAAGGGTATGTATGCTCAGGTCGGTTTCGTGTGCTGCATCTTTGACGCATTCATTTATTGGTAACGCATGAACCCCATCGTAATTAATCGGCTTCAACGAAAGCTGGGCTACACTTTTGTTCATCAGGAGCTGTTGCAACAGGCATTAACTCACCGCAGTGCCAGCAGCAAACACAACGAGCGTCTCGAGTTTTTAGGCGACTCTATTTTAAGTTTTGTGATCGCCAATGCGCTCTATCATCGTTTCCCTCGGGTAGACGAAGGGGATATGAGCCGTATGCGCGCGACGCTGGTGCGAGGCAATACGCTGGCGGAAATCGCCCGCGAATTTGAACTGGGCGAGTGCCTGCGCCTTGGGCCTGGCGAGCTGAAGAGCGGCGGTTTTCGTCGCGAATCGATTCTGGCTGATACCGTAGAAGCCTTAATCGGCGGGGTTTTCCTCGACAGCGATATTCAGAATGTTGAACGCTTAATCCTCTCCTGGTACCAGACTCGTCTGGACGAAATCAGCCCGGGCGATAAGCAAAAGGATCCGAAGACGCGTCTGCAGGAGTATCTGCAGGGTCGTCATCTGCCGCTGCCGTCTTACCTGGTCGTCCAGGTACGCGGCGAAGCGCACGATCAGGAATTTACTATCCACTGCCAGGTCAGTGGCCTGAGTGAACCGGTGGTTGGCACAGGTTCCAGCCGTCGCAAGGCGGAGCAGGCTGCCGCCGAACAGGCGCTGAAAAAACTGGAGCTGGAATGAGCGAAGAAAAAAGTTATTGCGGATTTGTCGCCATCGTTGGTCGTCCAAACGTTGGCAAATCCACGCTGTTGAACAAGCTGCTTGGGCAGAAGATCTCGATCACTTCCCGTAAAGCGCAGACTACCCGTCACCGCATCGTCGGTATCCATACCGAAGGGCCGTATCAGGCGATTTATGTTGATACCCCGGGCCTGCATATGGAAGAGAAGCGCGCGATTAACCGCTTAATGAACAAAGCGGCCAGCAGCTCGATTGGCGATGTGGAACTGGTTATCTTTGTTGTTGAAGGCACTCGCTGGACGCAAGATGACGAGATGGTGCTAAACAAGCTGCGTGATGCGCGCGCGCCGGTGATTCTGGCCGTCAACAAAGTTGATAACGTGCAGGAGAAAGCGGATCTGCTACCGCACCTGCAGTTCCTTGCCAGCCAGATGAACTTCCTCGACATCGTGCCGATCTCTGCGGAAACCGGCACCAACGTTGATACCATCGCGTCGATCGTACGTAAACATCTGCCGGAAGCGATTCATCACTTCCCGGAAGATTATATTACCGACCGTTCCCAGCGCTTTATGGCCTCCGAGATCATCCGCGAAAAGCTGATGCGTTTCCTGGGTGCTGAACTGCCGTACTCCGTGACCGTCGAAATTGAACGTTTCGTGAGTAACGAACGCGGCGGTTACGACATCAACGGCCTGATCCTCGTCGAGCGTGAAGGGCAGAAGAAGATGGTAATTGGCAACAAAGGCGCCAAAATCAAAACCATCGGCATCGAAGCGCGCAAAGACATGCAAGAGATGTTTGAAGCGCCGGTGCACCTCGAACTGTGGGTCAAAGTGAAATCCGGCTGGGCCGATGACGAGCGCGCGCTGCGCAGTCTCGGTTACGTTGACGACCTCTGAGTTAACGCAACGTGGATGGATGGCAGCGCGCCTTTGTCCTGCATAGCCGACCGTGGAGCGAAACCAGTCTGATGCTGGATGTCTTCACGGAAGAGTCCGGTCGCGTGCGCCTGGTTGCCAAAGGCGCACGCTCCAAACGCTCTAATCTCAAGGGCGCCTTACAGCCCTTTACCCCCTTACTGGTTCGCTTCGGCGGCCGCGGCGAAGTCAAAACGCTTCGCAGCGCGGAAGCCGTCTCGCTGGCGCTGCCGCTCAGCGGTATCACGCTCTACAGCGGTCTTTACGTTAACGAACTCATCTCCCGCGTGCTCGAGCACGAAACGCGCTTCTCTGAACTCTTTTTCGACTACCTGCATTGTATTCAGGCGCTTGCCGGGGCCAGCGGTTCGCCGGAGCCCGCGCTGCGGCGCTTTGAGCTGGCGCTACTCGGGCACCTGGGCTATGGCGTTGATTTCCTCCACTGCGCCGGCAGCGGCGACCCGGTGGATGACACCATGACCTATCGCTATCGCGAAGAAAAAGGCTTTATCGCCAGCCTGGTGATTGATAACAGCACGTTTACCGGGCACCATTTGAAAGCGTTGGCTAGCCGCGAGTTTCCGGATGTAGATACGCTGCGCGCCGCGAAGCGCTTTACCCGCATCGCCCTGAAGCCGTATCTTGGAGGGAAACCGCTCAAGAGCCGGGAATTGTTTCGCCAGTTTATGCCCGCGCGAAAGGCGCGAGCCGATAATACGAATAATGATTAACGAGGATTGTCATGGCTGAATTACTGTTAGGGGTCAATATTGACCACATTGCGACATTGCGTAACGCGCGCGGTACCGCTTATCCGGATCCGGTGCAGGCGGCTTTTATTGCTGAACAGGCCGGCGCCGATGGTATCACCGTGCACCTGCGCGAAGACCGCCGCCATATCACCGATCGTGACGTGCGCATCCTGCGCCAGACGCTGCATACCCGAATGAATCTTGAAATGGCGGTTACCGAAGAGATGCTGGCGATCGCCTGCGAAACTAAACCGCACTTTTGCTGCCTGGTGCCGGAGAAGCGTCAGGAAGTGACCACCGAGGGTGGGCTGGACGTGGCCGGGCAGCGCGATAAGATGCGCGATGCCTGTCAGCGCCTGGCGGATGCCGGTATTCTGGTCTCTCTGTTTATCGACGCGGATGATGAGCAGATCAAAGCGGCTGCCGAAGTGGGCGCGCCGTATATTGAAATCCATACCGGCTGCTATGCCGATGCCAAAACCGATGCCGAACAGGCTAAAGAGCTTGAGCGTATCGCCAAAGCGGCGACCTATGCTGCCAGCCTTGGCCTGAAGGTGAACGCCGGTCACGGTCTGGCCTATCACAACGTGAAAGCCATTGCCGCCTTACCGGAAATGCACGAACTGAATATCGGCCATGCCATTATTGGTCGCGCAGTGATGAGCGGCCTGAAAGAGGCTGTCGCGGAAATGAAACGCCTGATGCTGGAAGCGCGCGGCTAATGGCGATTCTCGGGCTGGGTACCGACATCGTCGAAATCGCCCGCATCGAAGCGGTGATCGCCCGTAGCGGCGATCGCCTGGCGCGCCGGGTGCTGAGCGATCACGAATGGAGCATTTGGGAGCAGCACCAGCAGCCGGTGCGTTTTCTGGCAAAACGCTTTGCGGTCAAAGAAGCGGCGGCGAAAGCGCTCGGAACCGGTATTCGCAACGGCCTGGCGTTTAATCAGTTCGAAGTTTACAACGATGAATTGGGCAAGCCGAAACTGCGGTTATGGGGCGAAGCAAAGCTTTTAGCCGAACGGATGGGGGTAAGCGCTATTCACGTCACTCTCGCCGATGAACGCCACTACGCCTGCGCCACGGTGATCGTCGAAAGCTAAACCCGCGGTTAAAGCTTATCCGCGTGGTGCATGAGCACGAATTTATCCCACAACTGTTCTTCATTCTCGACGTGCGCCGGATCTTTGAGAATAGTATTCGGGATCGGACACACTTTCTGGCAGGTTGGCGTGTCGTAGTGGCCCACGCACTCGGTGCAGCGGTTGCTGTTAATCTCATAAATGCTCTCGCCCATCGAAATGGCCTCATTTGGGCACTCCGGTTCGCACATATCGCAATTGATGCATTTTTTGGTGATTAACAGCGCCATCAGGAAAATCTCAGAAACAACACAAACAGGGCGGGCATTATACGCCCATTTTCTACTCAGACCAGCTTTTTCACCAGCGCTTCGCTATGGCGTATGCGTTCCGGCGCGTGTTCAAGATCTTGCTGCACCAGCGCCATAAAGAGGAGATCGGTGAGCATCATTTGCGCGCTGGTGGAGGAGATGGCTGCGCTGCGCGTCGCCTGCTCTTCAGCAATGGTGTAAAGACACTGTGAAGCCTGCTGCTGCAACGCGTTGGGAGTGAAACCGGTGATCGCGAGGATCTTGCTGCCGACGCGGAGCGCTTCAGCAGCCGCCATATTGATCTCGCGGCGTTCGCCGGAGTAGGAGATAGCCAGCAGCAGATCGTCCGCCGACATCGCCTGCACCGTTGCCAGCAGCGCATGCATATCCTGCTCGGCGACGGCGTTGATGCCAATTTTCATTAACTTCCAGCTAAAATTGCGCGCCACCAGCCCGGAGGCGCCGATGCCGGTAATGATCACCCGGCGAGCATCGCGCAGCAGGGCCACTGCTTCCAGAAGTTTCTCTTCGCTGTTGACGTCCAGCGAAGCGTGCATCGCCGCGATGTTATCTTTGATCAGCTTTTCACCCACCAGACGCAGCGGATCGTCGCCGCGAATTTGGTTATGTACCGGCACAGAGTGAGGATCCGGACTGCTGGCCAGCGCTTCGCTGAGCGCCAGTTTTAATGCCGGAAAGCCTTTGAACCCCATTTTTTGCGCGAACTTCACCACGCTGGACTGGCTGACGCCCGCTTCGCCCGCCAGCTGCTGCGAGCTGAGATGGCGGGTTTGGTCCGGCTGAGCCAGAATAAAGTCGGCAAGTTTTTTGTCGCTCGCCGCCAGCGACGGGTAACGTTGGCGGATGCGGATTAAACAGTTCATGGCTTCTCCGAAGGAGGGCGTTAGCGGCTGAAAGAATTTTGTATTCGATTATAAGTGGAATAGTACGAATTAAAAATTCTGCTGTGAAGAATTATGCGAATGGGTCAGATTCTGAATCTTACCTCAACCGTGGCAGACAATTTCGCGCTCGTCGCGGCAAGCCTGTTAAGCTATCGGCATCGCCAGGAAAATCCGTACCAGAAAGGAGTTCGGTTTGAACAGTAACGCGCGACGAGTCGTGTTTTTCGATCTTGATGGCACATTGCACCAGCAGGATATGTTCGGCAGCTTTATTCGTTACCTCTTACGTCGTCAACCGCTCAACATACTGTCAGTGGCGGCCTTGTCGCCAATAGTACTGCTGGGCCTGTTGGTTAACGGACGCGCGGCGCGCTGGCCGATGAGCCTGCTGCTGTGGGCCGCCACCTGCGGCCGGCGTGAAAGCCATCTTAAGCGTCTGGAGGCGGAGTTCGTTAGCTGGTTTCGCCAGCACGTGACCGCCTTTCCGGTGGTACAGGGCCGGTTAAACGACTATTTAACCAGTACCGATGCCGACGTCTGGCTGATTACCGGCTCACCGCAGTCGCTGGTGGAACAGGTCTATGCCGATACGCTTTGGCTGCCGCGCGTAAAGCTTATCGCCAGCCGCATGAGCCGCCGTCGCGGCGGCTGGGTGCTGACGCTGCGTTGCCTGGGCCATGAGAAAGTAGCGCAGCTGGAACAGCGGATCGGCGCGCCGCTACGCTTATATAGCGGCTATAGCGATAGCGAGCAGGATAACCCGCTACTCTGTTTTTGCCAGCATCGCTGGCGGGTGACGCCGCAGGGCGATCTCCAGCAGCTCGAATAATTCCGCTGCAGGCGAATTATTTGGGCGATATATAGCGCCCATGTATAATGCGCCCCGCTTTTTCTGCAGGAGTGCCGCTGTGTCTGACCACGAATTTAATGATGAATACTGGATGCGCCATGCGCTGACGCTGGCGAAACGCGCCTGGGAAGAGGGCGAGGTGCCGGTGGGCGCCGTGCTTGTGCATAACAATCAGGTCATCGGCGAGGGCTGGAACCGGCCAATTGGTCGTCACGATCCCACCGCCCATGCCGAAATTATGGCGCTGCGTCAGGGAGGGCTGGTCCTGCAGAACTATCGTTTAATTGATGCTACGCTGTACGTCACGCTGGAGCCTTGTGTGATGTGCGCCGGGGCGATGGTGCATAGCCGCATCTCGCGGCTGGTGTTCGGCGCCCGCGATGCTAAAACCGGCGCAGCCGGGTCGTTAATCGATGTGCTGCATCATCCGGGGATGAACCACCGGGTTGAAATTACCGAGGGAATTCTGGCTGAATCTTGCTCCGCGATGCTGAGCGATTTCTTCCGCTGGCGGCGGGAAGAGAAAAAGGCATTGAAGAAAGCGCGTCAGGAAGAGGGTTAACGTCCCATTGTCGGCAACTTCAGCTTAACGTTGTCGACAAGCTTTTCGCCGCGGAATTTAAAGAAGGGCATCGCATACTCTTTATGCTCGCTATCGAGTTCTTCCGGCGCGACGGCTGGATAAGCTTCGGCAATCGCCATTTCTTGCGCCGCTTTCCTTTCCTGTTCAGACAAATATCCAACCAGGCTGATATGGTACTTACGAATATTTTCCACGTAGGCGTAAGCCTCATGGCCGCGGGCGTAGCCATATTTTAAGCGGCTGTAGTAGGGCTTCTGGCTCAGCAATGGCAGACGCTGCTTAACGTCGGACCAGCTGTTCGGGTTGCCTTTTTGTTTTTTAGTCAGCGCCATTGCGTCAAGCATATGCGCGTAGCCCATATTATAGGCCGCCAGCGCAAACCAGATCCGCTCCTCTTTCGGGATCGCCTCCGGCACTTTGGCCATCATATCCTGCAGATAGCGCATGCCGCCGTCGAGGCTCTGTTCGGCATCGGTACGATCGGTCAGACCTAAACTTTGGGCAGTGTTACGGGTTAGCATCATCATACCGCGCACGCCGGTCGGCGAGGTGGCCTGCGGATCCCAGTGCGACTCCTGCCAGGCAATCGCCGCCAGCAGTCGCCAGTCGATCTGTCGGGCGTATTTCTCAAACAGCGGCTTCAGATCCGGCAGCGTATTCTGTACCGCGCGCAGGAAGGTGCGGGTATCAACATAGTCGAAGTCGTTGCCGTGGCCGAGATACTTCTCTTCCAGGCGGGCGAGGGTGCCGTCTTCATTCATACTATTAAAGAAATCGAGCATGGCTGCCGATAGTGAATTGTCTTCGCTTTTTTCGCTAAACCAGGTGACCGGCTGTTCATCGCTGATGTCGAGAGCCACCGCCAGCTCCGGATGTACGCGCTGGAACAGGCTGACGGCGACGGAATCGGCGACGGTATATTCCAGCGTGCCGTCGATGACCGCCTGCATCAGGGCGGTGGTGCCGCGCTTTTCATCAACGCGCCAGTTGAGGTCCGGGTATTTGCTCTCCTTCAGCGCCTGCAAGTCGTTGAGGGCGACGTGGCCTGGGGCGATGGCGAGCTGTTCGGCGTTGATCCCGGCCAGCGTACGCGGACGATTACCGCCAACGCGATAGACCAGCTGCTGCGAAACGGAATAATAGGTGGGGCCCGCCTGATAGTTCTTTACCCGCTCGGTGTTATAGACCAGCCCGGCGGCCAGCATATCGGTTTTACCGGCATCGAGATCGTCAAATAGCTGGCTAATATTCTGCCGCACGGTGACTTTCAGCTTCACCCCAAGGTAATCGGCGAAGCGTTTCGCCAGTTCGTAATCGAGACCGTAGTCTTTGTTGTTGATGGCAGCGTAGGTCAGCGGTGAGTTAATTGTACTCACGCGCAGTTCGCCGCGAGCAATGATCCCGGCAACGCGGTTCTCCGGTTTTCCCATCCACGGTAAAGACGGCCACAGCGCCGCCGCCAACAAAAGGGTGACGACGCCGATCAGCAGATAATTAATCTTTAATTTTTTCAAATAGTTAATTTTCTGCAGCGTGGAGTTCCTCAGCTGGGTATATCCGGAAAAAGTAAAAGGTTGCCGTAAGTTGAGCGGCATTTTGCTTAAGAATGCGCCAGTTGGCAACATATTCGCGATTCATGTCACATTTATTGATAAAACTGATGAATCATTTTATTTCTACGCAAACGGTTTCGTCGGGGCTCAGGATTCTCTATAATGGCGCCCGTTTCCCCCTGGCTCACCTTGAAAGCTTCGAAGACGAGAGACTTATGATGGATATTTTGCGTGGTTCACCTGCACTGTCGGCATTCCGTATCAACAAACTGCTGGCACGTTTTCAGGCGGCCAACCTGCCGGTTAGCACCTTATACGCGGAGTATGTTCACTTTGCCGACCTGAGCGCCCCGCTAAGCGATGAGGAGCGCGAAAGACTGGTCAGACTGCTTAAATATGGCCCAAGCCTCAGCAGCCATACGCCAACCGGTAAATTACTGCTCGTCACCCCTCGCCCCGGCACTATCTCCCCCTGGTCCTCCAAAGCTACCGACATCGCCCATAACTGCGGTTTATCGCAGGTCGTGCGGCTGGAACGCGGCGTGGCGTACTACGTTGAAGCACAGGGTCTGAGCGATGCGCAGTGGGACGCCGTTGCGGCGGAGCTGCACGATCGCATGATGGAGAGCGTTTTCACTGAGCTGGAAGAGGGAGAGAAGCTGTTTGCTCACCATCAGCCGACACCGGTGGCCAGCGTGGACCTGTTGGGCCAGGGACGTCAGGCGCTGATTGACGCCAACCTCCGTCTGGGGCTGGCGCTGGCCGATGACGAAATCGACTACCTGCAGGACGCATTCGTTAAGCTTGGCCGCAATCCGAACGACATTGAACTGTATATGTTCGCGCAGGCCAACTCGGAACATTGCCGCCACAAAATTTTTAACGCCGACTGGATTATCGACGGCCAACAACAGCCGAAGTCGCTGTTTAAAATGATTAAAAATACCTTCGAGAAAAACCCGGAATATGTACTGTCTGCCTATAAAGACAACGCCGCGGTAATGGAAGGTTCCGAAGTCGGACGCTATTTCGCCGACTACCAGACCGGGCGCTATGACTTCCATCAGGAGCCGGCGCACATTCTGATGAAAGTTGAAACTCACAACCACCCGACGGCGATTTCGCCGTGGCCGGGCGCCGCAACCGGCTCCGGCGGCGAGATCCGCGACGAAGGCGCCACGGGGCGCGGCGCGAAGCCGAAAGCGGGTCTGGTCGGCTTCTCGGTGTCTAACCTGCGTATCCCGGGTTTTGAACAGCCGTGGGAAGAGGATTTCGGTAAACCTGAGCGTATCGTGACCGCGCTGGATATCATGACCGAAGGCCCGCTGGGCGGCGCGGCGTTTAACAACGAATTTGGTCGTCCGGCGCTGAATGGCTACTTCCGTACCTATGAAGAGAAAGTGACCAGCCACAATGGCGAAGAGTTGCGCGGCTATCACAAACCGATCATGCTGGCGGGCGGTATTGGCAACATCCGCGGCGAGCACGTCCAGAAGGGCGAAATCACCGTTGGCGCCAAGCTTATCGTGCTGGGCGGCCCGGCGATGAACATTGGTCTCGGCGGCGGCGCGGCGTCATCCATGGCTTCCGGCCAGTCTGATGCCGATCTGGATTTCGCTTCTGTACAGCGCGATAACCCGGAAATGGAGCGCCGCTGTCAGGAAGTGATCGACCGCTGCTGGCAGCTGGGCGATGCGAACCCGATTCTGTTTATCCACGACGTTGGCGCGGGCGGTCTCTCTAACGCCATGCCGGAGCTGGTGAGCGATGGCGGCCGCGGCGGAAAATTCCAGCTGCGCGATATCCTCAGCGATGAGCCGGGTATGAGCCCGCTGGAGATCTGGTGTAACGAATCCCAGGAGCGTTACGTTCTGGCGGTCGCGCCGGAACAGCTGCCGCTGTTTGAAGAGCTGTGCCGCCGCGAGCGCGCGCCTTACGCGGTGATTGGCGAAGCCACGGCGGAGCAACACCTTAGCCTGAGCGACAGCCACTTTAACGATCGGCCGATCGACCTGCCGCTGGACGTCCTGCTCGGCAAAACGCCGAAAATGACGCGTGACGTGCAAACGCTGAAAGCGCAGGGCAGCGAGCTGGATCGTCAACCAATGACGATTGCCGATGCGGTTAACCGCGTGCTGCATCTGCCGACGGTGGCTGAGAAAACCTTCCTTGTGACCATCGGCGATCGCACCGTGACCGGTATGGTGGCGCGTGACCAGATGGTGGGGCCGTGGCAGATCCCGGTCGCCAACTGCGCGGTGACCACCGCCAGCCTCGATAGCTACTACGGCGAAGCGATGGCGATGGGTGAACGCGCGCCGGTTGCGCTGCTCGACTTTGCCGCCTCTGCCCGCCTGGCGGTCGGCGAAGCGTTGACAAACATCGCCGCTACGCAGATTGGCGAACTCAACCGCGTCAAACTGTCGGCAAACTGGATGGCGGCAGCCGGTCACCCGGGTGAAGACGCCGGTCTGTATGAGGCGGTAAAAGCAGTCGGTGAAGAACTGTGTCCAGCGCTGGGCCTGACTATCCCGGTGGGTAAAGACTCAATGTCGATGAAAACCCGCTGGCAGGAAGGAAGCGAGCAGCGCGAAATGACCTCGCCGCTGTCGCTGGTGATCTCCGCGTTTGCCCGCGTTGAAGACGTGCGCGGCACCGTGACCCCGCAACTCTCTACGGAAGATAACGCCCTGCTGCTGATCGATCTCGGCAAAGGGCGTAACGCGCTGGGCGCCACCGCGCTGGCGCAGGTCTATCGCCAGCTAGGCGACCAGCCGGCCGACGTGCGTGATGTCGCGCAGCTGAAAGGCTTCTGGGACGCGATGCAGGCACTGGTGGCGCAGCGTAAACTGCTGGCCTACCACGACCGCTCCGATGGCGGCTTGTTAGTGACGCTGGCGGAAATGGCGTTCGCCGGTCACTGCGGCGTAACTGCCGATATCGCCGCGCTGGGCGACGACCGTCTGGCGGCGCTGTTCAACGAAGAATTGGGCGCGGTGATTCAGGTTCGCGCCGCGGATCGCGAAGCGGTGGAAGCGCTGCTGGCGATGAATGGTCTGGCAGATTGCGTGCACTACTTAGGCCAGGCGACGGCAGGCGATCGTTTTGTTATCACCGCCGACGGTCAGCCGCTGTTCAGCGAAAGCCGTACCACGCTGCGTATGTGGTGGGCGGAAACCACCTGGCAGATGCAGCGTCTGCGCGATAATCCGGAGTGCGCCGATCAGGAGCACCAGGCGAAGTCTAACGATAGCGACCCGGGTCTTAACGTTAAGCTGTCGTTTGATATCAATGAAGATGTTGCCGCACCGTATATTGCGACCGGCGCGCGCCCGAAAGTGGCTGTGCTGCGTGAGCAGGGGGTTAACTCCCATGTTGAAATGGCCGCCGCTTTCCATCGCGCCGGCTTCGATGCCATCGACGTGCATATGAGCGATCTGCTGGCGGGTCGTACTGGTCTTGGCGACTTCCATGCGCTGGTGGCCTGCGGCGGTTTCTCCTACGGTGACGTACTGGGGGCAGGCGAAGGTTGGGCGAAATCGATTCTGTTCAACGAACGCGTACGCGATGAGTTCGCCACTTTCTTCCATCGCCCGCAGACGCTGGCGATGGGCGTGTGTAACGGTTGTCAGATGATGTCCAACCTGCGTGAGCTGATCCCTGGAAGCGACCTGTGGCCGCGCTTCGTACGCAACCACTCTGACCGCTTTGAAGCGCGTTTCAGCCTGGTTGAAGTCACCCAGAGCCCATCGCTGCTGCTGCAAGGCATGGCCGGTTCGATGATGCCGATTGCCGTTTCTCACGGCGAAGGGCAGGTGGAGGTGCGGGACAGCGCGCACCTGGCCGCGCTTGAAAGCAAAGGCCTGGTGGCGCTACGTTTCGTCGATAACTTCGGCAAAGTGACGCAAACCTATCCGGCGAACCCAAACGGCTCGGTGAACGGCATTACCGCGGTGACCAGCGAAAGCGGTCGCGCGACGATCATGATGCCGCACCCGGAACGCGTCTTCCGTACCGTCAGTAACTCCTGGCACCCGGAAAACTGGGGTGAAGACAGCCCATGGATGCGTATCTTCCGCAACGCGCGTAAGCAACTGGGTTAATACCGCTAAGTTGATGAAAACGGGCCCCCTGTTAATTCAGGGGGCTTTTTTATTTGTGATCGAGGCCGTATCAGAGTGTCGGGAATTACCGACAGACGCGGTTTAATGGTGTCTCTGAATGACGACACTTAAGCTATTGATTTTAAATATGTGTAATTGAGGGCTGATTTGTTGTTGCCAATTGGCGACACTATGGTCAAAGAATAGACAAATGAATTTTAGTGGGTTATTGCATGTAATTCGTTATATATCATACTGTTAATAATTTGTTTTGAAAGGTGGCATAGTTCGTGCATAATAATCAGCAGTGGCTCATTCACCTTCTTATGTCAGCCCCTTCGGGAAGCGCTACATAAACTTCGAATGACGCACAAACAGGTGCCTGCCGTCCAACTCCTGATAACAGCTCTGCTTTATCAGTCATCGGGCGAAACGTCGAGTAAGGCACCGCCTCATTCCTTAATAAAGGCAGGCTTTAGAGCCTGCCTTTATTGTTTCTGCCGTGGATGTTTCCGCCATCCTCAGTTAGCATCTTCAGGAGCTAATGGTTGAGGCTATATCTTTGAAGCGATTCTCTCTTTTCCCCCGTTCCTTGCGCCAACTGGTGACGCTGTCCTTTGTGCTGATCATGCTGCCGCTGCTGGTGCTGGCATGGCAGGCCTGGCAAAGCCTGAACGCGCTCAGCGCCCAGGCCGCACATATTAACCGCACCACCTTGACTGATGCGCGGCGTAGCGAAGCGATGGTCAACGCCTCGCTGGAAATGGAGCGTAGCTATCTCCAGTATTGCGTGCTGGACGATCCTACCCTTGAGCGGGTCTATCAAAATCAACGTAAGCGTTATAGCGAAATGCTTGAGGCGCTCTCCGGCGTGTTGCCGGATGCTCACATTTGGCAGACCCTGCGGCAGAACCTCGCCGACCTGGCCCAATTGCGTTGCCATAATAGCGCGCCGGACGCCAAAGCCGCGGCGAGCCTCGAAGCCTTTGCCGATGCTAACAGTGAAATGGTGCAAGCGACCCGCACGGTAATCTTCTCCCGCGGCCAGCAGCTACAGCAGGAGATCGCCGAGCGCGGGCAGTTCTTCGGCTGGCAGGCGCTGGTTCTGTTTCTGCTGAGCCTGACGCTAGTTTTGCTGTTTACCCGCATGATCATCGGCCCGGTGAAGGGCATCGAGAAGATGATTAATCGCCTGGGAGAGGGAAAGTCGCTGGATGATGCGGCACTGTTCACCGGCCCGCGCGAACTGCGATCGGTCGGTAAACGGATTATCTGGTTGAGTGAACGTCTGGCGTGGCTGGAGTCCCAACGCCACCAGTTTCTTCGTCATCTGTCACATGAACTGAAAACACCGCTCGCCAGCATGCGTGAAGGTACGGAACTGCTGGCGGACCGGGTAGCGGGGCCGCTGACGACGGAACAGCAAGAAATCGTTGAGATCCTTGATAACAGCAGCCGCAATCTGCAAAAGCTGATCGAACAGCTGCTCGACTATAACCGCAAACTGGCCGATGGCCCGGTCGAGCGGCAGAAAGTGGATATTGCTGAACTGGCGCAGACCGTCGTTTCCGCGCATAGTTTACCGGCAAGAGCCAAGATGATGTCTACCGAGCTGGCGCTGGGTGAACGCTTCTGCCTGGCGGAGCCGACGTTGCTGACCAGCGTGCTTGATAATCTGTACTCCAATGCGGTGCACTATGGCGCTGAATCCGGTAACATTCGGATTCATAGTTACCGCCACGGCGAGCAGGTTCGTATCGATGTCGCCAATAGCGGCGAGCCGATCCCCGTCGCCGAAAGAAATATGATTTTCGAGCCTTTTTATCAGGGAAGCCACCTGCGTAAAGGGGCAGTAAAAGGCAGCGGTCTGGGGTTGAGTATCGCCCGCGACTGCGTACGGCAAATGCAGGGAGAGCTGAGCCTGGTCGATGATAATCCCGGGTTCATCTGTTTTCGCATCTCGCTCCCCGCCGCTGAGCCGGGAAAAACCAACACATGAATCAACATTGGGTGAATATGTCCCTCTTTTTCGCATTGCGCCGTCCTTTACGGGGATGGCTGCTGTCGGGCCTATGCTGCCTGACGCTGGCGGGTTGTTCCGCCGCTATGTCGCCGCGCGCCGCAGACGGCAATGCGCCGCCCGAGCTACCGGAACATCAGGTGGCGGATTTTCTCTCCGTAGATTGCGCCAATATCTGGTCGCTGGAAAACGATGCCAGTGATAAGAACCCGCTGTATTGGCTGCGTGGTATTGACTGCGCGGATCGCCTGGCGCCGGTACAAGCCCGTGCCGAAGCCAAATTGCATAACGATGATAACTGGCAGGATGCGTTGAAACGCGGCATTCTGCTGGCCGACGCCAAAATCACCCCCGATGAGCGTCGCGAAATGGTTGCCCGCATCGACAGCTTTAGCCCGCAAATCGCCGCGCAGGTTCGCCCGCTGTACCGGCTGTGGCGCGACGGCCAGGCCCGGCAATTGCAGTTATTTGAGGAGCGCTCCCGCTACGGCAAACTCCAGCAATCGAGCGATGCTGAACTGGAAACCTTGCGCCAGCAGGAGCAGCAGCTGCGTAGCCAACTGGAGCTGACCACCCGCAAGCTGGAAAACCTTACCGATATTGAGCGCCAGCTCTCCAGCCGTAAGCCCGGCGGCAATTTTAATAGCGGTAGCGATAAGGTACCGGAGGTGATCCATGACGATCCGTAAACCCGCCCACCTGCTGCTGGTGGACGACGATCCGGGGCTGTTAAAGCTGCTGGGGATGCGACTGGTCAGTGAGGGTTATAGCGTGGTCACGGCGGAAAGCGGGCCCGAGGCGCTACGCGTGCTGACGCGCGAGCGGGTGGACCTGGTGGTGAGCGATTTACGCATGGATGAAATGGACGGCCTGCAGCTGTTTGCTGAAATCCAGAAGGCGCAACCCGGCATGCCGGTCATCATCCTGACCGCCCACGGCTCTATTCCTGACGCCGTTGCCGCTACCCAGAAAGGGGTGTTTAGTTTTCTGACTAAACCGGTCGATAAAGACGCGCTATATAAAGCGATTGACGATGCTCTCGAGCAGAGCTCGCCGGCCACCGACGAGCGCTGGCGACAGGCGATTGTCACCCGTAGTCCACAGATGCTTCGGCTGCTGGAGCAGGCCGGTATGGTGGCGCAGTCTGACGTTAGCGTGTTGATTATCGGCCAGAGCGGTACCGGGAAAGAGATTGTCGCCCAGGCGATCCACAACGCCAGCCCGCGCCACGAAAAACCGTTTATCGCGATTAACTGCGGCGCGTTGCCGGAACAATTACTGGAGTCCGAACTGTTCGGCCACGCGCGCGGCGCCTTTACCGGCGCGGTCAGCAACCGCGAAGGGCTTTTTCAGGCCGCCGAGGGCGGTACGCTGTTTCTTGATGAAATCGGCGATATGCCCGTCGCGCTGCAGGTAAAGCTACTGCGCGTCCTGCAGGAGCGTAAGGTGCGCCCGCTGGGCAGCAACCGCGATATCGACATCGACGTGCGCATTGTTTCGGCGACCCACCGCGATCTACCTAAGGCGATGGCGCGCGGCGAATTCCGCGAAGATCTGTTCTATCGGCTCAATGTCGTTAACTTGAAGATCCCGCCGCTTTCCGAGCGCGCGGAGGATATCCCGCTACTGGCCAATCATCTATTGCGCCAGTCCGCCGACCGTCACAAACCTTTCGTGCGTGCCTTCTCCACCGATGCGATGAAGCGGCTAATGGCCGCCAAATGGCCGGGCAACGTGCGTCAGTTGGTTAACGTGATTGAACAATGTGTGGCGCTGACCTCATCGCCGGTGATCAGCGATGCGCTGGTGGAGCAGGCGCTGGAGGGGGAGAATACCGCGCTACCGACCTTCGTCGAGGCGCGTAATCAGTTTGAGCTCAACTACCTGCGTAAGCTTTTGCAGATAACCAAAGGTAACGTGACGCATGCCGCGCGGATGGCCGGGCGCAATCGCACCGAGTTTTACAAACTGCTGTCGCGCCACGAGCTCGACGCCAATGACTTTAAAGAGTAGCCCCGCGGCATAGCGCAAGCTATGATACGGTAAGCAACCGGTTACGCGACAAAGACAGGAAAACCATGAAAAAGATTGATGCGATTATTAAACCGTTCAAATTGGATGACGTGCGTGAAGCGCTGGCGGAAGTCGGTATCACCGGCATGACGGTCACCGAAGTCAAAGGGTTTGGTCGTCAGAAAGGGCATACCGAGCTGTACCGCGGCGCGGAATATATGGTGGATTTTCTGCCGAAGGTGAAAATTGAAATCGTGGTGACGGACGATATCGTCGATACCTGCGTCGATACCATCATTCGTACCGCCCAGACCGGTAAAATCGGCGACGGTAAAATCTTTGTCTTCGATGTGGCGCGGGTGATTCGTATCCGTACCGGTGAAGAAGACGACGCGGCGATTTAATCCTCGCGTATCGCCGGGTGGCGCTACGCTTACCCGGCCTACGGTCCGTGCGGCCTGCTGTTAATTTATTCACCATGCTGGCTGAAACTGCCGGTGTTGGTGGCCTCAAAATCGCTGAGACGTTCCCGGAAGGCCGGGGCAGCCCGCATGGATGCGGGCTGAGGGCCGTGTTTTGCAAGGACGCTGCCTCGGCCCGACCCGAAGCCTGCAGGGATAAGTCGAAGGTACCACGAAGTGGCGATTTTGGCGGCCAGAGCCCGGGAGTACAGAGGGCGGCGGCGACTGGCCGCCCTCTGTGCGCTCCCTGCGCCACGGAAAACATATTGCAGCAAAATTAACTGGGAGCGCAATGTGCTCTGAATTAACACAAAGCACATGTTTTTCCCGGACCAAAACCGTTGCAAACCGATAATAGTATCTACAAATCCCCGCGTCGTTGGGCTTACAGAACCTTATGCGGGCCGAAACATTCGTAATGAATGTTGTCTTTATTGACCCCTAATTCTACCAGCTGCTTCGCCGCAAACTGCATAAACGCTACCGGGCCGCAGAGATAGAATTGCATCTGCGGGTCGCGAATATTTTCCGCCAGCGGCGCTAAATCCATCAAACCTTCGCTATCAAAACGTCCTGCCTGACGGTCGGCCTCGCTCGGGCTGCGGTACCAGACGTGAGAGGTAAACTTCGGCAACGCCGCGCCAAGCGCCTTCACTTCGTCCGCAAAGGCGTGAACGTCACCGTTTTCCGCCGCGTGGAACCAGTTCACCTGGCCCTGATGATGGCTTTTCGCCAGCGTATCCAGCATCGCCAGCATTGGCGTTTGGCCGACGCCGCCGGAGAGCAGGGTCACCGGCGTCTGCGCTTCCACGTTAAGGAAGAAGTCGCCCGCTGGCGCGGCTAAATAGACTACGTCGCCTTCGCTGGCGTGGTTATGCAGCCAGTTGGACACCTGGCCGCCATTCTCGCGTTTCACCGCGATGCGATAGCCTTTACCGTCCGCTCTGCGGGTCAGAGAGTATTGACGAATTTCCTGATATTCGAAGGCTTCCGGCTTCAACCAGATAGCCAGATACTGTCCTGGCTGGTAATCGGCGACCGGCTGACCGTCGACAGGCTCCAGTTCAAAGCTGGTAATAAGCTGGCTGCGCGGGGTCTTCTTAACAATGCGGAACGCGCGGGTACCTTCCCAGCCGCCATTTTTACTGGCGTTATCCTGATAGATCTCCGCTTCGCGGTTGATGAAGACGTTCGCCAGCACCCCGTAGGCTTTGCCCCAGGCGTCGAGTACTTCCTGGCCTGGGCTAAACATTTCGTCGAGGGTCGCCAGCAGATGGCTGCCGACAATATTGTACTGCTCCGGTTTAATCTGGAAGCTGGTATGTTTCTGGGCGATTTTTTCAACCGCCGGCAGTAGGGCCGGCAGGTTGTCGATATTACTGGCGTAGGCGGCGATAGCGTTGAACAGCGCTTCGCGCTGGTCGCCGTTGCGCTGGTTACTCATATTGAAGATCTCTTTGAGCTCCGGGTTATGAGTAAACATGCGGTCATAAAAATGCGCGGTTAGCTTTGGGCCGGTCTCTACAAGCAGGGGAATGGTGGCTTTGACCGTGGCGATGGTTTGAGCGTCGAGCATAGCAGCTTCCTTAAATGTTATCCTATTGATGCATTTCAAATGCATCTTATATAAATAACCCTGCTATGTAAATGGTTCTTTATCACTTTGCCGCAAAGCAGTTACAACATGAAGAATTTGCATCACAAACCTGAAAAGAAATCCGTTGATAGTGTTTGATGCGTTATTGCTCAAAGCCTTGTGTGCTGTGGAGCCAATCGTTTGCGTAAAATCCTTTGTCAAGACCTGTTATCACAGAATGATTCGGTTATACTGTGGGCCGTTGTCCATCAGGACCGCCTTTTTAGGCCAAAATTTTATCGTTAGCTGAGTCAGGAGATGCGGATGTTAAAGCGTGAAATGAACATTGCCGATTATGATGCCGAACTGTGGCAGGCTATGGAGCAGGAAAAAGTACGTCAGGAAGAGCACATCGAACTGATCGCCTCCGAGAACTACACCAGTCCGCGCGTGATGCAGGCTCAGGGTTCCCAGCTGACTAACAAATATGCCGAAGGTTATCCGGGCAAGCGCTACTACGGTGGCTGCGAGTACGTGGATATCGTTGAGCAACTGGCTATCGACCGCGCGAAAGAACTGTTCGGCGCCGACTACGCTAACGTACAGCCGCACTCCGGCTCGCAGGCTAACTTTGCCGTCTATACCGCTCTGCTGCAGCCAGGCGATACCGTGCTGGGTATGAACCTGGCGCAAGGCGGCCACCTGACCCACGGCTCCCCGGTTAACTTCTCCGGTAAACTGTACAACATCATTCCTTACGGTATCGATGAGTCCGGTAAAATCGACTACGACGACATGGCGAAGCAGGCCCAGGAGCACAAACCGAAGATGATCATCGGTGGCTTCTCCGCTTACTCCGGTATCGTTGACTGGGCGAAAATGCGTGAAATCGCTGACAGCATCGGCGCTTACCTGTTCGTCGATATGGCGCACGTAGCGGGCCTGATTGCCGCCGGCGTTTATCCGAACCCGGTTCCGCACGCCCACGTTGTTACTACTACCACCCACAAAACCCTGGCGGGTCCGCGCGGCGGCCTGATCCTGGCGAAAGGCGGTAGCGAAGAGCTGTACAAGAAACTGAACTCCGCCGTGTTCCCAAGCGCGCAGGGCGGCCCGCTGATGCACGTTATCGCCGCGAAAGCGGTGGCGCTGAAAGAAGCGATGGAGCCAGAGTTCAAAGTTTACCAGCAGCAGGTTGCCAAAAACGCCAAAGCGATGGTGGAAGTGTTCCTGAACCGCGGTTACAAAGTGGTTTCCGGCGGTACTGAAAACCACCTGTTCCTGCTGGATCTGGTAGATAAAAACCTGACCGGTAAAGAAGCTGACGCCGCCCTGGGCCGCGCCAACATCACCGTTAACAAAAACAGCGTACCGAACGATCCGAAGAGCCCGTTCGTGACTTCCGGTATCCGTATCGGTTCTCCGGCTGTGACTCGCCGCGGCTTTAAAGAAGCGGAAGTGAAAGAGCTGGCTGGCTGGATGTGCGACGTTCTCGACAATATCAACGACGAAGCTGTTATTGAGCGCGTCAAAGGTAAAGTGCTTGATATCTGCGCCCGTTTCCCGGTTTACGCGTAATCTTGCCGCGTTAAGATAAAAAAGGCCGCGATTGCGGCCTTTTTTGTGTCTGCTGGTTATCGACGGTCCAGCGAAATCGAACCTGGTCCGGTTATCGCCAGCAGCAGGAAGGCCCCGGCGATACTGACGTTCTTATAGAAGTTAATCATATTCGGCAATACCGCATCGCCGGTCATATCCCAGTAATGATGGCCGATAACCGCGGTACCCAGGGTGTAAAAGATAAAGATCACCGCCAGCGGGCGGGTGAAGAAACCTAAAATAATCAGAATAGCGGCGGGTACCTCCATGATGACCGCGATGATCGCCGCCAGCGTCGGCATCGGCGCGCCGGAAGAAGCCATATATTGTACCGTTCCGCTAAACCCCATCAGTTTCGGATAGCCAAAAATAATGAACAGCAGCACGATCGCAATACGTGCGATTAACAGCAGGACAGGGCGGGAAGAGCCAAAGTCAAAATAGCGTAGCGTGTTCATAATCAGTCCTTTATCACAGGCGTGTGATCTAAACGTAATACACATTTTTACTCCCCGCCACGCTGGGAAAATAATATTGTTGCGCCTCGTTGAGCGGCGATTAAGCCGATACGAGGGAAGCGCTCTGATGCCCGGTTATCGGATTTTTTTTCATACTGCCCGCCATGTCGCACGCTCATCGCGTGACAATGCTCACGATTTTAAGAGAAATGTACTTAACGACCATGAAGATAGTGAGACATGGGTTTGCTCAGTATGCGCTTTATCGCCAGACTAGAGCTTCCATTCGGGAGGGAATCATGGTCTTGCACTCCACGCGCTGGCTGGCGCTAAGTTACTTCACCTACTTTTTTAGCTACGGTATTTTTTTACCATTCTGGAGCGTCTGGCTGGCAGGCGTTGGCCTGACGCCGGAAACCATTGGCGTGCTGCTCGGCGCCGGGCTGGTGGCGCGTTTTCTGGGCAGCCTGCTAATTGCGCCGCGGGTCAGCGATCCTTCTCGTTTGATTAGCGCCTTGCGTATCCTGGCGTTGCTGACGCTGCTGTTTGCTCTCGCCTTCTGGGTCGGCGGGCAGGTGGCCTGGCTGATGGTGGTCATCGTCGGATTCAACCTCTTTTTCTCGCCGCTGGTACCCTTAACCGATGCGCTGGCCAACACCTGGCAAAAGCAGATCACCATGGATTACGGCCGGGTGCGGTTGTGGGGATCGATTGCTTTTGTCATCGGTTCTGCGCTGACCGGCAAGCTGGTGAGTCTGTTTGATTACCGGGCGATCCTGTTGTTGTTAAGCCTGGGCACCGCTTCGATGCTGTTGGGCATGCTGCTGAAACCTTCAGTGATGCCGCAGGGGGAGAGCCGCCATCAGGAGGCGGCCGGACTACCGGCGTGGTTTAGCCTGGTGCGGCAAAGCTGGCGTTTTCTAGCCTGCGTCTGTCTGTTGCAGGGAGCGCATGCCGCCTACTATGGCTTCAGCGCGCTATACTGGCAGCAGGCCGGTTATTCTGCCTCCGCCGTCGGTTATTTATGGTCGCTCGGCGTCGTCGCCGAAGTGGTGATTTTCGCCTTGAGTAAAAAAGTGTTCCGTCGGTTTAGCGCCCGCGACCTGCTGCTGCTCTCGGCGGTGTGCGGGGTGGCGCGCTGGACGATTATGGGCTGGACGACCGCGCTGCCATGGCTACTGGTCGCGCAGATCCTCCACTGCGGAACGTTTACCGTCTGTCATCTGGCGGCCATGCGCTATATCGCCGCGCGGCAGGGAAGTGAGGTTATCCGCCTGCAGGCCGTTTACTCGGCGGTGGCGATGGGCGGCAGCATCGCGGTGATGACGGTGTTTGCTGGTTTCCTCTACCAGCACCTGCATCAGGGCGTCTTCTGGGTGATGGCGCTGGTGGCGCTACCGGCGCTGTTCGTGCGACCGAAGGCGGTGAGCGCCTAATCCTCAAGCATTTTGCAAATCTGCTGCCGCTGGTGATCGCTAAAATTCTCTTCAGCATGAAACAGCGGCGGCGAAAACAGCGGTAGCGCGGTGGTGTAAGGCGTGACCACTAAGGTCACATCCTTCGGCGCGCCTTGTTGCTGAAACTGAGTCACGCTTAAGTATTTAATATTCAGCGGCAGCAGCGTTAATTCCCGCAATTGCATTTCCAGCGCCTGTTCCAGTTCGCTATTTTCCCGCGTCAGCAGCACCACCTGCTTTTCATGCAGGTCGGCTTTTTGCATCAACCACGCGCCGAAAATCACCGCGATTAAGCTGACCTCTTCCTGATTAAATTGAATATGATAGGCCGTTTCGAAATCGCGTAATGCCTCCTGGGTGGTACGCATCAGGCGCGGATACAGGCGTCCGATCTCCTCCGGTAAAGCGTTATCAATACCGATGGCGAATACGCTGCGGTTCAACGCCTGCGAAAGATGGATATAGAGCTGGTCGCTCAACCCTTGTTCATCGCTGAATGGCCGTCCCGCCAGATCCTGGAAACGATGGATCAAGCGGGAGATCGCCAGATGCAGGCGTCTGTCCTGTTGATGACCGTCGTGAATGGGATCCGGGGTTTTCAGTAACATAAACAGCAGGGTCAGGAAAAGTTGTTCGCCGGCGTGGGGCGTGGCGCTGACCCGGCGCTGCCAGTGGCGGACGATTTCGGCGGCGAGGTTAAATTCCGCCGCGGCCTGCGCCCAGTTGCGCTGCTCACGGGTGAAATCCGGCGACTGGCCCAGATGATGTTGTAGCAGGCAGTACTGAAGATACAGGCGCAGGAACTGACCGTCCCGGCAGTCGAACTGCCGATTGAGCGCGCGAGCGCAGCGATTCACCAGCGCCTGAAGATTGGTATCATCATATAAGGTTCGCGCGATACCATGCTGTTTAAGCTGCGTTTTTAACGCCGGGGTAAAATGGTGATGAACGAAATGCGGGCACAGGCGTAGCCCACGCCGGAGAGCGTGCAGCAGGCACAGGCGTTGATCGAGCGCGGCGCCTTCAATCCGATAGCTGCCGTCCATCTGCGACGCGAGAGTCAGTCGATGATAACGCTGAATTTCGCGCCCCGTCTCCGCGATATCCTGTTGGGCCGTCGCCTCATCCACCTGGTTGAGCCTGACCAGCTGTTGCGGCGTGACGGATTGTCCCGGAAGATAGAACATCAGGAGCACCTGGCTACGGCGCTGTGGACTGGAAAGCGCAGATGGTGGTTCAATCACTGTCATCATCTGGTAAGTTCCAGTTAGGGTTTCAGCTAAGAATAGCCAAAGGATGCAGGGTGAGCAGGGCGGGCCGCGGCCTTTAGATCAGGATTGCTGGCGAAGTTCACAGAATTTTTCACGCGAGGAACAGATGAAGAAAGTGAAACACTGCGTCGGTGCGGCATTTTTCATGGTTTTATCATTGTCAGCCGTTGCGCATCCGCACAGCTTCATTAATTTGCAGAGTGAAGCCGTGGTGAATGACGGTCTATTGACCGGTTTTAAGATGCGCTGGACGATGGACGAAATAACGTCAGCAGATCTGCTCTATGATGCCGGCAATGCAAAGGCGGGCAGCGAAGTATGGAAAAAACTGGCGGCGGAGGTCATGGCCAACGTACTCGGCCAGCACTACTTCAGCGAGCTGTGGCATAACGGCCAGCGGGTTAAGTTTGCTAACCGCCCGGATGGCTACGGCCTTGCGCGTAGCGGGCTGCAGGCGGTACTCACCTTCACCTTGCCGTTGGCGACACCGCAACCTGTTGCCGGACAAACCTTTACTTTATCCACCTTCGATCCGACCTACTACGTCGATATGTTTTATGAGCAGGATAGCGATTTTTCGTTGCCTGCCGCGCTGCGGGCCTCCTGCAAGGCCACGGTAATGACGCCGAAACCCAACGACAAAATGTTGTCTTATGCGCAGTCGCTCGATAAAGAGGACGCGCCGCCGGAAGATATGGAACTGGGTAACTACTTTGCCCAGAAGGTGACCTTGACATGTCAGTAGTCTTTACGCCGCGAGCGCGGGCGCCGCGCTGGAAATCACTCTGGCCGCTGGCGCTGTTTCTGACGCTGACCGTCGTGGGCGGTATCTGGTTGTGGCTCGCCTGGCCGCAGGTACTGTTGCAAAGCGCGGTCTGGCAGCGTTCACTGAATCTTGAGCTCAGCCAACTGCTGCAGGCGGTGGCGGATAATCCGTCAGCGGCGGGGCTGTCACTGCTCGGGTTCAGTTTTGTCTACGGCGTACTGCACGCGCTTGGCCCCGGTCACGGAAAAATCGTGATTACCACCTGGCTTGCCACCCATCCCTCAAAGCTGAAATCGAGTATTGCGCTGACGCTGGCGGCATCGCTGTTGCAGGGAATGGTGGCGATAGCGCTGGTGGTGGTGGTATTGACGCTGCTGCAGCTTCCGGCGCGTCAACTGCATCTCAGCAGCTTCTGGCTGGAGAAGGGGAGCTATCTGCTGGTCGGCGCATTGGGGCTTTTACTGTGCTGGCGGGCATTGAAAAAACTGCGAGTCTTGCTGCGGCGGCCAACGTTTACCGCTTTTACCCCGCATCACGTCCATGATGAACATTGCGGCTGCGGCCATCAGCACCTTCCGGCGCCGGATCAACTACAGAGTGGCGACGACTGGCGCGCCAGGCTGGCGATTGTACTGTCGATGGGCATGCGTCCCTGCTCGGGAGCGATTATGGTGCTGCTGTTCAGCAAGGTGATCGGCGTCTTTGGCTGGGGCATGGCTGCCGCACTGGTAATGGCGGCGGGAACGTCGCTGACCATAAGCGGGCTGGCGCTGTTGGTGCATGGATTCCGCCAGTTGGCTATCCGCCTGAGTCGCCATCAGACGACGGCGATGTGGAAACAGGTTGGCTGGGCGACGCTGGCGCTGGCCGGCGGCGTGGCGCTGTTGACGGCTGCTGTCGTGATGTGGAGTAGCGCGATCCCGCCGGGCGGCGGCTTGCGGCCGTTTTAGGGTATAAAAAAAGGAAGCCGCGGCTTCCTTTTTACATTCAGTGAGAAATTAACGCTTCAGCGCTTCGCTCAACTGCTCGCGCATGTTCGCCAGCATCGCTTTCACGACGCGCGGGTTACCGGCTACGATGTTGCCGGTCAGCATATAGTTATGACCACCGGTGAAGTCGCAAACGATGGCGCCTGCTTCACGAGCGATCAGTTCACCAGCGGCGAAATCCCACGGTTTGAGGGCGATTTCAAAGTAACCGTCAACGCGGCCAGCGGCAACGTAGGCCAGATCCAGCGCGGCGGAACCAGTGCGACGGAAGTCAGCGCACTCGGTGAACATGTTGCCGAGGATGTTCATGTAAGCGGTAGCGTGCTGCTTCGCTTTGAACGGGAAACCGGTGGCGATGATAGTACCGTCGAGATCGCGAGCGTTGCTGCCGCGCAGACGGTAGCCGTTCAGCTGCGCGCCCTGGCCGCGGGTGGCGGTGAACAGTTCATTACGCATTGGATCGTAAACCACCGCGACTTCAGTACGGCCTTTAATGCGTACGGCGATGGAAACAGAGAAGTGTGGCAGACGTTTAACGAAGTTGGTGGTGCCATCCAGTGGATCGATAACCCATTGAATATCCTGATCTTCACCAGCGTGCTCGCCGCTTTCTTCGGTGATGATGGTGTGCTGTGGGTAAGACTTGCGAATGGTTTCGATAATAATCGCTTCTGCGGCTTTATCGACGTTAGTCACAAAGTCATTGCTGCCTTTCTGGCTGGTTTCTACGGAATCTGGCGTTTCGTAGTGCTTGGCAATTAAATTACCCGCCTTGCGCGCTGCGCGCACGGCAATGTTCAGCATCGGATGCATCGGTATCTCTCACTGGATGTTAAAGAACGGGAAAAAACGGCGCATATAGTAACAGCGAATTCTGCTTATGTCTCCGTTTTATGTTAGCATGCACGAATAATCTTTAGCCGAAGAACCATAATGCTGCAAAATATTCGAATCGTACTGGTAGAAACCTCACACACCGGCAATATGGGCTCCGTTGCCCGCGCGATGAAAACCATGGGCTTAACTAACCTGTGGCTGGTCAACCCGCTGGTGAAACCTGATTCCCAGGCCATCGCGCTGGCCGCTGGCGCCAGCGATGTGATTGGTAACGCGCAGATCGTCGATACCCTTGATGAAGCGCTAGCGGGCTGTAGCCTGGTGGTTGGCACCAGCGCGCGCTCCCGCACGCTGCCGTGGCCGATGCTGGATCCGCGCGAATGCGGTCTGAAAAGCGTAGCCGAAGGTCAGCATGCGCCGGTCGCGCTGGTCTTTGGCCGCGAGCGCGTTGGCCTGACTAACGACGAACTGCAGAAATGCCACTATCACGTGGCGATCGCCGCCAACCCAGAGTACAGCTCGCTGAACCTGGCAATGGCGGTGCAGGTTATCGCCTATGAAGTGCGAATGGCCTGGCTGGCGACTCAGGAACAGGCGCAACCGGCGGTTGAACATGAAGAAACGCCATATCCGCTGGTCGATGATTTAGAACGTTTCTACGGCCACCTTGAGCAGACGCTGCTGGCGACCGGTTTTATCCGCCCGAATCATCCGGGGCAGGTGATGAACAAGTTGCGTCGCCTGTTCACCCGCGCGCGTCCGGAAAGCCAGGAGCTGAACATCCTGCGCGGGATGCTGGCGTCTATTGAGCAGCAGAATAAAGGTAAGTAAGCGCGTTAACGCCGGATGGCGCTTCGCTTATCCGGCCTACGAATCTGTTGTAGCCCGGGCGAGGCCTTTGGCCGACCCCGGGAGCGGCTCGAAATCAATAACGGCACGGAAAGCCAAATACCTGACTAAAACAGTCAAGTAAATAGTTGACCAATTTACTCGGGAATGTCAGACTTGGCCCTGCTATGCAATACCCATATTAATAAAAAGCCCGGGCAGGGGCGAGTTTGAGGTTAAGTAAGACATGAGACTGACATCTAAAGGGCGTTATGCCGTGACCGCAATGCTTGACGTTGCGCTCAACTCTGAAACGGGTCCGGTTCCGTTGGCAGATATTTCAGAGCGTCAGGGAATTTCGCTTTCCTATCTGGAACAGCTGTTCTCTCGCCTGCGTAAAAATGGTCTGGTATCCAGCGTTCGTGGACCAGGCGGCGGTTACCTGTTAGGTAAAGAAGCTGGCAGCATCGCCGTTGGCGAAGTGATCAGCGCCGTAGACGAATCCGTTGACGCCACCCGTTGTCAGGGTAAAGGCGGCTGCCAGGGTGGCGATAAGTGTCTGACCCACGCGCTGTGGCGCGATCTGAGCGAACGTTTGACCGGTTTCCTCAACAACATCACCCTGGGCGAACTGGTGAATAACCAGGAAATCCTCGATGTTTCTGGTCGTCAGCACAATCATGAATCTCAGCGTACTACGCGTTCTCAGGACGCCATTGACGTAAAACTGCGCGCCTAGCACGAGGCTTAGTTTCAGCTTGCGGCTTACGGGCTGCAAGGTGAAACGGCAGGGTAGATAGCAATAATAAAGATTTTCAGAATCAGGCCGGGATGTTGAAGCATCTCGTGTACTCGGTCGTACATCAAGCCGGTTGCCTGGTTCCTTGCATTGAGTGATGTACGGAGTTTAAGAGCAATGAAATTACCGATTTACCTCGATTACTCCGCAACAACGCCGGTGGACCCGCGTGTTGCCGAGAAAATGATGCAGTTCCTGACCCTGGACGGGACCTTTGGTAACCCGGCCTCACGTTCTCACCGTTTCGGTTGGCAGGCTGAAGAGGCGGTAGATATCGCCCGTAATCAGATTGCCGAACTGGTCGGCGCCGATCCGCGCGAAATCGTCTTTACCTCTGGCGCAACGGAATCCGATAACCTGGCGATTAAAGGTGCAGCCAACTTTTATCAGAAAAAAGGCAAGCACATCATCACCAGCAAAACCGAGCATAAAGCGGTGCTGGATACCTGCCGTCAGCTCGAGCGCGAAGGTTTTGAAGTGACCTACCTTGCTCCGCAGAGCAACGGTATTATCGATCTGAAAGAGCTGGAAGCGGCGATGCGTGATGACACCATCCTGGTTTCCATCATGCACGTGAATAACGAAATCGGCGTGGTGCAGGATATCGCTACCATCGGCGAAATGTGCCGTGCCCGCGGTATCATTTACCACGTTGACGCCACCCAGAGCGTGGGCAAACTGCCTATCGATCTGAGCCAGCTGAAAGTTGACCTGATGTCCTTCTCCGGTCACAAAATTTATGGCCCGAAAGGTATCGGCGCGCTGTACGTACGCCGTAAGCCGCGTATCCGCATCGAAGCGCAGATGCACGGCGGCGGTCACGAGCGCGGCATGCGTTCTGGCACCCTGCCTGTCCACCAGATCGTCGGTATGGGCGAAGCTTACCGTATCGCCAAAGAAGAGATGGAAAGCGAAATGGCGCGCCTGCGCGGCCTGCGTGACCGTCTGTGGAACGGCGTGAAAGATATGGAAGAAGTCTATCTGAATGGCGACCTTGAGCAGGGCGCGCCGAACATTCTTAACGTCAGCTTCAACTATGTTGAAGGCGAGTCGCTGATTATGGCGCTGAAAGACCTGGCGGTTTCCTCCGGTTCAGCCTGTACTTCCGCGAGCCTTGAGCCATCCTACGTGCTGCGCGCGTTAGGCATGACTGATGAACTGGCGCACAGTTCTATTCGTTTCTCTTTAGGTCGTTTCACTACCGAAGAAGAGATTGACTACACCATCAAGCTGGTTCGTAACTCCATCGGCCGTCTGCGCGACCTTTCTCCACTGTGGGAAATGTTCAAACAGGGCGTGGATCTAAACAGCATTGAATGGTCACATCACTAATTCGGCACCGATAAGGAGAATTCAACATGGCATACAGCGAAAAAGTCATCGATCATTACGAAAACCCGCGCAACGTCGGTTCCTTCGACAACAGCGACGACAGCGTCGGTAGCGGTATGGTTGGCGCGCCGGCGTGCGGCGACGTCATGAAGTTGCAGATTAAAGTCAACAATGAAGGTATCATTGAAGACGCGCGCTTCAAGACCTATGGCTGCGGTTCCGCTATCGCTTCCAGCTCCCTGGTCACCGAGTGGGTGAAAGGTAAATCTCTGGACGAAGCGCAGGCTATCAAGAACACCGATATCGCCGATGAACTGGAACTGCCGCCGGTGAAAATTCACTGCTCTATCCTGGCGGAAGACGCGATTAAAGCCGCGATTGCGGATTACAAAAGCAAACGTGAAGCAAAATAATTAAGAGTTGAGGTTTGTTATGTCGATTACCTTAAGCGACAGTGCAGCAGCGCGAGTCAATTCCTTCCTGGCGAACCGCGGTAAAGGCTTTGGCCTGCGTCTGGGGGTAAGAACCTCCGGTTGTTCAGGTATGGCTTATGTACTGGAATTTGTTGACGAGCCGGCGGCAGAAGACACCGTGTTTGAAGACAAAGGCGTGAAAGTCGTGATCGACGGTAAGAGCCTGCAATTCCTCGACGGCACTCAACTGGACTTCGTCAAAGAAGGCCTTAACGAAGGGTTCAAATTTACTAACCCGAACGTGAAAGATGAGTGCGGTTGCGGCGAAAGCTTTAACGTATAATCGGTAATCCCCAACCCCACCGCGGTCACGCCGCGCGTGGGGTTTTCGTTTAGATGCATGACCCTGAGGTTACTATGGACTATTTCACCCTCTTCGGGTTACCAGCCAGCTATACCCTCTCGCTCGAACAACTGGCTGTCCGGTATCAGGATCTGCAGCGCCAGTACCATCCGGATAAATTCGCCAGCGCGCCCGCTGCGGAACAGCTGGCTGCGGTTCAGCACTCCGCCACCATTAACCAGGCCTGGCAGACTCTGCGTCATCCGCTGACCCGTGCGGAATATCTCCTTTCGCTGCACGGCTTTGACCTCGCCAGCGAGCAGCACACCGTCCGCGACACCGCGTTCCTGATGGAGCAGCTGGAACTGCGCGAAGAGCTCGATGAAATCGGCCAGGCGAAAGACGAAGCGCGGCTGGAAGCTTTTATCAAACGGGTAAAAGCGCTGTTTGATACCCGCCATCAACTGATGGTTGAACAATTGCAAAACGAGACCTGGGATGCGGCGGCTGATACTGTACGCAAGCTCCGTTTTCTCGATAAACTGCGCAGCAGTGCTGAAGAACTCGAAGAAAAACTGCTCGATTTTTAATTTTCGGAAGCAATTATGGCCCTATTACAAATTAGTGAGCCTGGTCTGAGCGCCGCGCCGCATCAGCGTCGATTGGCGGCAGGTATCGACCTTGGCACCACCAATTCTCTGGTTGCTACCGTGCGTAGCGGCCAGGCCGAAACTCTGCCCGATCATCAAGGCCGCTACCTGCTGCCGTCGGTCGTGAACTACCACGCCTCGGGGCTGAGCGTCGGCTATGAAGCCCGGCTGAATGCCGCTCAGGATCCGGTGAACACCATCAGCTCGGTGAAGCGAATGATGGGGCGTTCCCTCGCCGATATTCAAACCCGCTATCCGCATCTGCCGTATCAGCTGCAGGCCAGCGAAAATGGACTGCCGATGCTCCAGACCGCCGGCGGCTTGCTGAACCCGGTGCGGGTCTCCGCCGATATCCTTAAAGCGCTGGCTGCCCGGGCGACCGAAGCGTTGGCGGGCGATCTCGACGGCGTGGTCATTACCGTTCCGGCCTATTTCGATGATGCTCAGCGTCAGGGAACCAAAGACGCGGCGCGTCTGGCGGGCCTGCACGTGCTGCGTCTGCTCAATGAGCCGACCGCGGCGGCTATCGCCTACGGCCTCGATTCCGGCCAGGAAGGGGTGATTGCGGTTTACGATCTCGGCGGCGGTACCTTTGATATCTCCATTCTGCGCTTAAGCCGCGGGGTGTTTGAAGTGCTGGCGACCGGCGGCGATTCCGCTCTCGGCGGCGATGATTTCGACCATCTGCTGGCCGACTATCTGCGCGAGCAGGCGGGTCTCCGCGACCGTAGCGATAACCGCCTGCAGCGTGAGCTGCTGGATGCCGCCATTGCGGCGAAAATCGCCTTGAGCGATGCCGACGTGGCGCACGTTGAGGTCGGCGGCTGGCAGGGCGATATCAGCCGTAGCCAGTTTAACGATCTGATTGCCCCACTGGTAAAACGTACTCTGATGGCCTGCCGTCGCGCGCTGAAAGACGCCGGCGTTGAAGCGCAAGAAGTGCTGGAAGTGGTGATGGTTGGGGGCTCCACCCGCGTGCCGTTGGTGCGTGAGCGCGTTGGCGAATTCTTTGGCCGTACCCCGCTGACCTCTATCGACCCGGACAAAGTCGTCGCCATTGGCGCGGCGATTCAGGCGGATATTCTGGTCGGCAACAAACCGGACAGCGAACTGCTGCTGCTTGATGTTATCCCGCTGTCGCTTGGGCTGGAAACCATGGGCGGCCTGGTAGAGAAAGTGATCCCGCGTAATACCACCATTCCGGTGGCCCGGGCGCAGGAGTTTACCACTTTCAAAGATGGCCAAACGGCGATGTCTATTCACGTGATGCAGGGCGAGCGTGAGCTGGTGCAGGATTGCCGTTCGCTGGCGCGTTTTGCGCTGCGCGGTATCCCGGCGCTGCCGGCGGGCGGGGCGCATATTCGCGTGACCTTCCAGGTTGATGCCGACGGTCTGCTGAGCGTCACGGCGATGGAGAAATCGACCGGCGTGGAAGCCTCAATCCAGGTGAAACCGTCTTACGGCCTGACCGACGGCGAAATCGCCAACATGATTAAAGATTCGATGAGCTACGCCGAACAGGATATTCAGGCGCGTATGCTGGCTGAACAGAAAGTCGAAGCCGCTCGCGTACTGGAGAGCCTGGAAAGCGCGCTGGCCGCCGACGCCGCGCTGTTAAGCGCCGCAGAGCGTCAGGTTATCGATGCCGCCGCGGAGCAGGTTCGCACCGCCGCGGCAGGCGAAGATGCTGACGCGATTAAAGAAGCCATTAAAAATATCGACACACAAACCCAGGAATTCGCCGCACGCCGCATGGACCAGTCGGTCCGCGCTGCGCTGAAAGGCCAATCCGTGGACGAGGTTTAAAATGCCAAAAATTGTTTTTCTGCCCCACCAGGACCTGTGCCCGGATGGCGTAGTTGTGGAAGCTGAGAGCGGTGAAACCATTCTGGATGCGGCGCTGCGTAGCGGTATCGAGATTGAACACGCCTGTGAGAAATCCTGTGCCTGCACCACCTGCCACTGCATCGTGCGTGAAGGTTTTGACTCGCTGGCGGAAAGTAGCGAAGATGAAGACGACATGCTGGATAAAGCCTGGGGGCTGGAACCTGACAGCCGTCTGAGCTGCCAGGCGCGCGTCACCGACGAAGATCTGGTCGTTGAGATCCCGCGTTACACCATCAACCACGCACGCGAGCACTAATATGGCACTGAAATGGACCGACAGCCGCGAAATCGGCGAAGCCTTGTATGACGCTTACCCGGATCTCGACCCGAAAACCGTTCGCTTCACCGATATGCATCAGTGGATTTGCGACCTGGAAGAGTTCGATGACGACCCAAACGCATCCAATGAAAAAATTCTGGAGGCGATTCTGCTAGTCTGGTTAGACGAAGCCGAATAATTTTCGCCTCAAGCGGAAAAATTTTAACGGGCTGCCATAGGGTGGCCCGTTTGCTAATAAGGATAAAGATAATGACCGAAGCCATGAAGATTACGCTTTCTACTCTGCCTGCCGATGCGCGCTGGGGAGAAAAAGCGACCTGGAGTATCAATAACGACGGTATCGCCTTACATCTCAACGGTAAAGACGACCTGGGGTTAATCCAGCGCGCGGCGCGCAAAATTGACGGCATGGGGATCAAGCACGTCGCCCTGAGCGGCGAAGGCTGGAACACCGATCGCGCCTGGGCTTTTTGGGCCGGCTATAAAGGGCCGAAAGGTCAGCGCCAGGTCGAATGGCCAACCCTGGACGACGCGCAGCGCAGCGAGCTGGATAACCGCCTGACGATCATCGATTGGGTTCGCGACACCATCAACGCGCCGGCAGAAGAGCTGGGGCCAGAACAGCTGGCGCAGCGCGCCGTCGATCTGCTGTGCGGCGTGGCGGGCGAAAAGGTCAGCTATCGCATCACCAAAGGCGAAGATCTGCGCGAGCAGAACTATCTTGGCCTGCATACCGTTGGCCGCGGCTCCGAGCGCCCGCCGGTCCTGCTGGCGCTGGACTACAACCCGACCGGCGATAAAGACGCGCCGGTATACGCCTGTCTGGTCGGCAAAGGCATCACCTTCGACTCCGGCGGCTACAGCATCAAGCAAAGCGCCTTTATGGATTCGATGAAATCCGACATGGGCGGTGCGGCCACCGTGACGGGCGCGCTGGCTTTCGCCATTACCCGCGGTCTGAACAAACGTGTGAAGCTGTTCCTGTGCTGCGCGGATAACCTGATTAGCGGCAACGCTTTCAAGCTTGGCGATATCATTCATTACCGCAACGGTAAAACCGTTGAAATCATGAACACCGACGCCGAAGGTCGCCTGGTGCTGGCGGATGGCCTGATCGACGCCTCGGCGCAGAAGCCGCAGCTGATCATCGATGCCGCCACCCTGACCGGTGCGGCGAAAACGGCGTTGGGTAACGACTACCACGCGCTGTTTAGCTTTGACGACGCGCTGGCGAATCGTCTGTTGGCGAGCGCGCAGGCGGAAAATGAAGCCTTCTGGCGTCTGCCGCTGGCCGAATTCCACCGCAACCAGCTGCCGTCTAACTTCGCTGAACTGAACAACACCGGTAGCGCGGCGTATCCGGCCGGCGCCAGCACCGCGGCGGGATTCCTGTCCCACTTCGTGGAAAACTACCACCAGGGCTGGCTGCATATCGACTGCTCTGCGACTTACCGTAAAGCTGCGGTTGAACAGTGGTCGGCGGGTGCGACTGGCCTTGGCGTGCGCACTATCGCTAATCTGCTGACGGCTGAGTAATGGCCTTGCCGGGTGGCGCTACGCTTACCCGGCCAGGAAAACCGTAAGCCCGCGCGGACGGGCGATTTTTGAAGTAGCGAATCTATGTCTGATACTAAAAATGAATTAGAAACTCTGCTGGAGAAGGCGGCGACCGAGCCTGCCCATCGTCCGGCATTTTTCACCGCGCTGCTTGAGGCCACCGTGTGGGTGCCGGGCAGCGCGGCTGACGGCGAGCAGATTGTCGAAGATAGCGCCCTCGATCTACAGCATTGGGAAAAAGAAGACGGCACGTCGGTTATTCCGTTCTTTACCTCGCTGGAGGCGCTGCAGCAGGCGGTAGAAGACGAACAGGCTTTCGTGATGATGCCCGCCCGCACGCTGATGGCGATGACGCTGGGCGAATCGCTGTTCCTCAACCCGAAGCTGCCGAGCGGCAAAGAATTCACCCCGCGGGAAATCAGCCATCTGCTGGGTGAAGAGGGCAGCCCGCTCAGTACCCAGACGGTACTGGAAGGCGGCGAAGCGCTGCTGCTGTCTGAAGTCGCCGAACCGCCGGCGCAGATGGTGGATTCGTTGACCACGCTGTTCAAAACGCTGAAGACCGTCAAGCGGGCGTTTCTGTGCTCGATTAAAGAGAGCGCCGATGCGCCGGCCAACTTGTTGATCGGGATTGAAGCGGAAGGAGATATTGAATCCATTATCCAAACCACCGGCAGCGTGGCCACCGATACCTTGCCAGGAGATGAACCTATCGATATTTGCCAGGTGGTAGAAGGCGAGAAGGGCATCAGCCACTTTATGATTGCCCATATTACGCCGTTCTATGAGAAGCGTTGGGGCAGCTTCCTGCGCGATTTCAAACAGAACCGGATTATTTAAAGCCTGCCGGGTAGGGCGCAGCCACTACCCGGATATTTTACCTTTACTGCGCCGGCTCGATCGGCAAATCCGTTCTCGCGCCCCATTCGCTCCACGAGCCATCGTACAGGCACACGCCGTTGACGCCGAGGGTGGTCAACGCCAGAACCACCACTGCCGCCGTTACCCCGGAACCGCAACTGGCGATAATCGGTCGGGCAAAATCAACGCCCTGACGCTTAAAGATATCGTTCATCTCATCAACGGTTTTCAGTTCGCCATTAATCACCAGCTCGGTCCACGGGACGTTAAGC
Source organism: Klebsiella sp. CN_Kp088 (assembly GCF_040064335.1). NCBI lineage: Bacteria > Pseudomonadati > Pseudomonadota > Gammaproteobacteria > Enterobacterales > Enterobacteriaceae > Klebsiella > Klebsiella sp. CN_Kp088. The sequence goes on along the minus strand of NZ_JBEAIQ010000026.1, from coordinate 98,434 downwards.
GCGCCGGGGATATGCCCGCGGCGTAAGCCTGGACGCGGCTCATCCGCCAGCCCGTTAAAACGCGCCGCCGGACGGGCATCAACGATCTGCGCCGATCCTTCGTGGCTGACCAGCAGCACATCGGTTAAGCGTTTGATCACCTCCGGATCGAAGTTCACCTCAAATTCGCCTTCCGGCAGGTCGGGTTCGCCTTTCTCCAGCGGCAATTCATCACGGCGCCAGCCTTCGAGGCCGCCGGCGACAATTGACACTTTTTCGACGCCGAAGGTACGTAGCATCCACCAGGCGCGCGGCGCTGAGAACAGATTGCCTTCATCATAAACCACCAGGTGCTTATCGCTGTTGACGCCAAGCTCGCGCATCGCCACGGCGAAGGTTTCCGCACGCGGCATCATATGCGGCAGCGGGCTGGTGTGGTCAGACAGCGCTTCGATATCAAAAAAAACCGCGCCGGGGATATGCCCGTCGCGGTATTCCGCCGCCATATCGCGCAGCGCTTCCTGACCCGCCGGCGCCATCCGCGCATCAAGAATTTGAATCTGCGGGTCATCAATATGTTCCGCCAGCCAGTCGGCCGCAACAAAGAATGAGGTGGACATGAGTGCCTCCGTTTTATTATCGATCAATGAATTGTCGGCGTTTTATAAAGGGCTGACAAGTTAAGGTCGCGGGAGTGGGGAGGTGGTCACGTAGTTTCCCGATTCATCGGTGGTTTCTATGCTGGTAGCTGTTGAGAATCGCCGCGATGACGCATAATAGAACGTTATTGATTGCATCAGGCTCTGGGCCGAGGGGTTAGAAGGATGAAACCATTTCGTTTAGCGGCGCTATCGTTAGCGCTCCTTACCGCGATCTCATTAAGCGGCTGCGATAACAGCGGTGAACCACAGGCCGTATCGGCGGCCGATAAAGGCGCCGCCGATAGCGCGAAAAAGCCGGATAGCGCGCAGCTGGCGACGTTAAAAGAAAAAAGCCAGGGCAAGGCTTTGACGTTGCTCGACGCTTCTGAAGTGCAGCTAGATGGCGCAGCGACGCTGGTGCTGACCTTCTCCATTCCGCTCAAACCGGATCAGGATTTCTCCCACAGCGTGCATCTGGTCGATAAGAAAAGCGGCAAGGTTGACGGCGCGTGGGAGCTGGCGCCGAATCTCAAAGAGCTGCGTCTGCGCCACCTCGAGCCAAAGCGTGAATTGATCGTCACCGTTGACCCAACGCTCATTGCCCTCAATGACGCCACCCTCGGCAGCCCTTTTGAAAAAACCATCGCTACTCGCGATATCGCGCCGAGCGTCGGTTTCGCCAGCCGCGGTTCGCTGCTGCCGGGGAAAGTGGTCGCCGGGCTGCCAGTGATGGCGCTGAACGTCGACAATGTCGATGTTAATTTTTTCCGTATCAAGCCGGAATCACTCTCGGCCTTCGTCAGTCAGTGGGAATACCGTAACTCGTTAAGCAATTGGGAATCTGACGAACTGTTGAAGATGGCCGATCTGGTTTACAGCGGGCGCTTCGATCTCAACCCGGCGCGTAATACCCGTGAAAAGCTGCTGCTGCCGCTTAACGACATCAAGCCGCTTCAGCAGCCGGGCGTCTATGTGGCGGTGATGAATCCGGCCGGTCATTACAGCTACAGTAATGCGGCAACGCTGTTCACCCTCAGCGATATCGGCGTCTCGGCGCATCGCTACCACAACCGGCTCGATGTCTTCACCCAGAGCCTCGAAAATGGCGCCGCGCAGTCGGATATTGAAGTACAACTGCTAAACGCCAAAGGGCAGACGCTGGCGCAGGCGAAAAGCGATAGCCAGGGCCATGTTACTCTGCAAACCGATAAAGAAGCGGCGCTGCTGCTGGCGCGTAAAGACGGGCAGACGACGCTGCTTGACCTTAAACTGCCGGCGCTGGATCTGGCGGAATTCTCCATCGCTGGCGCCCCTGGCTTCAGTAAACAGTTCTTTATGTTTGGCCCGCGCGATCTCTATCGCCCGGGGGAAACGGTTATTCTTAACGCGCTGTTGCGCGACGGCGATGGTAAACCGCTGGCGGAGCAGCCGGTGAAGCTGGAAGTGGTGCAGCCGGATGGCCAGGTGATTCGCTCAGTGATGAGCAAACCGGTCAATGGCCTGTATCAGTTTACTTATCCGCTCGACAGCGGCGCGGCCACCGGCATGTGGCGTATTCGCGCCAGCACCGGCGATAATCAACCCCGCGAGTGGGATTTCCACGTCGAAGACTTTATGCCCGAACGCATGGCGCTGAATCTGACGCCGCAGGCCGCACCTATCGCCCCGGATGCCGACGTCGCCTTTAGCGTCAGCGGCGCTTATCTCTACGGCGCGCCGGCCAGCGGCAATCAGCTGCAGGGCAAACTGTTCCTGCGTCCGCTACGCGATGCCGTCGCCGCGCTGCCGGGCTTCCAGTTCGGCGATATCGCGGAAGAAAACCTCTCCCGTAGCCTCGATGAAGTCCAACTGACGCTGGATGAAAAAGGCCATGGCGAAGTGACCACCGCGAGCCAGTGGCAGGATAGCCATTCGCCGCTGCAGGTCGTGTTGCAGGCTAGCCTGCTGGAATCCGGCGGCCGTCCGGTGACCCGTACCGTACAGCAGCCGATCTGGCCTGCCGAGGCTCTGCCGGGGATCCGTCCGCAATTTACGCTGAAGGACGTTTACGACTACCGCACCGATACCACGGTGAAACAGCCGGTGGTTGATGAAAACAGTAACGCCGCGTTTGACATCGTCTATGCCGATGCCAAAGGCGAGAAAAAAGCGGTCTCCGGTCTGCAGGTGCGGCTGATCCGCGAGCGGCGCGACTACTACTGGAACTGGTCCGATAGCGAAGGCTGGCAGTCGCAGTTCGATCAAAAAGATCTGCAGGAGGGCGAGGAGTCGCTGGATTTGCAGGCCGGGCAGATAGGTAAAGTGAGTTTCCCGGTAGAGTGGGGCTCGTATCGTCTGGAGGTGAAAGGGCCGGATGACGTTGTCAGCAGCGTGCGCTTCTGGGCGGGCTATAGCTGGCAGGATAACAGCGAAGGCACCGGCGCGGCGCGTCCTGATCGCGTAACGATGAAGCTCGACAAACCTGGCTATAAACCGGGCGACACCATCAAGCTGCATATTGCCGCCCCGGCGGCGGGAAAAGGCTACGCGATGGTCGAATCCAGCGAAGGGCCGCTGTGGTGGCAGGAAATTGACGTCCCGGCGGAGGGTATGGATCTGTCTATTCCGGTCGATAAAGCCTGGAATCGCCACGATCTCTACCTCAGCACGTTGGTGGTTCGCCCCGGCGATAAATCACGCTCGGCGACGCCGAAACGCGCGGTCGGCCTGCTGCATCTGCCGCTGGGCGATGAAAACCGCCGTCTGTCTCTGGCGCTGGAAGCGCCGGAGAAAATGCGCCCGAACCAGCCGCTGACGGTGAAAGTGAAGGCCAGCGTGAAAGAGGGCGAGGTGCCGAAACAGGTTAACGTTCTGCTCTCGGCGGTGGATAGCGGGGTGCTGAATATTACCGATTACGCTACGCCGGATCCATGGAACGCCTTCTTTGGCCAGAAACGTTACGGCGCGGATATTTATGACATCTACGGCCAGGTAATCGAAGGGCAGGGGCGTTTAGCCAACCTGCGCTTCGGCGGCGATGGCGACGAGTTAAAACGCGGCGGCAAACCGCCGGTTAATCACGTGACGATCGTCGCTCAGCAGGCGCAGCCGGTAGTGTTGGACGATCGGGGTGAAGGCTCGGTGACATTACCCATCGGCGATTTTAACGGCGAGCTGCGGGTGATGGCGCAGGCGTGGACGGCAGACGACTTCGGCAGCAGCGAAGATAAAGTGGTGGTAGCCGCCCCGGTTATCGCGGAACTGAATACCCCGCGCTTCCTTGCCAGCGGCGACGCCACGCGTCTGGCGCTGGATCTCAGTAATCTGACCGACAAACCGCAAACCCTGCAGGTACATCTTACCGCCAGCGGGTTGGTCACGTTGACCGATGGCCAACTGCCGCCGGTACAGTTGGCACCGGGCGCGCGCAGCACGCTGTTTATACCGGTGACCGCGTTAGCGGGGTTCGGCGATGGTCAGGTCAATGCCACCATCAGCGGCCTGAACCTGCCGGGCGAAACCTTCACGCCGCTGCAAAAGCAGTGGAAAATCGGCGTGCGTCCGGCATTCCCGGCACAGACCGTCAATAGCGGCGCGGTGCTACAACCTGGCGAAAGCTGGCAGGCGCCGGCGGCGCAGAGTCAGGGGTTCGCCCCGCAAACGCTGCAGGGCCAACTGCTGCTCAGCGGTAAACCGCCGTTGAATCTCGCCCGCTATATTCGCGAGCTGAAAGCCTATCCTTATGGCTGCCTTGAGCAGACTGCCAGCGGCCTGTTCCCTTCTCTGTACACCAGCGCGGCGCAGCTAAAAGCGCTGGGGATCAGCGGCGATAGCGATGAGAAACGCCGCGCGGCGGTCGATGTTGGTATCTCGCGCCTGCTGCAGATGCAGCTGGAAAATGGCGGCTTTGTGCTATGGGATAAAGCCGGCCCGGAAGAGTACTGGTTGACCGCCTACGCCATGGACTTTCTCGTCCGCGCGGGTGAGCAGGGCTATAGCGTGCCGGTCAACGCGATTAATAAGGGCAACGAGCGCCTGCTGCGCTATCTACAGGAACCGGGTTTGATGACCGTGCGCTACAGCGACGATGCCCAGGCCAGCCGTTTTGCCGCTCAGGCATATGCCGCGCTGGTGCTGGCGCGCCAGCAAAAAGCGCCGCTCGGCGCCTTGCGTGAAATCTGGAGCCGTCACGAAGAGGCGCGTTCTGGATTGCCGCTGCTGCAACTCGGTATTGCGCTGAAAACCATGGGGGATGCGCCGCGCGGCGCAGAGGCCATGAAGCTGGCGGTTACCACGCCGCGCCAGGATGAGAATCGCTGGCTGGGCGATTACGGCAGCCAACTTCGCGATGATGCGCTGAAGCTGGCGCTGCTGGAAGAGAATAAGCTGCTGCCGGAGGTACAAAACCAGCTGTTGAGCAGCTTGTCGGAAGAGGCCTTCGGTCAGCGCTGGCTGTCGACGCAGGAAACCAACGCGCTGTTCCTTGCCGGGCGTATGCTTGCCGACCTGCCGGGCAACTGGCAGGCGCAAACCTCGCTGCAGGCGGAGCCGCTTGCCAGCGACAAAGCGCAAACCCGCAATCTCGACGGCGATCGGCTGGCGGCGCTGCAGGTGACGAATACCGGCAATCAGCCGCTGTGGCTGCGCCTCGATAGCAGCGGTTATCCGCAAAGCGCGCCACCGCCGGGCGGCAACGTGTTGGGGATTGAACGTGCTATTTTCGATACCCACGGTCAGCAGAAATCGCTGACTTCGCTGCGCAGCGGCGAACTGGTGCTGGTCAAGCTGGAGGTGACCGCCAAACGTAACGTTCCTGACGCGCTGGTGGTCGATCTGCTGCCGGCGGGACTTGAGCTGGAAAACCAGAACCTGGCTAATAGCAGCGCCAGCCTGCAGGAGAATGGCGAAGCGGTACAAAACCTGCTTAACCAGATGCAGCAGGCGGATATTCAGCATATCGAGTTCCGCGATGACCGCTTTGTCGCCGCCGTCGCCATCAATGAAGGTCAGCCGGTGACGCTGGTCTATCTGGCGCGGGCGGTGACGCCGGGCACCTATCAGGTTCCGCAACCGCAGGTGGAGTCGATGTATGTACCGCAGTGGCGGGCGACCGGAACGGCCAGCGGCCCGCTTACCGTTACGCCGTAAATGCGCGCATTACCTCGCATAAAACGCCGCTGGCGCTGGCTGGCGGCGTTTATTTTTCTGCTGTGGTTTGCGGTGCTGCTGGCCGATCGTCTGTGGCCGCTGCCGCTGCATGAAGTCACCCCCGCCCGCGTGGTGGTAGCGGAAGACGGCACGCCGCTCTGGCGCTTTGCCGATGCGCAGGGCGTCTGGCGTTATCCGGTCACCATCGCCGACGTTTCGCCGCGCTATCTGCAGGCGCTCATTCAGTATGAAGACCGCTGGTTCTGGAAACATCCGGGGGTCAATCCCTTCGCGGTGCTGCGTGCCGCCTGGCAGGATCTCACTTCCGGGCGGGTGATTTCTGGCGGCAGCACGCTCACCATGCAGGTCGCGCGTCTGCTCGACCCTCATCCGCGCACCTTCGGTGGCAAGCTACGCCAGCTATGGCGGGCGCTGCAGCTGGAGTGGCATCTGTCAAAAAGCGAAATTCTTACCCTGTATCTGAACCGCGCGCCGTTTGGCGGCACCCTGCAGGGGATCGGCGCGGCCAGCTGGGCTTATCTTGGTAAACCGCCCGCTCAGCTTAGCTACGGCGAGGCGGCGCTACTGGCCGTGCTGCCGCAGGCGCCGAGCCGTTTACGCCCGGACCGCTGGCCGCAGCGGGCGCAGGCGGCTCGCGATAAGGTGCTGGAGAGAATGCTCAGCCAGGGCATCTGGCCGCAGCGAGCGGTACAGGAAGCGATAGAAGAGCCGGTGTGGCTTTTCCCGCGGCAGATGCCGCAGCTGGCGCCGCTGTTTGCGCGCCGGGTGCTGGCGACAAGCGGTGATGAAAAGGTGACGACAACGCTCGATGCCGGGCTCCAGCGGCAGCTTGAAGATTTGGCGATGAACTGGAAATCACGTCTACCGCCGCGCAGCTCACTGGCGATTGTCGTCGTCGATCACACTGATATGAAAGTCCGCGGCTGGGTGGGATCGGCGGATATCCGCGACGATAGCCGCTTCGGCCACATTGATATGGTCTCGGCAGTGCGCTCGCCGGGGTCGGTGCTGAAACCCTTTATCTACGCGATGGCGATGGATGACGGGCTGATTCACCCTGCATCGCTATTACAGGATGTGCCACGGCGCTTTAGCGATTATCGCCCAGGTAATTTCGACAGCGGGTTTCATGGCCCGGTGAGCGCCAGCGAGGCTCTGGTGCGTTCGTTGAATCTCCCGGCGGTGCAGGTGCTCGAAGCCTATGGACCAAAACGCTTTGCGGCTAATTTACGCAATGCCGGGCTCCCTCTGATGCTACCCGCCGGCGCCGAACCGAATCTGTCGCTGATCCTCGGCGGCGCCGGAGCGAGGCTGGAAGATATTGTCGCGGCGTACAGCGCTTTCGCCCGTCATGGCAAAGCGGCGCGGCTGCGCATGAAACCCGACGACCCGCTGGTGGAAAGGGCGCTAATGTCGCCAGGCGCGGCGTGGATCACCCGGCGGATATTGGCAGGCGAAGCCCAGCCATTACCCGATGCGTCGCTGCCGCAGGCGGTGCCGCTGGCGTGGAAAACCGGTACCAGCTACGGTTATCGCGATGCGTGGGCGGTAGGCCTCAACGCGCGTTATTTGATTGGCATCTGGACCGGACGGCCAGACGGTACACCGGTGGTGGGGCAGTTTGGTTTTGCCAGCGCCGTGCCGCTGTTAAACCAGGTCAATAATATGCTGCTGGCGCGTCCGTTAATGAGCCGCGGCGGGCTGCCGGTCGACCCGCGTCCGCAGTCTGTGAGTCGCGGCACTGTCTGCTGGCCCGGCGGGCAGGATCTGCCGGTTGGCGATAGCAACTGCCGCCGGCGCTTAGCCAGCTGGCTTCTGGACGCCAGCCAGCCGCCGACGCTGCTGCTACCGGGTCAGGAGGGCGTGCGCGGTATCCGCTTCCCGGTCGGGCGTAACGCAGCAGGAGAAAGGGTCGCCGCGGATTGTCCGGGCGCGACAGAAACTTCTGTTGATGTCTGGCCGCTGCCGCTGGAACCCTGGCTGCCGGTTAGCGAGCGCCGCCGGGCGCGGCTGGGTACGGCATCGAAGGCGTGTCCGCCGCTGCAGACTCAGGATGCCGCGCCGCTGGTGCTTTCCGGCATCCGCGAAGGCGCAGTGATAAAACGACTGCCGGGCGAGGCGCGGGTGATGTTACCCGTGCAAACGAACGGTGGGGAAGGGCGACGCTGGTGGTTTATTAACGGTGAACCATTAGAGGCAACAGGCGCAAGAACGACAATTACGCTTGATAAGCCCGGCGAGTGGCAACTGGTGGTAATGGATGAGGCAGGGCAAACGGCGGCCGCCAATTTCACCCTACAATAAACAGGGTAAATCTGTTGTTGGTGGTTTGTGTTGCTAATACTCATCTTATTTTAACAAAATGTTACCTTCATCCGTAGGCATCGCCGACGTTGCTCATTATAATGCGCGCCAGGCCATACGATCGTATGTGCAACAACAGAACATTTAATTAGAGGTAATCATGGCTATTGAACGTACTTTTTCCATCATCAAACCAAACGCGGTGGCAAAAAACGTTATTGGCAGCATCTTTTCTCGCTTTGAAGCTGCAGGGTTCAAAATCGTCGGCACCAAAATGCTGCATCTGACCGTTGAGCAGGCTCGCGGTTTCTATGCTGAGCACGAAGGTCGTCCGTTCTTCGACGGTCTGGTTGAGTTCATGACCTCCGGCCCGATCGTGGTTTCCGTACTGGAAGGCGTAAACGCGGTTCAGCGTCACCGTGACCTGCTGGGCGCCACCAACCCGGACAACGCCCTGGCCGGTACCCTGCGCGCTGACTACGCTGACAGCTTCACCGAGAACGGCACCCACGGTTCCGACTCTGTAGAATCCGCTGCTCGCGAAATCGCGTTCTTCTTTGCTGAAGGCGAGGTTTGCCCGCGCACTCGCTAATCTCCTGCGTCTTTCACGCCACCGCTTTGTTGGCTTCATTCGCGCACCCCGGTCACATAGTTATCTATGCTCCCGGGGATTTGCGAACTCGCCGCCTCGCGGTGACCTGAAATACTTTGGAGATACGACCCTCGTCTTTTCGACCGTCGCGGCGTTGGCCTGACAATCGAAAAGCCTTAGAGGATTAAGTACGCAGTTACAGATTTTTTTATCATTGCTTTGTGCAAACGTGGCAATGATGCGCCAGAATTTGTAGAATATAGCGCCCCCGGACGAGCAGTCGCTCTCCGGGGCGTTTCTTTTTCAACCCACCTGGGGCCATAACGTGTAATAACGAGGCCGGAAAAATTATGTCTGAACAAATTGTCACACCTGATACCGCCGCTCTGACGGTGCCGAATAAAGATGCCAAAATCAACCTGCTGGATTTAAACCGTCAGCAGATGCGCGAGTTTTTCAAAAACATGGGCGAGAAGCCTTTCCGCGCCGATCAGGTGATGAAATGGATGTATCACTACTGCTGCGATGACTTTGATGAAATGACCGACATCAATAAAGTCCTGCGCGGTAAACTGAAGGAAGTCGCCGAGATCCGCGCGCCGGAAGTCGTTGAAGAGCAGCGCTCCAGCGACGGCACCATTAAGTGGGCGATTGCCGTTGGCGATCAGCGCGTTGAAACGGTATACATCCCGGAAGAAGACCGCGCCACGCTGTGCGTCTCTTCACAGGTTGGCTGTGCGCTGGAATGTAAATTCTGCTCCACCGCTCAGCAAGGCTTCAACCGTAACCTGCGCGTTTCCGAAATTATCGGCCAGGTCTGGCGCGCGGCGAAAATCGTCGGCGCGGTGAAGACTACCGGCGTGCGTCCAATTACCAACGTGGTAATGATGGGCATGGGCGAGCCGCTGCTGAACCTCAACAACGTCGTTCCGGCGATGGAAATCATGCTGGATGACTTCGGTTTTGGTCTCTCCAAACGCCGCGTGACCTTGTCTACCTCCGGCGTGGTGCCGGCGCTGGATAAACTCGGCGACATGATCGACGTTGCGCTGGCGATTTCTCTGCACGCGCCGAACGACACCATCCGCGACGAAATTGTACCGATTAACAAAAAGTACAATATTGAGACCTTCCTGAACTCGGTGCGCGGCTATATTTCGAAGTCCAACGCCAACCAGGGTCGTGTGACTATCGAGTATGTCATGCTGGATCACGTCAACGACGGTACCGAGCACGCCCATGAACTGGCGGCGCTGCTGAAAGATACGCCGTGCAAGATCAACCTGATCCCATGGAACCCGTTCCCGGGCGCGCCGTATGGCCGTAGTTCTAACAGCCGTATCGATCGTTTCTCCAAAGTGCTGATGGAATATGGTTTCACCACCATCGTGCGTAAAACCCGCGGCGACGATATCGATGCTGCTTGCGGCCAGCTGGCGGGCGACGTAATCGACCGTACCAAACGTACGCTGCGTAAGCGTATGCAGGGCGAAGCGATCGACGTGAAAGCCGTCTGATAAGTTATGCAGCGCACAGCTTTCGCTGCGCGCTGCATAAATATGTCGAATTGCCAGGCGAAATACGCTGATTCGGTTAATAATTACGGTGCGTTTTTGTCGACTTTGAGGCAGTATGTAGCGGTACAACAACCGCTTAGCATTCAATATTGATAAGTCTCTGTGATAGTCGCCCGGACAGCCTTATACTGTCGGTTGACGTTGAGCAGTGTCTCGCGGCGCAGGCTCTTTCCCGCGCTGAACTTTAAATTTCACGTACCAGTAGTTGTAGCGAATGAATACTGAAGCCACTCAAGACCATCAAGAAGCAAACTCTACGGGCGCGCGCCTGCGTAACGCCCGCGAACAACTCGGACTCAGCCAGCAAGCGGTGGCTGAACGCTTATGCCTGAAGGTTTCCACGGTTCGTGATATTGAAGAAGATAAGGCGCCAGCCGATCTCGCTTCGACCTTCCTGCGTGGCTATATCCGTTCCTACGCTCGCCTCGTACATATTCCGGAAGAAGAACTGCTGCCGATGATGGCGAAGCAAGCGCCGATTCGCGCCGCCAAAGTGGCGCCGATGCAGAGCTTCTCGCTGGGTAAACGTCGCAAAAAACGCGACGGTTGGCTGATGAGCTTTACCTGGCTGATTTTGTTTGTGGTTATTGGCCTGAGCGGCGCATGGTGGTGGCAAGACCACAAAGCGCAGCAGGAAGAGATCACCAGCATGGCCGATCAATCCACCAGCGATCTGAACAGTAGCGATAGCGGCAGCCAGTCAATTCCGCTGGATACCAGCTCGGCGAATAATGCGCCGGATACGACGGCAGCCAATACCAATAGCGCGCCGGTCGATACCTCCACCGCACCTGCACCAAGCGCGCCAGCGGCTACCCCCGCGCCGGTGGATAACAACGCCGTGGTCGCTCCTTCGCAGGCTAACGTTGATACCGCCGCCACCGCGCCGGCTGCGCCAGCCCCGACCTCCGCATTGCCGACCGATCAGGCGAATGCCGCGACGACGGCTTCCGCTCAGGATCTGGTGATGAACTTTAGCGCTGATTGCTGGCTGGAAGTGAGCGATGCGACCGGTAAGAAACTGTTCAGCGGCCTGCAGCGTAAAGGCGGGAATCTGAACCTGAGCGGTCAGGCGCCGTATAAGCTGAAAATCGGCGCCCCGGCTGCGGTACAAATCCAGTATCTGGGCAAACCAGTCGATTTGAGTCGTTTTATCAGAACTAACCAGGTTGCGCGTCTGACCCTTAATGCCGAACAATCACCGGCGCAGTAATAGACGGGTAACGCGGGAGATTTTTCATGCATAACCAGGCTCCAATTCAACGTAGAAAGTCCAAACGCATTTACGTTGGTAATGTGCCGATTGGCGATGGGGCTCCCATCGCCGTACAGTCGATGACCAATACTCGCACCACCGATGTGGCCGCGACGGTAAATCAAATCAAAGCGCTGGAGCGCGTAGGCGCGGACATCGTCCGCGTTTCCGTCCCGACGATGGACGCAGCGGAAGCTTTCAAGCTTATCAAACAGCAGGTCAACGTCCCGCTGGTCGCCGATATCCACTTTGACTACCGTATCGCGCTGAAAGTCGCTGAATATGGCGTTGATTGCCTGCGCATCAACCCAGGCAACATTGGTAACGAAGAGCGTATCCGCATGGTTGTGGACTGCGCGCGCGACAAAAACATTCCTATCCGCATCGGCGTCAACGCCGGTTCGCTGGAAAAAGATCTGCAGGAAAAATACGGCGAGCCGACGCCGCAGGCGCTGTTAGAGTCCGCCATGCGTCACGTCGATCATCTCGATCGTTTGAACTTCGATCAGTTCAAAGTTAGCGTAAAAGCCTCAGATGTCTTCCTCGCTGTTGAATCCTATCGTCTGTTGGCGAAGCAGATCGATCAACCGCTGCATCTCGGGATCACCGAAGCGGGCGGCGCACGTAGCGGCGCGGTAAAATCCGCGATTGGTTTAGGTCTGCTGCTGTCTGAAGGGATCGGCGATACCCTGCGCGTGTCGCTGGCCGCCGACCCGGTGGAAGAGATCAAAGTTGGCTTCGATATCCTGAAGTCGCTGCGCATCCGTTCTCGCGGTATTAACTTTATCGCTTGCCCGACCTGCTCGCGTCAGGAGTTTGACGTCATCGGTACGGTGAACGCGCTGGAGCAGCGTCTGGAAGATATCATCACTCCGATGGATGTTTCGATCATCGGCTGTGTTGTTAACGGCCCAGGCGAAGCGCTGGTTTCCACTCTCGGCGTCACCGGCGGCAACAAGAAAAGCGGCCTGTACGAAGACGGCGTTCGCAAAGACCGACTGGACAACAACGACATGATCGACCAGCTGGAAGCGCGTATCCGTGCGAAAGCCACCATGCTGGATGAAGCGCGTCGTATTGAAGTTCAGCAGGTTGAAGCAAAATAACGTGTTGGGAAGCAATACGCTTCCCGTGTATGATTGAACCTGCGGGCGCAAGGCGCCGGGGTTCATTTTTATATATAAAGAGAATAAACGTGGCAAAGAACATTCAAGCCATCCGTGGCATGAACGATTATCTGCCGGGCGAAACCGCTCTCTGGCAGCGCATTGAAGGCTCACTGAAGCAGGTGCTCGGTAGCTACGGTTACAGCGAAATTCGTTTGCCGATTGTAGAGCAGACCCCGTTATTCAAACGCGCGATCGGCGAGGTGACCGACGTGGTTGAAAAAGAGATGTATACCTTCGAAGACCGCAATGGCGATAGCCTGACGCTGCGTCCGGAAGGAACGGCGGGCTGCGTACGTGCCGGCATCGAACATGGTCTGCTGTACAATCAAGAACAGCGTCTGTGGTACGTGGGGCCGATGTTCCGCCACGAGCGTCCGCAGAAAGGGCGCTACCGTCAGTTCCATCAGATTGGCGCGGAAGTCTTTGGCCTGCAGGGCCCGGATATCGACGCTGAGCTTATCATGTTGACCGCGCGCTGGTGGCGCGAGCTGGGCATTTCCGATCACGTCAGCCTTGAGCTGAACTCCATCGGTTCGCTGGAGGCGCGTGCCGCCTATCGCGACGCGCTGGTTGCCTATCTGGAACAATTTAAAGATAAGCTTGATGAAGACTGCAAACGCCGCATGTATACCAATCCGCTGCGCGTGCTGGACTCTAAAAATCCGGAAGTGCAGGCGCTGCTGAACGATGCGCCGGCGCTGGGCGATTATCTGGACGACGAGTCCAAAGAACACTTCGCCGGTCTGTGCGCGCTGCTCGACGCCGCTGGAATTCGCTATACCGTCAACCAGCGCCTGGTGCGCGGGCTCGACTATTACAATCGCACCGTATTTGAGTGGGTCACGACCAGCCTCGGTTCGCAGGGTACCGTCTGCGCCGGCGGCCGTTATGACGGTCTGGTAGAGCAGCTTGGCGGACGCGCAACGCCGGGCGTTGGCTTTGCGATGGGCCTGGAACGTCTTGTTTTACTGGTTCAGGCAGTCAATCCGGAATTTAAAGCCGATCCTGTTGTCGATATATACCTGGTAGCCTCCGGTACCGATACTCAGTCCGCAGCAATGCGTCTGGCTGAGCAGGTTCGCGATGCGCTGCCCGGCGTTAAGCTGATGACTAACCACGGCGGCGGTAACTTTAAGAAGCAGTTCGCCCGCGCTGACAAGTGGGGCGCGCGCGTCGCGCTGGTGGTCGGTGAGTCAGAAATTGCTGACGGAAACGTGGTAGTGAAGGATTTACGCTCAGGTGAGCAAACTACCGTAACGCAGGATAGCGTTGCCGCGCATTTGCGCACACTTCTGGGTTAATTTCCCGGAAACTATTAGTCAGGAGAAGGACTGCGTGGAAACTTTCAACAACGAAAATGAGCAGGTCGACGCCCTCAAGCGTTTCTTTGCCGAGAACGGTAAAGCGCTGGCCGTCGGGGTGATTTTAGGGATCGGCGCGCTGGTTGGCTGGCGCTACTGGACTTCCCATCAGCTGGATTCGGCCCGGGATTCCTCTCTGGCCTATGAGAATGCCATTTCCGCGCTGAAGTCAGGTTCGCCTGAAACCTTGACCGCAGCGGAGAAATTCGCCGCCGACAGCAAAAACACCTATGGCGCGTTCGCATCGCTGGAGCTCGCGCAGCGTCTGGTCGATAAAAACGATCTGCAGGGCGCGGAGAAGCAGCTGCAACAAGGGCTGGCGGCCGCCTCTGACGATAACCTGAAATCGGTTATCAATATGCGTCTGGCCCGCGTACAGCTGCAGCTTAAGCAGCCGGATGCGGCGCTGAAAACCCTGGAAGGCATTAAAGGCGAAGGCTGGACCGCTATCGTTGCCGATTTGCGCGGTGAAATTCTGCTGAGCAAAGGCGACAAGCAGGGTGCCCGCGCGGCCTGGGAAGCAGGCGTGAAAAGCGATGCATCGCCAGTGCTCAGCGAAATGATGCGTATGAAAATAAATAATTTGTCCATCTGAGAGGGACTCGATGCAATTGCGTAAATTACTTTTGCCAGGGCTGCTTTCCGTCACCTTACTGAGCGGTTGCTCGCTGTTTAACAGCGAAGAAGATGTGGTGAAAATGTCACCTCTGCCGACGGTGGAAAACCAGTTTACGCCGTCCACGTCCTGGAGCACTTCAGTTGGCGATGGTATCGGTGATTTCTATTCCAACCTGCACCCGGCCTTTGCCGACGGCGTTGTGTATGCGGCTGACCGTAAAGGCACCGTGAAAGCGCTGCACGCTGAAGACGGTAAAGAAGTCTGGTCGGTGAACCTGGCGGAAAAAGACGGCTGGTTCTCGCGCGCCCCGGCGCTGCTCTCCGGCGGGCTGACCGTTTCCGGCGGCCACGTTTATGTTGGTACTGAAAAGGCGCAGCTGTTCGCGCTGAATACCAGTGACGGTACAGTCGCATGGCAGAGCCGTGTGGCGGGTGAAGCGATTTCTCGTCCGGTCGTTAGCGATGGCATGGTACTGGTGCATACCAGCAACGGCCAGCTGCAGGCGCTGAACGAAACCGACGGCGCGGTAAAATGGACCGTGAACCTGGACATGCCTGCGCTCTCCCTGCGCGGTGAGTCCGCTCCGGCCACCGCTTATGGCGCGGCGATTGTCGGCGGTGACAACGGTCGCGTCAGCGCCGTGCTGATGCAGCAGGGGCAGATGATTTGGCAGCAGCGTATTTCTACGGCCACCGGCCCGACTGAAATCGACCGTCTGAACGACGTTGACACCACGCCGGTTATCGTTAATGGCGTTGTTTATACGTTGGCTTATAATGGCAACCTGACCGCGTTGGATCTGCGCAGCGGCCAGATTATCTGGAAACGCGAACTGGGTTCTGTGAACGATTTCATCGTTGACGGCGACCGTATCTATCTGGTCGATCAGAATGACCGTCTGCTGGCGCTGACCACCGATGGCGGCGTAACGCTGTGGACCCAGAGCGATCTGCTGCACCGTCTGCTGACTTCTCCGGTGCTGTATAACGGCAGCCTGGTGGTAGGCGACAGCGAAGGTTACATGCACTGGATTAATCCGGAAGACGGCCACTTTGTGGCGCAGCAGAAAGTCGATAGCTCCGGTTTCCTGACCGACCCGGTTATCGCCGACGGTCGCCTGCTTATCCAGGCCAAAGACGGTACGCTGTATTCGATCACGCGTTAACTCGCGCGGTAGTATCGCTTTAATAAACGGCTCCTGACAGACAGGGGCCGTTTTGACTTTTTAAAAAACCTCGTAAAATGAGGTTGTATTGCAATTTGTATGAGGCATTTAACATGATACCTGTGGTCGCGCTTGTCGGGCGCCCTAACGTTGGAAAATCCACGCTCTTCAACCGCTTAACGCGCACTCGTGACGCGTTGGTCGCGGATTTCCCGGGGCTGACTCGCGACCGTAAGTACGGTCGTGCTGAAGTGGAAGGCCGCGAATTCATCTGTATCGATACCGGCGGTATCGACGGTACGGAAGAAGGCGTGGAAACCCGGATGGCGGAACAGTCTCTGCTGGCGATTGAAGAGGCCGACGTGGTGCTGTTTATGGTTGATGCGCGCGCGGGCCTGATGCCGGCGGATTCCGCGATCGCCAAACATCTGCGTTCTCGCGAAAAACCGACCTTCCTGGTGGCGAACAAAACCGACGGCATCGACGTCGATCAGGCGATGGCCGATTTCTGGTCGCTGGGGCTGGGCGATATTTATCCGATCGCCGCTTCGCACGGTCGCGGTGTTACCAGCCTGCTGGAACACGTGCTGCTACCGTGGGTAGATGAGGTTAATCCGCAGGAAGAAGTGGATGAAGACGCCGCCTACTGGGCGCAGTTTGAAGCCGAGCAAAACGGCGAAGAAGTTGAAGAGCCGGAAGACGACTTCAACCCGCAAGATCTGCCGATTAAGCTGGCGATCGTCGGCCGTCCGAACGTCGGTAAGTCAACGCTGACTAACCGTATTCTCGGCGAAGATCGCGTGGTGGTTTACGATATGCCGGGCACAACCCGCGACAGTATCTACATCCCGATGCAGCGAGATGAACGCGAATATGTGCTGATCGATACCGCCGGCGTGCGTAAGCGCGGCAAAATTACCGACGTCGTGGAGAAATTCTCGGTCATCAAGACGCTGCAGGCGATTGAAGACGCCAACGTGGTGATGCTGGTCATTGATGCCCGTGAAGGCATCTCCGATCAGGACCTGTCGTTGTTGGGCTTTATCCTTAATAGCGGTCGTTCCCTGGTTATCGTGGTCAACAAATGGGATGG
The DNA here is from genome assembly GCF_040064335.1 of Klebsiella sp. CN_Kp088. NCBI lineage: Bacteria > Pseudomonadati > Pseudomonadota > Gammaproteobacteria > Enterobacterales > Enterobacteriaceae > Klebsiella > Klebsiella sp. CN_Kp088. The sequence continues at coordinate 81,531 of NZ_JBEAIQ010000026.1, read as the reverse complement.
CCTGAGCCAGGAAGTGAGAGAGCAGGTGAAAGAAACCCTCGACTTCCGTCTGGGCTTCATCGACTTCGCCCGCGTGCACTTTATCTCCGCTCTGCACGGCAGCGGCGTCGGCAACCTGTTCGAATCGGTGCGCGAAGCTTACGACAGCGCCACCCGTCGCGTGGGTACCGCCATGCTGACCCGCATTATGACCATGGCAGCAGAAGACCATCAGCCGCCGCTGGTACGCGGTCGCCGCGTGAAGCTGAAGTATGCGCACGCCGGTGGTTATAACCCGCCGATCGTGGTGATTCACGGCAACCAGGTGAAAGACCTGCCTGATTCCTATAAGCGTTACCTGATGAACTACTTCCGTAAATCCCTGGATGTCATGGGTACGCCGATCCGTATTCAGTTCAAGGAAGGGGAAAACCCGTTTGCCAATAAACGCAATACCCTGACGCCGAACCAGATGCGTAAGCGTAAGCGCTTGATTAAACATATCAAGAAAAGCAAATAATGCAGAAACCCGCCGCTGGCGGGTTTTTTTATCTACCCTATTCAACGCTTCGCGGGTCAGCAACGCTGACGTATGACGTGATAAACTCATGCTATTCATTATGAGAAGGAGGCACCATGGAACTCAATTGCCCGATTTGCCATGCCCGGTTGGAAGCACAAGGCAACGTCGCGCATTGCGCGCACTGTGAGAAAGAGTTTGCTGTAGAGGCGCGCTGCCCGGACTGCCATCAGCCGCTGGAAGTACTGAAGGCCTGCGGCGCGGTGGATTATTTCTGCCAGCACGGCCACGGACTGATTTCGAAAAAACGCGTCGAATTTGTGCTCGGTTAATCGCTAACGCAGCCTTCACCATTTCGCCAGAGTTCAACCAGCGCCTCCGGCGCCCGCTCTTCCGGGACGAGAATGATCAGGCTGTGATAGTGCTGGGCGCTGATTATTTGGATGCGAAAGAAACGCTGGTCGCCGCTACCCGGAGAATCCGGCTGCCCCGGCGGCTTGCCGAGCGGCAACGACTGCTGCAGTATTGCGGCGATGCGCTGTTTTTGCTGTTCGTTAAGCTGCGCCACGACAATCTTACGCATGCCGCTCAGCGTCGGGATCCAGGCGACGCCACCTTCGCGGGCCAGCTCAATAATCGCGTCATCGCTGAGGTCTGCCTCGTTCATGATGTGACTCCAACATCCTCCCAGGCCTTTCGAATCGCCTCGGCGGTCTCTTTACCAAAACGTTTTTCGCCATGATGAATCGTCAGTTTGGCAAAGGCCGGGAAATCGGCGTCTTTTGCCAGCGATTTATCACAAATCGCGTCGTACCAGGCATATCCCGCTTTTTCCCATGCAAAACCACCCAGCGCGATGGCGGCGAGATAGAAAGCATGATTAGGAATGCCGGAGTTAATATGCACGCCGCCGTTATCCTGCTGGGTATGCACAAAATCTTTCATGTGGGCGGGTTGTGGGTCTTTGCCAAGAATAGGGTCATCATAGGCGGTTCCCGGGTGCGACATCGAACGCAGACCTTGGCCGTGAATACCTTTCGCAAGTAGCCCCTCGCCAATTATCCAGTCCGCTTTGTCTGCCGTTTGCTGGCGCTGATATTGTTTGACCAGCGAGCCAAAAACATCGGAAAGCGATTCATTGAGCGCCCCGGATTGTTCGAAATAGATAAGCCCGGCTTCGCTCTCCGTAACGCCATGGCTTAACTCGTGCGCCACCACATCAATAGCAATAGTAAAACGATTAAAGATCTCGCCATCACCGTCGCCAAACACCATTTGTTGCCCGTTCCAGAAGGCATTTTGATATTCGTGACCATAGTGGACGCTGCCGGTCAGCTTCAATCCGCGGTTGTCCAGCGAATCACGATGATAGCTCTTCCAGAAAAAATCATGGGTGATGCCGAGATAATCATAGGCCTCATCGACGGCGACATCGCCGTTGGAAGGCTGTCCTTCAAAACGCACCTGGCTCCCTGGAAGTTCCTGAGTCTGCCTGGCATCGTAAATGTCGCGCTCAAGCTGGCCTGGCATGGCGACATGGGCGGCAGCGGGGCGGCCCGGCACATGCGCCATCAGGGTTTGTACATGGCTCAGCGTTTGCTGCGCGCAGCGCTGTTGCTGAGCGGAGCCATGATCGACAATGCGGCGTAAAATGTAGGGTGGAATCACGAAACGAGGACGAGTATCAGGCATATCACGCTCCCTGGCCGGATGAACGGTTTTAAAAGGGCATGACAGCAGTATAGTTATCCCCGCATGAAACGGGCGGATAATCAGACTTTTTTGCGGGCGCGCGTTTTCTTCACCGGAGTGATGGCTGTCACTTCGCTCTCGACCCAACCATCTTCCAGCCGGGTAGTCACGACATCGCCAGCCTGCACCTGTTTGATTTTTTTCAATACTTTGCCATCGCCGGCTGAGGTGACGCTGTAGCCGCGAGCCAGCGTCGCCAGCGGGCTGACGGCCTCCAGATGCGTCACGGTATTGCCGAAACGCTCGCGCTGCTCGCTCAGGCGGGCGCGAATATTTTCCGCCAGACGATACTCCAGTTGCTGAATACGCGACTGCGCGCGATGGATGCGCGGCTGCGGGTTTTGCTGATTCAACCGCTGCACGGCGCGCTGCTGACGCTGGTCGGCACGTTTGAGCTGGCTTTCCAGCGCAAAGCGCATCCGCTGACGCAGGCGCTCCAGTTCGGTCTGCTGACGCGCTAAGCGCAGCTGAGGATGTTGCTGCTGTAAACGGTGAAACAACTGCGTAAAGCGGCGATGGCGGTTGGCGAGGAAGTAATCCATCGCCATCTCCAGGCGCTGCTGGCCGGACTGTAGCTGACGCAACAGTTCCTGCTGATTGCGGCTGACGATCTCTGCCGCCGCAGAGGGCGTCGGCGCACGCAGGTCGGCGACGAAATCGGCGATAGTGACGTCAGTTTCATGGCCGACGGCGCTCACTACCGGAATGCGGCTGGCGAAAATTGCCCGCGCGACCCGTTCGTCGTTAAAGCTCCATAAATCTTCCAGCGAACCGCCGCCGCGCCCGACGATCAGCACATCGCATTCCTGGCGCTGGTTGGCTAATGCTATTGCGCGCACGATTTGCCCCGGCGCATCATCGCCTTGCACCGCCGTCGGGTAGATAATCACTGGCAGCGAGGGATCGCGGCGTTTCAACACATGTAAGATATCATGCAGCGCGGCGCCGGTTTTGGAGGTGACGACGCCGACGCAGTGCGCGGGAGAGGGGAGCGCCTGCTTGTGGCTTTGATCGAATAACCCTTCTGCCGTCAGGAGCGCCTTGAGCTGCTCATATTTTTGCTGCAACAGGCCCTCACCGGCGGGCTGCATGCTTTCGACGATGATCTGGTAGTCGCCGCGAGGCTCGTAAAGGGTAATGTTGGCGCGAACCAGCACCTGCTGGCCATGCTGCGGGCGAAACGTGACGCGACGGTTGCTGTTGCGAAACATCGCGCAGCGCACCTGAGCGTTATCGTCTTTTAAGGTGAAGTACCAGTGGCCGGAAGAGGGCTGGCTGAAGTTAGAGATCTCGCCGCTTATCCATACCTGGCCCATTTCGCGTTCCAGCAGTAAGCGAACCGTCTGATTCAGGCGGCTGACCGTAAATATTGCAGGGGATTGAGATGGCAACATGTGAGCAAGATCAAATTCTAAATCAGCAGGTTATTCAGTCGATAGTAACGCGCTGAGAGGGGATCGCAAGTATTATTTGCAAAAAAGGGTGGATGCAATCGGTTACGCTCTGTATAATGCCACGGCAATATTTATCCACCCTGGTCGAGATATTGCCCATGCTACGTATCGCTAAAGAAGCCCTGACGTTTGACGACGTCCTCCTTGTTCCCGCTCATTCTACCGTTCTGCCGAATACCGCCGATCTCAGCACGCAGCTGACGAAAACGATTCGTCTGAATATTCCTATGCTCTCCGCGGCGATGGATACCGTAACTGAAGCGCGCCTGGCAATTGCCCTGGCCCAGGAAGGCGGCATCGGCTTTATTCATAAAAACATGTCAATCGAGCGCCAGGCGGAAGAAGTCCGTCGCGTGAAGAAACATGAATCCGGCGTGGTAAGCGATCCACAGACCGTTCTGCCGACTACCACCCTGCGCGAAGTGAAAGAACTGACCGAACGTAACGGTTTCGCCGGTTATCCGGTAGTGACCGAAGACAACGAACTGGTCGGCATTATCACCGGCCGCGACGTGCGTTTTGTTACCGACCTGAATCAGCCGGTCAGCGTTTATATGACGCCGAAAGAGCGCCTGGTCACCGTGCGTGAAGGTGAAAGCCGTGAAGTGGTCTTCGCGAAAATGCATGAAAAACGCGTAGAAAAAGCGCTGGTAGTGGATGATAGCTTCCACCTGCGCGGCATGATCACCGTAAAAGATTTCCAGAAAGCGGAACGTAAACCGAATGCGTGTAAAGACGAGCACGGTCGTCTGCGCGTTGGCGCGGCCGTTGGCGCTGGCGCCGGTAACGAAGAGCGCGTTGACGCGCTGGTTGCCGCAGGCGTTGACGTTCTGCTGATCGACTCCTCTCACGGTCACTCCGAAGGCGTTCTGCAGCGTATTCGCGAAACGCGCGCTAAATATCCTGACCTGCAAATCATCGGCGGTAACGTGGCGACCGGCGCGGGTGCTCGTGCCCTGGCGGAAGCTGGCGTCAGCGCGGTGAAAGTGGGTATCGGCCCAGGCTCCATCTGTACTACCCGTATCGTTACCGGCGTAGGCGTTCCGCAGATCACCGCCGTTTCCGACGCGGTTGAAGCGCTGGAAGGCACCGGTATTCCGGTTATCGCCGATGGCGGTATCCGTTTCTCCGGCGATATCGCAAAAGCGATTGCCGCAGGCGCCGCCGCGGTGATGGTTGGCTCCATGCTGGCCGGTACCGAAGAATCCCCGGGTGAAATCGAGCTCTATCAGGGCCGTTCTTACAAATCCTACCGCGGTATGGGTTCCCTGGGCGCGATGTCCAAAGGTTCCTCTGACCGTTACTTCCAGAGCGATAACGCCGCTGACAAACTGGTGCCGGAAGGTATCGAAGGCCGCGTTGCCTATAAAGGCCGCCTGAAAGAGATCATTCACCAGCAGATGGGCGGCCTGCGCTCCTGTATGGGTCTGACCGGTTGTGGTACTATTGACGCACTGCGTACCAAAGCAGAGTTCGTGCGTATCAGCGGCGCGGGCATCCAGGAGAGCCACGTTCACGACGTGACGATCACCAAGGAATCCCCGAACTACCGCATGGGCTCCTGATTTTCATCGCCCGGCTACGCGCCGGGCGATTTTTATTCAATCATCGCTACTTCTCTGGAATTAACGTCAATGACGGATAACATTCATAAACATCGCATTCTTATCCTGGACTTCGGTTCTCAGTACACCCAGCTGGTTGCGCGTCGCGTACGTGAATTAGGGGTCTATTGCGAGCTCTGGGCTTGGGACGTGACCGAAGCTCAAATCCGCGAGTTCAACCCGAACGGCATTATTCTTTCCGGCGGCCCGGAAAGCACCACCGAAGACAACAGCCCGCGTGCGCCGCAGTACGTCTTCGAAGCCGGCGTACCGGTATTCGGCGTATGCTATGGCATGCAGACCATGGCCATGCAGCTGGGCGGCCACGTTGAAGCTTCCAACGAGCGCGAGTTCGGTTACGCGCAGGTGGAAGTGCAGACCGACAGCGCGCTGATCAAGGGCATCGAAGATGCGCTGAGCGCAGACGGTAAGCCGCTGCTGGACGTGTGGATGAGCCATGGTGATAAAGTCACCGCTATCCCTTCCGACTTTGTGACCGTCGCCAGCACTGAAAGCTGCCCGTTCGCCATCATGGCGAATGAAGAAAAACGCTTCTACGGCGTACAGTTCCACCCGGAAGTCACCCACACGCGTCAGGGGCTGCGTATGCTGGAGCGCTTTGTGCGCGATATCTGCCAGTGTGAAGCGCTGTGGACGCCGGCGAAGATCATCGACGACGCAGTTGAGCGTATTCGTCAGCAGGTAGGTGAAGATAAAGTCATCCTCGGCCTGTCCGGCGGCGTTGACTCTTCCGTTACCGCGATGCTGCTGCACCGCGCTATCGGCAAAAACCTGACCTGCGTATTCGTGGATAACGGCCTGCTGCGCCTGAACGAAGCCGAGCAGGTTATGGATATGTTCGGCGACCGTTTCGGCCTGAACATCGTGCACGTTGCGGCGGAAGATCGCTTCCTGACCGCGCTGAAGGGCGAAAACGATCCGGAAGCGAAGCGTAAAATCATTGGCCGCGTCTTCGTTGAAGTGTTTGACGAAGAAGCGCTGAAGCTGGAAGACGTGAAATGGCTGGCGCAGGGCACTATCTACCCTGATGTGATCGAATCCGCCGCTTCCGCGACCGGTAAAGCGCACGTCATCAAGTCTCACCACAACGTGGGCGGTCTGCCGAAAGAGATGAAGATGGGCCTCGTTGAACCGCTGAAAGAGCTGTTCAAAGACGAAGTGCGTAAGATTGGCCTGGAGCTGGGCCTGCCGTACGACATGCTGTTCCGCCACCCGTTCCCGGGGCCGGGCCTTGGCGTTCGCGTACTCGGCGAAGTGAAGAAAGAGTACTGCGACCTGCTGCGTCGCGCGGACGCTATCTTCATTGAAGAACTGCGCAAAGCCGACCTGTATGACAAAGTAAGCCAGGCATTTACCGTGTTCCTGCCGGTTCGCTCCGTCGGCGTGATGGGCGATGGCCGTAAATACGACTGGGTCGTCTCCCTGCGTGCGGTAGAAACCATCGACTTTATGACCGCGCACTGGGCGCACCTGCCGTATGATTTCCTCGGCCGTGTTTCCAACCGCATCATCAACGAAGTTAACGGTATTTCCCGCGTGGTGTACGACATCAGCGGTAAGCCGCCAGCGACTATTGAGTGGGAATAATTCCTGCTGATAGCTGAACCAAACCCTCTGTTTACAGAGGGTTTTTTTATGTCCTGGTAAATGGCGCTGAGGAAGGATTATTGAGCGTAGTCTAAATATAGTCTATATTAAAACCGAGACATGACCATTAGGCGGACCAACATGAAAGTAGAGACTATCAGCTACGTTAAAAAGAACGCGGCAACGCTTGATCTGTCAGAACCTATCCTGGTCACACAAAACGGTGTGCCTGCTTACGTTATAGAGTCCTATGATCAGCAGCAGGAACGGGAAAACGCCATTGCTTTGCTGAAATTGCTTACTCTGTCAGAGAAAGATAAAGCGGAAGGGCGCGTGTTCTCGAAAGACCTGTTGCTGGATGGCCTTGCGGATTAAACGCAGCGCGCTCAACGTTAAGGGATTTCCATGGAACAGCAGGTGATCTTTGAGTATACGCTTACAGTAAAGCACTGCATCGACACAATAGCGGGTTTTCTGAAGCGTGTTGATGTTGAGCCGCGTCCGGTTATCGCAGATATTCTCACCCAGTTTGAGAGCACCGTAGGACAGTTCCCCTTGGGCTGCCAGATTTGCCCCGAATTGCTGAAAATTGGCTGCGCCAAATATCGGGAGTTTAATCACGCTGAAGGCTACCGGGTTTTGTATTCCGTAGACGGAACGTTAGTAACCGCGCATGCGATCCTGGCACATCGGCAGGATGTTCAGCAGCTGCTGTTTAAGCGTCTGATCGTGGCCTGATAGTCCTAAATATGTGTGTTTTACAGAGGGTTTTTCATACCCTCTCTTCACTTTGTCCCTGAGTTATCCGCACAACCTGCCGCCGCTGCAGCCAGCCGATTCTCAGCGCCAGCCCCAGTACGACCAGCGATAATAGACCCGAAATAGCAAGGCTCCTTTCTATCCCCAGATGTTGATTTAGCCAGGCATAGGCAAATGGCGAGACGGCGGCCAGTAGTTGCGCTGGGATCAACAGCCGTCCGGTACGCCGCGCGTAATCTTCCGCCGCGAATAGCTGCAACGGTAATGTTGCTTTAAATACCGTCGTCAGGCCGTTAATGGCCCCGTAGGCGAAAACGAAACCGCCAACGGTCCAGCTTAGCGAGGCGGCGTTGAGGCCCAGTAAAAAGCAGAGCGGCAACAGCGCTGTGGTCAACAGCGTTAACCGAAGTGGGGAGAGGCGCGCTCCTGAAATCACCTCCAGAAATCGGGCGCCGGTCTGTCCGATGCCCCATAGTACCCCTATCATTACCGGCAGACCGTAGCTGGCGATAAACTCAGGCAGATGGGTGGATGTGCCGTTAGAAATAAAGGTGACCAAAGCGATAAGCGAGGCGTACAGCAGGCCTATGTGCTGGTTGCGACGGGAAAGCGGCACTTTCTCCTGATGAGCGCTCCGGTCGGGCAAGCATTGATTAGGCATCCGCCACAGCAGTAGTGCGCTAAGCAGGCCAAACAGGCTGTAGATTACCAGCGCTCCACGCCAGCCCATTAGCGCGAGCAGCGCGGTGCCCAGCGGCCAGAATATCGCTGAGGCCAGTCCTCCAGCCAGGGTCACCCGTGAAATAGTTACTCTGGCGCGTTGACCGTACAGGTTAACCAGCGCGGCGAACAGCGCATCGTATAGCGCCAGCCGCATACCGACACCGGCCAGTAGCCATGCGACGTACCAGAAGATCAGGCTGTCTGCCTGCGACATTGCCAGGCAGCTTGCCGCGATGGTTAATGAACCGATGAACACCACCCGCTGACCGCCAAACCAGGCCAACAGGCGGGCGATAAAAGGCGAGATCGCCGCCATCATCAGCATGGCGAAGGTCAAACCGAGATAGATCTCTGTTCCGCCCCAGCCAGTATCATTAGCAATAGCGCCGGCAAAGGTACCGGGCATATAAAAAACGATCCCCCAGTTGATGAGCTGGTTGCCGCCGGCTGCGAGGGTAAGGGAAAGAGGCGCGGTGCCAGGCAAGATTGACGTTTTCATTGAATTCCAGAGCGTTATGCAGTTGTCGGCAGCATATCGCGCGCGCTATTGTGCAGGCAGCACCTGGGGCTTATAGCCTGCATAAGAGAAACTTTGTGATGACGATGCTGAATTTGGTAAATCTGACAACCTTCCGGCTGGTGGCGCAGCGCGGCAGTTTTTCCGCCGCCGCTGATGTACTGGGAATATCGCAGCCGGCGGTAAGCCTGCAGGTTCGCCAGCTTGAGCAGTTCCTGCAGACGCGGTTGGTTGAGCGTACCGGGCGAGGGATCAAGGCTACTGCCGCCGGATTGGCGCTACTGGCCCATAGTGAGATTATTGAGCAGGCGGTGAATACGGCGGTGCAGTCGGTGGCTGAGTTTAACCATGAAGTGCACGGCACGATGAGCTTCGGTACCGGGGCGACGGCCTGTATTCATTTGCTGCCGCCGCTATTGTGCCATCTACGCGAGAAGCATCCGCTGTTAACGGTTGGCGTCACGACCGGTAATACGCTTGACATTGTACGTGCGGTGGAAGAGAGCCGGCTTGATCTGGGGTTGGTGACCTTACCTGCCAGCGGCCGCAGCCTGGCGGTAACGCCAGTGCTGGAGGAAGAGTTTGTATTTATTACTGCCAACGATGATGAACCGCTAGTGGGGCAATTGACGCCTTCACTGCTACAGGCACTTTCGCTAATAGCATTTGAAGCCGGCAGCGGGACCCGTGAGCTGATCGATGGCTGGTTTCGCGCTGCCGGGGTAAACTCGGCGCCGGTGATGCAACTCGGTAGCATTGAGGCTATCAAGCGTATGGTGCGTGCTGGTCTGGGATACAGTATCGTACCGAAGATGGCGGTGGCGGCTGAAGATGACCGCACAGGAATACGTGTACAGTCGCTATCGCCGCGGCTCTATCGCCAACTGGGCGTAGTGATGCGTCAGGATAAAGTTATCAACAAAGGGATAGCGGAGATGCTGCGTCTGCTGCACCAACTAAAAATTTTGCCGTAGGCGTTATTCCTGGGCTGGGGTCGTTGGTGTCGCGGGAGCATCAATGGTGATGGTCGATTGCTGCGACTCTTGTTTGTCCTGATGATGGTACCAGGCACCGATAGAGGAGTAGACAAAGCGTCCAAAGAAGAAGAGAAAACTGATAAGTAGTACGATACGGGTCATGCGACGGTTAAATCGATGTCGTTTACGCATACTGGGTGCCTGACTCACAAAAGGTTCCTTGAAGTATACCCGAAGACGGGCGATGGGGGTATTAAGTCATAGTATAGCGGCGGGGTCAATTGTCGGCGGTGTAAAAATCGTAGTGCTAAAACATTACTTAATGTTATATAAGATGAACATCGTATTTACACGGATTTTGAATATTGCACCAGTCCGCAAAAAAATAAGTTTTATTAATATTAGCTAAATAGTTTGTTGATTTGCGTCAATTGCTTGATTCCATTGGCCACTAAAATCGTCCATCTGTTCCGCATCGTTATTACTTTCGCGGTTAGCCTGGTCGGGTTGGATGCCTGTCTGAATATACTCCGCAGGAGTTGGGGTAATCTGTCGAGCATCTATGAGTATTATTAAACTATACAAACGATATCAGGATAAATGGTGGGCACTACCGCTCATCCTCCCTACGCTGCTGTTGCCGCTGGCGCGCGCCGCGAATACATTTGCAAATCTTAACGGTCACACCGTCTTTCTGTTTTATCTTCCGCTGGCGTTAGTATTGAGCCTGATGCTGTTTTTCGGCTGGGCGGCGATTCCGGGCATTATAGTCGGCTTGCTGCTGACCATTACGCGCGGAATGACCTTCGAGCAATCTATCGGCGTATTGTTTCATTTTTTGATCCCCTCAGTGCTGTGCTGGGGCGGTTATCGCATTTTCGTTCCACGCCGTCAGCAGATTTCACATGGTAATGTTGCCCTGATGCCGCATCGGCTGTTCTGGCAAATGCTGCTGCCCTCGGTAATTTTTCTCATTATTTCGCAGATTGCTGAGTATCTTGGCCTGCATCCGCGGGCGGCGGAACTGGTGGGGTCAACGCCATTTAGTTTACGATCGTTAATCACTTTTCAGGCGCTGATGGTAGGGTGTCTGACCGGTGTGCCGCTGTGCTATTTTTTGCTGCGTGTTATTCGTAATCCGCTACACTTACGCGGCTTTATATCCCAGGTGCGTTTACAAATCGACCAAAAAATAAAACCGCTGGAAATTATTGTCTGGGCAATAGTATTGTTAATAATACTGGCTTTATTATTCATGCCGTTAAATGCCAGCAGCACGATATTTAGCACAAATTATACATTGTCATTACTTATGCCGGTCATGTTGTGGGGGGCGATGCGTTTTGGCTATCGTTTTATTTCCCTGGCGTGGCCGCCGATATTAATTCTGGTTATCCATTTTCATTACAGCTACCTGCCATTTTCCCCGATCTACAATAACCAGCTGGCGATTACCTCCTCCAGTTACCTGGTGTTCTCTTTTATTATCGCTTATATGGCAATGCTGGCGACGCAGCAGCGGATGATCCACCGTCGGGTTCGCCGGATGGCCTTTCTCGACCCGGTCGTTCATATGCCGAATTTACGGGCCCTGAGCCGAGCGCTAAACCACTCGACCTGGTCGGTGCTGTGCTTTTTACGCATGCCAGAGCTGGAGTTGCTTGGGCGGCACTACGGCGTGATGCTACGCATTCAGTATAAGCAGCAGCTGTCGGAATACCTGAGTCACATACTGCAGCCGAACGAAATGGTCTATCACCTTTCGGGCCATGACCTGGTGATACGCCTGAATAGCGACGACCATCAAAAACGCATCGTGATGCTGGATGAGCGGATTAAGCAGTTCCGTTTTATCTGGGATGGTATTCCGCTACAGCCGCCTGTCGGGATCAGCTATTGCAACGTACGTTCTCCTGTCAAGCATCTGTATTTACTGCTCGGCGAACTGAATAATATAGCCGACATGTCATTGACCAGCGGCCACCCGGAAAACGTGCAGCGCCGCGGCGCCGTTCACGTTCAGCAGGGGTTAAAAGAACGTGTGTCAATGATGAACCAGATCCTGCAGGCGCTGGATCAGAATCGTTTTCGGCTGATGGCGCAGCCCATTATCGGCATGCGCGGCGATAGCTATCATGAAGTCCTGTTGCGTATGGTGGGCGAGCAGGGGGAGCTGGTTGCGCCGGATAATTTTTTGCCTGCGGCGCACGAATTTGGCCTGGCTTCGCGCATCGACAACTGGGTTATCGACAATACGCTGGCTTTTATGAACGATAATCGCCATACGTTGCCGGGCATGCGTTTGGCCATCAATCTGTCGCCAGTTTCGGTCAGCCGCAGCCGTTTCCCGGACGAAGTCGAGGAAATGCTGCATCATTATAATATTGAGCCCTGGCAGCTTATTTTTGAGCTGACGGAAAATCACTCGCTCAGTAATCCGGAGCAGGCGCAACAAACGCTCGCGCGGTTGCAGGAATTGGGATGCCGGGTGGCGATTGATGATTTTGGCACCGGCTATGCCAGCTATGCGCGGCTGAAAACGCTTAACGTTGATATGCTGAAAATTGACGGTAGCTTTATCCGTAATCTGGTCACCAGCAGTCTGGATTATCAGGTTGTGGCGTCGATTTGCCGGTTGGCGCAAATCAAAAATATGCAGGTAGTGGCGGAGTATGTGGAATCACCGGAGATCCGCCAGGCGGTGATTTCGCTGGGGATTGATTATATGCAGGGCTTTGACATTGGAATGCCGGTTCCGATAGAACAACTGGCCTGCGCGGCTGACGTCGCATAAAAAACGGCCGGGCGTGTGACCCGGCCGTTTTAGTCAAAGATGTCAGCTTTACGCTTCTTCTTCAGTAATTTTCAGCAGCCATTCCGGCACGCCTTCCCAGTACTGTTGCTCTTTTTCCAGATCCAGCAGCACCAACGCATTCTGGCTAAACCAGTCATGCGGGAAAATTAACGTCCAGTGGTTGGCTTCTGTCTTCAATGTCAGTTTTGGCGGCGTAGTGGTCGCCTGACGCTGATTGTTCAGTAATACGCCCAGACGCAGTAGTTGGATCAGCGGCAAGAACTGTTTTTTCTTGAACAAGGTAAAACGCGGCAAATCATCAAGCTTGATAGCTTTGCGGTGATAGCGCACCAGCGTGGCCATCAGTGTCTGCTGCTCCTGATTAAAGCCCGGCAGATCGCTATTTTGCAGGATATAGGCAGAGTGGCGATGCATGCCGCTGTGGTTAATGTTCAGCCCCACTTCATGTAGCATTACCGCCCACTTCAGCAGGGCAGACAGATGCGGGTTAGCCAGTTTCGGGTTTTGCTCCTGCCACTGTTCCAGCATCTGAGTGGTAGTCTCCAGTACCCGGCGCGCCTGTTCGCGATCGATATTGTACTGGTTCGCCAGGCTCTGGGCCGTACGGCTGCGAATATCCTGGTGGCGGAAGCGACCTTCCATCTCGTACAACACGCCTTCGCGCAGGGCGCCGTCGGACAGGCGCAGTTCTTTGATCGCCAGCGCGTCGAATACCCCGCACAAAATCGCCAGACCCGGGGCGAATACCGCTTTGCGGTCCTCCGACAATCCCGGCAGGCTTAATGAGTCGAAGTTTTTATTCTTCAGAAGCTCACTGACCAGCATTTCAAGACGTTCCGGGGTAATGAAGCCGTCTTTCTCCCCCATGGCGACCAGCACTTCGTGCGCGGCTTTGATGGTGCCAGAGGCGCCCAGCGCCACGTTCCACCCCTGAATACGGAACTGCCATGCCAGGGTTTCCAGTTTCTGCACCGCCGCCAGGCGCGCGCGCTGGAAGTTTTCTTTATTGATAACGCCGCCGGCGAAATAGGCCTGCGAGAAGCTTACGCAGCCCATACGTCGGCTTTCAACCAGGCGGGGCTCGAAATCTTCGCCGATGACGAGCTCAGTCGAACCGCCGCCGATGTCGATAACCAGCTTACGGCCGCGCTCCGGTTGCGTATGTTCGACGCCCATAAAAATCAGACGCGCTTCTTCGTTACCGGAGATTATTTCGATGGGATAAGGGATAACTTTTTCCGCTCGTTTGAGAAAATCCGCCGCGTTAGCCGCCTGGCGCAGGGTATGCGTCCCGACGATACAAACGCTGGAAGGGGAGAATCCCTGCAGACGTTCCGCAAACAGCGACAGGCAGTTCAGCCCACGAGTAATCGCTTCTTCGCTCAACACCGAGTTTTCATCCAGGCCATCGGCCAGGTGGACGCGCTGCTTCAGGCGACCGATGATCTGCATTGCCCCGTCGACGACACGGGCGATCACCATATGAAAACTGTTCGAACCAAGGTCGACCGCAGCGAACTCCTGCGGCCGAGGGGTTTTTTCGTTTATTGGCATAGGTTAATCGGGTTGTTCGAGTGATTTGAGATAATCGTAAATCGCTATCTGTGCGCGTACTTTGCGGCGATTGCCGCGCGGCACGTAGCGATTACTCAGTTCTTTATCAAGATAGCGCGCTTTTACGGTATCGTTGAACAGGATATCGAGAATATCCAGTACGCGTTGCTTCAGACGCGGGTCCAGCAGCGGTACGGCGACTTCGATACGATAGTCGATATTGCGCGTCATCCAGTCGGCGGAGGATAACCACACCTGTTTATCACCACCGTTTTCAAAACAATAGACCCTATCGTGCTCAAGGAAACGGTCAACGATACTAATCACGCGAATATTTTCGCTAATTCCCTCAAGACCCGGGATTAGCGAGCACATACCGCGGATAAGCAGGTTAACCGGCACGCCGGTACTGGAGGCGGCATAAAGTCTGTCCACCAGCCCTTTATCGACCAGGTTATTTAATTTAAGCGTAATTCCGGACGGTTGCCCATTCTGCGCATTGGCGATTTCGCGGTCGATCATTTCATACAGCAGACGACGCGAGTTCTGCGGCGACACCAACAGGTAGTCGAAGCTGACTGGCCGGTAAGGGTTTTCGATAAAATTAAACACGCGACGGACTTCATTAGTGATGCGCGCGTCGGCGGTGAGGAGCGAATAGTCGGTGTAGATACGAGCGGTTTTCTCGTTGAAGTTGCCGGTGCCGATATGCGCATAACGCACTACCTCATCGCCTTCTTTACGCGAAATGAGGAAGAGTTTGGCGTGGATCTTCAGCCCCGGCGCCGAGAAGATAACGTGTACGCCGGCTTCTGTCAGACGTTTGGCCCAGTGAATATTGGCCTCTTCGTCGAAGCGAGCCTGCAGTTCAACCACCACGGTCACTTTTTTACCGTTGTGGGCGGCGTGGATCATCGAATCGATAATCCGTGAATCCTTAGCGACGCGGTAGATATTGATTTTGATCGCCAGCACGCTCGGGTCGAACGACGCCTGACGCAGCAGTTCAAGCACGTGCTCGAAGGTATGGTATGGGTAGTAGAGCAGTACGTCGCGTTCGCGGATAGCGTCAAAGCCGTTGCGAAATTTATCGAACCACAGGTGGCGCAGGCGCGGCATCGGTTTATTGACCAGATTGGCCTTGCCAACATTCGGGAAACCGATAAAGTCTTTAAAGTTGTGATAACGACCGCCCGGCAGCATCGAATCGTAGTTCGAGATGGAGAGCTTATCGCGCAGCATTTCGACCATCGCATCCGGCATATCGCGCTGGTAGACAAAACGCACCGGCTCGGCGGTTAAGCGCTGCTTCAGGCTGGAGGACATCAGCTCCATCAGGCTCGATTCCATTTCGTGTACCAGATCGTACTCGGCATCACGGGTCATTTTCATCGAGTATGCATTCAGGGCATCGTAGTCAAAGAAGCCCTTAAAGATATCATCCAGGCAGTAACGCAGAATGTTATCCAGCAGAATCATCGGTTTGCGGCGTCGCGGCGTCTCCGGCGGCAGGTTCACAAAGCGTGGCACCTTATCGGATGGAATCTCCAGCAGCGCATAGTTAATGGTATCGCCGCGGATAATCTCCACCGCCAGATAGGTGTAATCATCTTTCAGGAATTGAACCAGGTCCGTCTCGCGGTTGATCAGAATCGGCGAAATATGCTGGCGCAGATACTGTTTGAAGTAGTTGCGTAACCAGGATTGCTGGTTAACGGACAGCTGGCGTTCGTTAATCAGGAAGATCTGATTACGCGCCATTTCCAGCAGCAGTTCATTATAGAGACCATCAAATTCCTGATCGGCCTTTAGCACGCGGGCCTGGATTTTGCCTAACAGATGACGCGAATGGGCGGTACTACCTTGTTCTTCACTGATAAGAATGCGTCGCTTAAGTTCAGCGAAGCGCACTTTGTAAAACTCATCAAGGTTATTGGAGTAAATTCCTAAGAAGCGCATGCGCTCGATAAGCGGGTTGCTCTTGTCCGCCGCTTCCTGAAGTACGCGCTCGTTAAAGGACAACCAGCTGAGTTCTTTTTCGATGTATAGCTTTTCCTGGCCCATTACAACTCACACTCCGGATCATTGACGTCGCTTTTTCATTATGGCGAGCTTTGCCATTGAATGTCCAACTATGTCAAAGCAATATGACAGTTTTCTTGCAATCAGATGCCGGGAAAAAGCGGACGCGTTTGTTTGCTTACGTTATGTTCAGTCAGGGGCGAAATGGAGGGCGAAACAATGTGGGAAACGCGGGCGCTGGAGCTCAATAATCAGGACATCTGGCACTGGCCGTCGGCCTGTCGGTTGATTGAATACGCAATTGAGCATGATTTTAATACCGTGGTGGTGGGGCAGACCGAGTTATTTGGCAAGCTGGTTTCGCCACAGGGGTATACGCCTTTTGACTATAACGACCGATTGTCGAGCCAACAACGAGCGCGCTGTATCTATCTCAACCGGCTGGCGTTACGCTGCCGTGAGCAGGGGTTGCAATGTTATCTGCAGGCGAAAGAACTTAGCTTCCCGACCGAACTGTTATTAGCGCATCCGGAACTGCTGGATACCCCGCGCGGGGTGCGTTTTGATGTCGATTTCTGGAGCCGCTGGTTAACCGACAAAATCCGCGCCGTGTGTCAAAGCGTACCGGCGCTCACCGGTTTGATTATCGCGCTCTCCAGTACTGATGGATTATTACCGATCTCTCGTCCGCAGTGGGACAGACAACACGACGATCCCCGCCAGCCAGCGCAAAGCTTGATGATCTACCGCCGCTGTTTTAACGCCCTGAGTCAGGCGGTAGCCGCGCAAAATAAGCATCTGGTACTGCGTGTCTTCCCTGCCAGCAATGACGATCTCAGCGCCGTGCTGGATGCGATTGAACCGCTGCCGCCTGCGGTTTCGGTATCGATAAAACTCACGCCGGAACGTTTCTGGCCTGCTTTCCCTAACAATCCGGCGCTGTTGGCGGTGCAGACGCGAGATGTATGGATCGATATCGATCTTGCCGGCGAAGAAGTGGGATGGGGAGTCATGCCGTTTTTACGTATTGATGAGCTGCAGGGGCGACTGTTGTGGTGTCAGAGTCGCAACCCGCGCATTACCGGCGCTATCTGTAAAACCAGTTGGGAAAGTATCGATAATCACTGGATCCCTGCGACGTTAAGCGAATGTAATCTCTTCGCCTGTAGTCAGTTGCTGGGCGAAGGGGCGGCGAAAAATCAGCAGCAGTTACTGGTGCAATGGCTGGCGCAGCGTTACGGCTGGTGTCCGCCAGCCGATGTCGCGCAGCAGTTCCAGTCGCTGCTTGAGCAGGCGACGCAGACGCTCTATCAGTCAATATATGTGCGAGACCATGTTTTCCATCGCCATAGCCAATTGCCTGAAAGCTACGGCCAGGCGGTGTGGGGCCTTTACGGACAACTGGCGCGCAGTCACTGGTTACCCGGTTCGGCGCAGGATATCCACTTCACCCGCGACGACCCGCAGAAGTCGATGGCTAATCTCACGCAAATCGCGCAAGAAAAAGATGAAGTCGCAGCCAGCGCGCAGCTGCTGGGGAAAGCAGCGCAAGCGTTCGCTCTCACGGCGGATTTTCCCGCCGCGCTGGCGCTTCGGTGGCGTGAGGAGTGGCAGGGATTGGCGCTCTATTGTCAGACGTTTACCCACGCGCAAAAGGCCTTCTTTACTCTGCACTTCGCCCGAGAGGTGGAAAACAGCTGGAGCATGCGGGAGATTTGCCATATTAACGTGCAGGCGTTATATCGCTGCGCATCGGAAATGGAAACGCTTTGTCAGCAGACAGGCGAGGCCTCACCGGCGTTTTACGTGATGTTCGATCCTGTACGAGCACGTAATCTGGCGGATAGCCTGAGCACCGAACTGACGGCGCTCAGATAGCCGTATTAAAGCGTGCGGCGTAGCGCTTCAACCAGGCACAGTATCGCCATTGCCTGGCCGTAGGGCATGGCGGTCAGGGGGATGTTACGATAGTGGTCGAGGTCGTTGCCCATCGCCGTGCCAAACGACACCTGCGTTAACTCTCCTTGCGGCGAGATATGTTCGATAATGCCCCGGCAGGCTTTCCCGGCGACCGGCAGAAACGCATCGTCGAGGTAGCCGAGGCGCACCGCCTTGAAAATACCCGCGGCAAAGCCCGCCGTCGCAGAGGCTTCCAGATAACTATCCGGGTCGTTAAGCAGCGTCGGCCATAGGCCGTTTTCGGCCTGGCAGCGGGCAAGGGCGCTGACCTGAATTTGCAGAGTATTTTGCAACTGGCGGTAAAAGGCGTCATGCTCGTCGAGCTCAAGCATCTCCAGCAGTTCCGGTATCGCCAGCGTTATCCAGCTATTGCCGCGGGCCCACAGCGCGCCGGCGAAATGGTGTCTGCCGTCGAAATGCCAGCCGTGAAACCACAGGCCGCTTTGGTGGTCGCTTAAATAGTGCAGGTGCTGCAAAAACTGAAATTTCGCCTCTTCTACCCAGCGCGGTTTATCAAACATCTTGCCGAGCATCGCCAGCGGCAGTACCGCCATCATGAGCGTATCGTCCCAAATTTGTTGATGATGGGGATTCTCATAGGTGACGTGTTGCAGGCAGCCCTCTTCGGTACGCGGCATCTGGCGATATATCGCATCTCCCCAGCTTTCCAGATAGGCGCGCCAGTCGCTGCGCGGCGTCTGTTGATAGCACAGCGCCAGGGTTAAAAACGGACAAGCGGTGTTGATGTTTTTCTCCGGCGTACCCTCGGCGAAACGGGCGCTAAACCAGCCGTCGATAAGTTCACGAGCCCGAAGCGATCCTGTCAGTTGCTGGTAGCGAAACAGGCCAAACAGGGCGATGCCATGCGTCCACTCCCAACCGTCCCAACCTTTGGTGTCAACCACCCGGCCATCTGCCAGCCGCTGCAAATACTCGCCGCTATCATCGGTAATCGCGGTTAAGTTGCCGATTAGCGCTTCGATGAGTGATTGTAATTCAGGACGGTTGTTTTTCTGCGACATAGTGATTTCCTTGAGAAGAAACGGCGGCGTGTTGCCAGCGATCGTTGCGATGAGGATGGCCGGTCAGTAGCTCGATAGTTTCGCGGGTCTGCGGGCTGGCATCCTGTGGATGACCACCGGCGCGCAGACGCTCCAGTTCGCTAATCAGGATTTGATGTCGCGGCTGGCTCAAGCGAAAACGAAACGCGCCATACATTGCCAGTAAGGCCAGCAGGCCGGGGCCTACGAGGAATACCCACCAGATACCATTCAGCGCGGCGGTATTCTGCGTTTCGGCGCCTTTGGTGAATCCAAAGGCTTCCAGCGCCAGGCCGACGATAAACAGCGCCAGCGCCTGGGAGAATTTGCGCGTCAGCATCATCACCCCCGCGTAGATCCCTTCACGCCGCACGCCGGTGTAAGCTTCATCGATATCGGGCAGAAAATTGTAGACATTCCATGGGATAAGATAGGTGCCGCCGCGGGCGATGCCCATCACGATTGCGCCGCCGAGCAGCAGCCAGGAAAGATGGCTGAAAGAAGCGGTCAATTGGCTGAACCACAGTAGCGCGCAGAGGATCAGCGCGATAGCCACCTTATAGGCGTTGCCGTTGCCGACGCGGATGCAAAGCCAGGTAAATAAAGGGATCGCGAAGAACTGAAACAGCGTCATCAGACTCATGGCCTGCGAAGCCAGCGAGGTGCCGACACGTAGCACGTAGGTCATATAGTGCATAAACAGCGAGCCGAAAATATCCAGCGCCACCGCGCCACCGACATACATCATGATATGAATACGGAAGGTCCGCAGACGGAAGGTAGAGGCCATTTCGCGATACAGCGAACGTAGTGTTTTGCCTAAACCTTGCTGCGTCTGCGGTAGTGGGAGATGCTCACGTTCCCAGGTACCGCGCCAGACGAAGATCCACGGCAAGGCAAAAAGCAGGGCAAAGATAGTGCCGATATAGAGAAACGCCTGCGATTTATCGGCGACGTGGGCCATGATTTGCCCGGGGATCAGCGCCGCGAGAAAGGCTGTCGCCTGAGCGAATAGCATTCGCGCGCCGGACATTTTCGAGCGCAAATCATAGCGGGTGGTCATCTCTGCAGGCAGCGTATCGTAAGGCACCATCAGCAGGGTGAAGACGGTGCTGAATAGTAGATAGGTACCAAGGTACCAGGCATAACCAAAACCACTTATCCACATCAGGGCGAAACAGAGCGATAACGGCGCGCCGAGAATAAAGAAGATCCGTCTCCGCCCCCAACGGGTGCGAATGTTGTCGGTAATGTAGCCCATCACCGGGTCCGTGATGCCGTCCCAAATCTTGGCGATAGCGAAAATAGAGGCCGCGGCGGCGGGCGAGAGCCCGGCGACTTCAATATAAAAGTAGAGCAGCCACAGGCCGGTGATGGTCATCGCGCCGCTGCCGAAAATATCGCCCATCCCCCAGCAGAGGATGTTGCGGGTTTTGACTTCTCGTTGCGGGGTCACTGTCCTCGTCATGAGCGTATCTCTTTGGTAAGGAATGCGAGGTTGCACAGTAAAAGAGGGGGAGGGAGGCGAGAATTCCGACAGTCGGTTTTTCGTACCGTTCTGCGAGCAGCATGCCAAATGGCGACAAAATGAAATAAATCCCGTGACGTTGCTCACATATTCTGCGGTTTAAGAGGGCGTTTACTGTGATAACGGCCCTGTTTTCATTTTTTCCGCAGGCAAATTTTGCGCGTAATCTCACGTTTTGCCCCTGAGCGTGACGGCGAATGTGAAAGGGTACGCAGATATTTCCGCGGTAGCGATTTCGACCCTACGCTGAGGGTGAGAGAGATGGTGAGATAGTCCCCACGTTGATTTCCAGGACATGCTATGAACATTTATCTTTCGCAGCGCCATCCCCATGCGGATGGCGTGACGCCTGATACTGAACTCTTTCAACAGGCGCTGGACGAACTGGCGCAGGCGGGCGGCGGCCGGTTGGTGGTTGATTGCGGCAGGTACGCGCTTGGCGGTTTACGGATAGGCTCGAACACCTGTTTGTGGCTGTCGCCGGGCGCCGAGCTTATCGTTAGCGAAAACTATGATGACTTTGCTCAGGCGACGGCGCTGAGCCGGGCGGAATCTTCAGATCGGGCCTTTCTGTATGCTGTGGATGCGCAGAATATTACTATCTGCGGAGGCGGCGAGATTTACGGCAGCGCTGATGGCTGGTTTTCCCGTGGCGTTGATGCCATGGGCTACCGCACGCCAGCCACGGCGCGCCCGCGGATCATTTTGCTGGAGAATTGCCGTCGCGTCCGGCTGGAAAACATCACCGTACGACATGCCCCGATGTGGACAATCCATCTGGTCTCCTGTACGGGGGTGGTGGTTGACGGCGTCACCGTCGACAACGATTTGACGATGGCCAATACCGATGCGCTGGATATCGACAGCTGCCAGCAGGTCCATATCGCCAATAGCTATTTCAGCGCGGCGGATGATGCCATCT
Source organism: Klebsiella sp. CN_Kp088 (assembly GCF_040064335.1). Lineage (NCBI taxonomy): Bacteria > Pseudomonadati > Pseudomonadota > Gammaproteobacteria > Enterobacterales > Enterobacteriaceae > Klebsiella > Klebsiella sp. CN_Kp088. The sequence continues at coordinate 59,798 of NZ_JBEAIQ010000026.1, read as the reverse complement.
GTCTGAAGACCACCGATAAACCTGAGCGGATCCAGCGACCGTTGCGTCAGGTAACCATCGTTAACTGCACGCTGCGCTCGAAAAGCTGCGCCTTTAAAATCGGTACTGAAACCTGGCAGGATATTGAAGATGTGCTGGTGAGTAACTGCACTATCTTTGACTCCAATCGCGGCATTGGCCTGATATCCCGCGACGGCGGGCGGCTACGGCGGATGATTTTTAGCAGCATTGCTTTTGATTGCGTGAGCGTGCCGGCCTGTCATTGGGGCGAGGCGGACCCTGTTTTCCTTTCCGCGCGCCGTCGCGATCCGGCGATTGAACCCGGCGAAATCTCACAGATCCAGTTCCGCGGGCTGGTTGGCGAGTGCGAAGGCGCGATAAACCTGCATAGTGAAACGCCAGGTCAGATCCGGCGCATTCTGTTTGACGGCGTGCAGCTCACCCAGAAGCTGAACCTGGCAGCGGAGCAGGGGCTTTATGATATCCGCCCGCCGTGTAATCCGATGTCGCCGACCGGGATGGGGATTGATAACGCCTGGTGTTTGAATCCGCAAAGCGGCCGAGTTTGGGGTGTCGAGCCTTATCCCGGCGGTTTGCCGGTACTGTACGCCAACGGCGTAGCGGGTCTGACACTGCGCGAATTTGATTATCAGCGCCCGATACCATTACCGGCAGCCTGGAACCCTAACGCGCTATGTCTGGAAAACGGCGATAATTAGCGAGGAAATAAGAGAGGAAGGTGCCCCGGCGATTGCTCCGGGGCAGGTCGAACTTATTCTTCGGCGGCATAGCCCTGCGGCGGCAGCTTGCGATTATCCAGCCACGCAGAGTTAGCTTCCATACGCAGGCGGCCATCAACAAACCAGCTCACCACCAGCGGATAGATATCGTGCTCCTGCGCCTGAACGCGGGCGGTAACGTCATCTTCGCTGTCTTCCGGAAATACCGGCACCCGAGCCTGTAAGATCACCGGCCCGCCATCGAGTTCGTCGGTGACGAAATGCACCGAGGTGCCATGTTCCTCATCACCATTTTCCAGCGCCTGGCGATGAGTATGCAGCCCTGGATATTTCGGCAGCAGAGAAGGATGGATATTCAGCAAGCGCCCCTGATAGTGGCCAACAAACGCTGGGCTAAGGATACGCATGTAGCCCGCCAGCACCACCAGATCGGGTTGGAAGACATCGATTTGTTGCATCAGCTCGCGGTCGAAGGCTTCGCGGCTATCAAACGCTTTCGGCGAGAGCGCAAAGGCCGGAATACCGGCCTCGCGGGCACGCTCAAGGCCGAATGCTTCGGCCTTATTGCTGAATACCGCACGCAGGGTGCCGTTGATTTGCTTCCGGGCGCAGGCATCAATAATCGCCTGTAAATTACTGCCGTTACCGGAAATCAGCACCACAATGTTTTTCATTCAATGACCACGCGTTGTTCGGCATCGGATGCCTTGATGTAACCGATTTTCCAGGCGTTTTCACCCTGCTCGTTCAGCAGGGCGATGGCTTTATCCGCCTCGGCTGCCGGCAGCGCGACCAGCATGCCGACGCCGCAGTTAAAGGTGCGGTACATTTCGTGGCTGCTGACATTACCGGCGGTTTGCAGCCAGTTGAAGACTTCCGGCCACTGCCAGGAGGACTCGTCGATTACCGCCTGGGTGTTGTCCGGCAGTACGCGCGGAATATTTTCCCAGAAGCCGCCGCCGGTCAGGTGGGCGATGGCGTGGACGTCGACGTTGGCAATCAGATTCAGAATCGATTTGACATAGATGCGGGTCGGCGCCAGCAGGTGGTCGGCCAGCGGTTTGCCGTTGAGGTCGGTGGTCTGCGGATCAACGCCGCTGACTTCGATAATCTTACGCACCAGCGAGTAGCCGTTAGAGTGCGGGCCGCTGGAGGCAAGCGCGACCAGGACGTCGCCGTCAGCCACTTTGCTGCCGTCGATGATTTCTGATTTTTCTACCACGCCGACGCAGAAACCGGCCACGTCGTAATCTTCACCATGGTACATACCCGGCATCTCTGCCGTTTCGCCGCCAACCAGCGCGCAGCCGGACTGTAAGCAGCCTTCGGCGATGCCGCTGATCACGCTTGCCGCAGTATCCACGTCCAGTTTACCGGTCGCGTAGTAGTCGAGGAAAAACAGCGGCTCGGCGCCCTGAACTACGAGGTCATTGACGCACATAGCGACCAGATCGATACCGATAGTGTCGTGACGTTTAAGGTCCATCGCCAGACGCAGCTTGGTGCCGACGCCGTCGGTACCGGAGACCAGTACCGGTTCGCGGTACTTCTGCGGCAGAGCGCACAGCGCGCCGAATCCGCCCAGTCCGCCCATCACTTCCGGGCGACGGGTTTTCTTCACCACGCCCTTAATACGGTCGACGAGAGCGTTGCCTGCATCAATATCCACGCCGGCATCTTTATAGCTGAGAGAGGTTTTATCGGTCACTGCGAAGTCTCCACGCGTTTGCGGTAGCAAGAAAAATCGGCGCAATTCTAACAGGGAAAGCAAACGTTTGCGAGCCTGCTTTACACTCGATTTAAAACGGCTAACAGATGAGCAAATTTGATACTGTTCACGAAAATGAAACCGGGTACAGTCTTCTGCTTGCCTCGCCTTTAATGAATGATCATTATGCCAATGAAACCGGTTTCTGTTTGGTGAAAAGCGCATAACGATCGTCTATAGGGAGAGTATATGTCCGGATTCAAAGAAGGTTTTCTGTGGGGCGGCGCGGTAGCGGCGCATCAGCTTGAGGGCGGCTGGCAAGAAGGAGGGAAGGGGATTAGCGTCGCTGACGTGATGACCGCAGGCGCCCATGGGGTGCCGCGAACGATCACCGACGGCGTACTGCCTGGTCATAACTATCCCAACCATGAGGCAATTGATTTTTATCATCGTTATAAAGAAGACGTAGCGCTGTTTGCCGAACTGGGATTTAAGTGTTTCCGTACTTCAATTGCCTGGACGCGCATTTTTCCGCGGGGCGATGAGCTGGAGCCCAATGAGGCGGGCCTGCAATTCTATGACGATCTGTTCGACGAGTGCCTGAAATATGGTATCGAACCGGTGATCACGCTCTCCCATTTTGAAATGCCTTACCACCTGGTGACTGAATACGGCGGCTGGCGCAACCGTAAACTCATTGATTTCTTTGTCCGCTTCGCGAAGGTGGTGTTTACCCGCTATCAGCACAAAGTGAAGTACTGGATGACCTTTAACGAGATCAACAACCAGGCCAACTTCCATGAAGATTTCGCCCCCTTTACCAACTCCGGCCTGAAGTATCAGCCCGGAGAAGACCGTGAGCCGGTGATGTTTCAGGCTGCCCATTATGAACTGGTGGCCAGTGCGCTGGCGGTAAAGGCGGCACGTGAGATTAATTCGGACCTGCAGATTGGCTGTATGATCGCGATGTGTCCAATCTATCCGCTCACCTGCGCGCCGGACGACATCATGATGGCGATGAACGCTATGCATCGTCGTTACTGGTTTACCGATGTGCACGTGCGTGGCCGCTATCCGCAGCATTTGCTCAACTACTTCGCGCGCCGCGGTTTTACGCTGGATATCACCGACGCCGATAGCCAGGCGTTAAAAGAGGGTTGCGTCGACTATATTGGTTTTAGCTACTACATGTCCTTCGCCACCAAAGCGACTGACGATAATCCACACCTGGATTACGACGAAAGTACCAGCCTGGTCTCCAACCCGTACGTCAAGAAATCGGATTGGGGCTGGCAGATTGACCCGGTTGGTCTGCGCTACTCGCTCAACTGGTTCTGGGATCACTATCAGTTGCCGCTGTTTATCGTTGAGAACGGCTTTGGCGCCATTGACGTGCGTGAAGCTGACGGCAGCGTGGATGACCAGTATCGTATCGAGTATCTCAGTGCCCATATTGCCGAAATGAAAAAAGCGGTAGTGGAGGATGGCGTAGATCTGATGGGGTATACCCCGTGGGGCTGTATCGATCTGGTCTCCGCCGGTACCGGCGAGATGAAAAAACGCTATGGATTTATCTTTGTCGATAAAGATAACGACGGTCGCGGCACGTTGGCCCGCAGCCGTAAAAAATCCTTTGCCTGGTATCAGCAGGTTATTGCCAGTAACGGCGAAAATCTGTAATCGCCAACTAGCATAGCCTTGTCAAAGATAAAGGCCGAAGGGGAACCTCCGGCTTTTTTTGTTTGTTTTATAATGTGTAACAATCCATAAATCACTTTGTTTGATATACGTCAAGCAAGATGGGTATGGCGCAATCCGCAAAAAGCGGTATAATCCCGCGATTTTTTTTGTGGCTGCCCCTCAGAGGAGAAAGAGAATGAAGATCGTGGAAGTGAAACATCCACTCGTCAAACACAAGCTGGGCCTGATGCGTGAGCATGACATCAGTACTAAACGCTTCCGTGAACTCGCCTCAGAGGTTGGTAGCTTACTGACCTACGAAGCAACCGCCGATCTCGCTACCGAGCGTGTCACTATCGAAGGCTGGAACGGTCCGGTCGAAGTTGAGCAGATCAAAGGTAAGAAAATTACCGTAGTGCCTATCCTGCGTGCCGGTCTGGGGATGATGGAAGGCGTGCTGGAGCACGTGCCGAGCGCGCGTATCAGCGTGGTTGGTATCTACCGTGATGAAGAAACGCTGGAGCCGGTTCCTTACTTCCAGAAGCTGGTTTCTAACATTGACGAGCGTATGGCGCTGGTGGTTGACCCGATGCTGGCAACTGGCGGTTCGATGATCGCAACTATCGACCTGCTGAAAAAAGCGGGCTGCTCGAGCATTAAGGTGCTGGTGCTGGTGGCGGCGCCGGAAGGCATTGCCGCGCTGGAGAAAGCGCATCCTGACGTCGAGCTGTACACCGCGTCCGTCGACCAGGGCCTCAATGAGCACGGATACATTATTCCAGGCCTCGGCGATGCCGGCGATAAGATTTTCGGTACCAAATAAATGATGAAGTGATAAAAAGCCGACTTTGAGAGTCGGCTTTTTTTTGAATAAATCACGCCCACAACAAATAACAAACGACTCTCAGAGGATAACATTATGACGCGCCGTGCAATCGGGGTGAGTGAAAGACCGCCGCTTTTACAGACAATCCCGCTTAGTTTGCAACATCTGTTCGCCATGTTTGGCGCAACGGTTCTGGTGCCTATCCTGTTCCACATTAACCCGGCTACCGTACTGCTGTTTAACGGCATCGGTACGCTGTTGTACCTCTTTATCTGTAAAGGCAAAATTCCGGCCTATCTGGGGTCGAGCTTCGCCTTTATCTCCCCGGTGCTGCTGCTGTTGCCGCTGGGTTATGAAGTAGCGCTCGGCGGTTTCATTATGTGCGGCGTCCTGTTCTGCATCGTCTCCTTTATTGTCAAAAAAGCCGGTACCGGCTGGCTGGATGTGATGTTCCCGCCGGCGGCGATGGGCGCCATCGTGGCGGTTATCGGTCTGGAACTGGCGGGTGTGGCGGCGAACATGGCCGGGCTGCTGCCGGCTGACGGCCAATCGCCCGACAGCAAAACCATTATTATTTCGATGGTGACGCTGGCAGTGACGGTTTTTGGATCCGTACTGTTCCGCGGCTTCCTGGCGATTATCCCGATTCTTATCGGCGTGCTGGTAGGCTATGCGCTCTCCTTCGTGATGGGTGTGGTCGATACGACGCCTATCGCCGAAGCGCACTGGTTTGCACTGCCGACTTTCTACACCCCGCGCTTTGAGTGGTTTGCCATTTTCACTATTTTGCCTGCTGCGCTGGTGGTGATCGCCGAGCACGTGGGGCACCTGGTGGTGACCGCCAATATCGTTAAACGCGATCTGATCCGCGATCCGGGTCTGCACCGCTCGATGTTCGCCAACGGGCTGTCGACGATTGTCTCCGGTTTCTTTGGCTCAACGCCAAACACCACCTACGGTGAAAATATTGGCGTGATGGCGATTACCCGCGTATACAGTACCTGGGTTATTGGCGGCGCGGCGATTATTGCGATTCTGCTCTCCTGCGTCGGCAAGCTGGCGGCGGCGATTCAGATTATCCCGGTACCGGTGATGGGCGGCGTTTCTCTGCTGCTGTACGGGGTGATCGGCGCATCCGGTATCCGCGTGCTGATCGAATCAAAAGTCGATTACAGCAAAGCGCAGAACCTGATTCTGACCTCAGTTATTCTGATTATCGGCGTGAGCGGCGCGAAGGTGCATATTGGCGCGGCGGAGCTGAAAGGCATGGCGCTGGCGACGATCGTCGGTATCTGTCTGAGCTTGATCTTTAAACTGATCAGCGTTCTGCGTCCGGAAGAAGTGGTGCTGGACGCCGCGGATAGCGAAGAAGCGAAATAACGATCCTGATACCGGGCAGCGATCCTGCCCGGTTCTCTCCGGACCTAAAACTGTGTTAAACTCTTCGCGTTTTTCTGTAAGCCTATGTTGAGGTCCATCTGAACGCTCCGGCACAGCTCTCTTTGCCACTGTATCTTCCTGACGACGAAACGTTCGCGAGTTTCTGGCCGGGTGATAATCCTTCCCTACTTGCCGCTCTGCAGAACGTGTTGCGGCAGGAACACAGCGGATACATCTATATCTGGTCTCGTGAAGGCGCGGGGCGTAGCCACCTTTTGCATGCCGCCTGCGCTGAGCTATCCCAGCGTGGCGATGCCGTCGGCTACGTGCCGTTGGATAAGCGCACGTGGTTCGTGCCGGAAGTGCTGGACGGCATGGAGCAACTGGCGCTGGTGTGCATCGATAACATCGAGTGCGTGGCAGGGGACGAGCCCTGGGAGATGGCTATCTTTAATCTCTATAACCGTATTCTCGAATCAGGTAAAACCCGCCTGCTGATCACCGGCGATTGCCCGCCGCGGCAGCTGCATCTCGGCTTGCCGGATCTCGCCTCGCGCCTTGACTGGGGGCAAATCTATAAGCTGCAGCCGCTGTCGGATGAAGATAAGCTGCAGGCGCTGCAGCTACGCGCCAGACTGCGCGGTTTCGAGATGCCGGAAGACGTCTGCCGATTCCTGCTCAAGCGGCTGGATAGAGAAATGCGCTCGCTGTTTATGACGCTCGATCAGCTCGATCACGCATCGATTACCGCCCAACGAAAACTGACGATCCCATTTGTTAAAGAGATCCTGAAGCTTTAAGCCGAAAGCGACGCCAGTTCCTGCTCTGCCAGCCCGGTTAGCTGCGCCACCAGCGCGGGGGCGAGACCGCTACGTAACATCGCGGCGGCGATACGCTGTGCTTCTTCTTTCCGGCCTTCTTGCCGGCCCTGAAGCAAACCGCGCTCCAGCCCTTGCTGCTCGAGATATTCTGCAATAGTCATCAGCGTCTCCTTATGTTGCGGCGTCCGGCGCGCCAACTCACGAATAAACTTTATCGGTTCGCGGCTATTTCCCGCGAGCACCAGGTAGTGCATTAGCGCCTGCACCTGTGTTTGCGTGGCTAATCCAGTCAATAATAATTCGCTCAGCTTGTCGAGTAACTGCGCCAGATCGCGTTGTCGAATATGTTTTTGCAGTAATTCCAGCGTTGCCATACGTTGATGAGTGGCGATTTCATCATCCGGTATGACGGTGATATCCGCCAGTGGAAATTCGCCGTAGTAGAGCGTGGTCGCCAGCTCCGGCGCGGCAAACTCATCCAGCCAGCGCATTGAAAACGGATAGGGCGTCACCAGACCGTGATAGAAAAGCACCGGGATCACCAGCGGAAGTTTTTCGTGTCCGGCATCAAGGTGGCGCTGCATGACGGCGACGGCGTAGCGCATCAGGCGAAAGGCCATATGTCGGTCGGGGCTACTTTGATGTTCGATTAGCGCGTAAATATAGCCGTCGCCCGCAGTGGTTTGCAGCGAGTAGAGAATATCGGAATAGTAAGGTCTGAGATCTTCTTCGATAAAATTACCTGATTCTAAATGTAGCGTGCGCAGATCGCAGATCTCCTTTAGCGCTTCAGGAAGATACAACCGGAGAAAATCACGCGCGGTATCCGAATGGGAAAGGTAGGTTTTAAATACTGCGTCATGCGGCGTGGAAATAGCTTTTTTCATTGGCAATCCGTCCAGTGGATTCAGGTGACGGACAGACAGTAGCACCACTGTGCGGGCAGGGGGAGTTGGCCTGTATTTTCTGGAAGCGGGCACGAAAAAAATCGCGCCGCGGGCAAGACCGGCGGCGCGTAGGGATTAGCTGACGATTTCCAGTACCTGTTCCGGCGGGCGGCCGATACGCGCCTGGCCGTGGCTGACCACGATGGGCCGTTCGATGAGCTTCGGGTTCTCGACCATGGCCTGAATCAACGCCTCTTCGCTGAGCTGTGGGTCGGCGAGATTGAGCGACTTATACAGATCTTCTTTCTGGCGCATCAGTTCACGGGCGCTGCTCATATTCAGCATTTTCAACAGCTGGCGCAGCGTCGCGGCATCCGGCGGCGTCTCCAGATACAGCACCACTTCAGGGTCGATGCCGTTAGCTTTCAGCAGGCTGAGCGTGTCACGGCTCTTCGAGCAGCGAGGGTTGTGGTAAATTTTTACCGCGTCAGACATGTGGTCTCCTTACATTTTCTGATAGGGGCGGAATCTTTCCTGCAGCTGGCGCAGCTGGTCGATGCGAGCGTCGTAGCGCGCCTGCTGCAAACTGCCCAATTTCACTTGCGAACTGGCGCTGCTCAGCAGCGAGATGGCCTGGTCAAGCCTACCGGCCAGCGCCATGACTTCGGCTCGCGCCGCCAGCTCCTGGTCGCGATGACCCAATGCGCCTTCCGCCTGCGCCAACAGGTCCCAACCGTTGCCGTCATCTTTATTGTTAAAGGTGTAGCGGTTGAGAATGGTCGCGGCTTCCGCCGGCTGCCCGCCCTGTACGTAGGCATTGGCCAGGTTCAGTTGCAGGACCGGATCGGTGCGGATCTCTTTGGCGTTTTTCAGGCGGTTAATTGCGTCAGTGGTCTTTTTCTGCCCAAGATCGATATCGGTGGCGAGATCCAGATACCAGGGATTTTGTGGGTCGGCGCTGAGCAGCGGCTGGAGCGCTTTGCGCGCCTGATCGTAGTTATTGCTCTCCATAGCCAGTAGCGCGCGGCCATACTGCGCGGCGTGCTGTTCGCGGATGTTCCCTTTTGACCAGGCGTCAAGCAGATCGCTGCCGAGCTTATTTTCCCCGGAGTTGTACATACCGAGGGTACGGGCCTTGGCGAGATAGAAATCCGCCGACGACTGGACTACCACCGGGCGCATCTGATTGGCGCGGTTACGGGCGTCGGCCAGACGGCTTTCCGGCAGTGGGTGAGTGAGCAGCATTTCCGGCGGGCGGCTGGAATAGCGGGATTCGTCGAGTAATTTACCCATAAACGCCGGCATCGCCTGCGGATCGAAACCGGAGCGCTGCAGTACCTGAATACCGATGCGGTCGGCTTCTTCTTCGTTCTGACGGGTGAAGCTAATCATCCCCTGTTGGGTGCCAGCCAGGGTGCCGGTTAATGCCGCCATCCCCGCCTGCGGGCTGGCCATCGCCAGCAGAATAGAGCCCAGCGCGCCAACCCAGGTTAGCGGCGCGCTACGTTTTTGATCTTCCATCGCACGCGCCAGATGGCGCTGGGTGACGTGAGAGATTTCGTGCGCCATTACCGAGGCAAGCTGGCTTTCGTTATCCGCATAGCGGAACAGCGCCGAGTGCAGCACCACGTTGCCGCCGAAGAAGGCAAAGGCGTTAATCTGATCGTTATTAATCAGATAAAAGTGGAACGGCGTACGGACGGAATTAGCGTGAGCGACCAGGCGCATGCCCAGCCCGTTAATGTATTGCACCAACAGCGGGTCGTTTATCAGCGGCGCGCTGCCGCGTAGCTGGCGTACGTAGTAATCCCCCATCTGCATTTCCTGACCGATGGAAAGGGTGCTTCCTGCCGAGGTGCCCATATCCGGCAGCGTATCCGCCGAGTCAGCGGCGGCAGGTAATATCGTCCCCAGCGTCAACGACGCGACGGCGGCGGCCACCAGCGTTTTCTTTAACTGCCTGAACATAACCTCTGTCCTGTAATGTGGGTGTGCCAGTTTGACCGGTTGTGCGGCCCAATGTTCCCATGCCGCAGATTCAGCGAGTTTAGCTGTCGTTGATGGCGTTGAAAATATGATATTCGCACAGTTGTGCAGGTTTGTGTCATCGCCAATAAAAAGCGAAGTCTTTTTTGTGACACTTAGATACAATTCCCAGGATTGTGGCGATTTGCGCTTCAGGGAAGGGTTTATGCTTGAGATGTTAATGCAGTGGTATCGTCGTCGTTTCAGCGACCCGGAAGCGATAGCGCTGCTGGTTATTCTGCTGGCCGGCTTCGGCATTATGTTCTTTTTCAGCGGGCTGCTGGCGCCGCTGCTGGTCGCCATCGTGCTGGCCTATCTGCTGGAGTGGCCCACCGTTCGTCTGGAGCGTATCGGCTTGTCGCGAACCTGGGCCACCTCGCTGGTTCTGGTGCTATTTGTCGGTATCTTGCTGTTAATGGCCTTTGTGGTGATGCCGGTGGCCTGGCAACAGGGCATTTATCTCATCCGCGATATGCCTGGTATGCTCAATAAGCTTTCCGATTTCGCCGCCACGCTGCCGCGGCGCTATCCGGCATTGATGGATGCCGGCATCATTGATGCAATGGCCGAAAATATGCGCAGCCGCATGCTGACCGTTGGCGATTCGGTAGTGAAGTATTCGCTCGCCTCGCTGGTCGGCCTGCTGACGCTGGCGGTGTATCTGGTCCTGGTTCCGCTGATGGTTTTCTTCCTGCTGAAAGATAAACAGCAGATGCTCAATGCCGTACGCCGCGTATTACCGCGTAATCGCGGCCTGGCGGGGCAGGTGTGGAAAGAGATGAACCAGCAGATTACCAACTATATCCGCGGCAAGGTGCTGGAGATGATTGTCGTCGGCGTCGCCACCTGGATAGGCTTCATTCTCTTCGGTCTCAACTACTCGCTGCTGCTGGCGGTGCTGGTGGGATTCTCGGTGCTGATTCCGTATATCGGCGCTTTTGTGGTCACCATTCCTGTGGTCGGCGTGGCGTTGTTCCAGTTCGGCGCGGGTACTGAGTTCTGGAGCCTGTTTGCCGTATACCTGATAATTCAGGGGCTGGATGGCAACCTGCTGGTGCCGGTTCTCTTCTCGGAGGCGGTGAATTTACATCCGTTGGTGATTATTCTGTCGGTAGTGATTTTCGGCGGGCTGTGGGGTTTCTGGGGGGTATTCTTCGCGATTCCGCTGGCGACGTTAATCAAGGCGGTGGTTCACGCCTGGCCTGATGGAATGGTTATTGAAGACGAGTGACGCGCTGATTGACGCAAAAAAACGCCGGGCGATTTATTATCCCCGGCGTTTTCATTTAGACGTTATGCGTTTTCTTTCAGCCAGTTCAGCACGACATCGTGGTGATTGCTGGTTTTGAAGTTATCAAACACATGTTCAATCTTGCCGTCAGCATCAATGAGGAAGCTAATACGGTGAATGCCGTCGTAGGTTTTCCCCATAAATGATTTTTCGCCCCAGACGCCGAACTGTTCGCAGACCTGATGATCTTCATCAGACAGCAGCGTAAAGTTCAGCAGCTCTTTTTCGGCAAAACGAGACAGTTTTTCTGGTTTATCAGTGCTGATACCCAGTACTTCGACGCCCGCTTTTTTCAGGTCGTCCATATTATCGCGTAAACCGCACGCTTGTACGGTGCAGCCTGGGGTCATGGCTTTCGGGTAAAAATAAACCAGAACACGCTGTCCCTGGAAGTCGGTTAAATTTACTTCCTCGCCGTCCTGGTCCGGTAAGCTAAATTTCGGTGCGATATCACCGGCTTTCAGTGGGGTCATTGGTTAAACTCCATCCTGTTCATCATGCTGTGAATAATTAACGATGTTAATACTGCCTTGTGCGCTCAGTTCTGTACATAGTGCTTTGAACGCTTGCTCGATATTTGTCGTGTTTTGCGAGGCAGGACTGTGTGCGGTGATTTGAATAAATAGCTGAGCGGCGTCTTTATCTTCTCCCGGTTGAGTACGGGAGACCAGTTCGGCGATATTCATATTCCACGTGTCGCACAGCGCGGTAAAGCGCTCAATGATATGCGGCGAGTCCGGCACCTCTACCTGGATCCAAACCGTATTCGGCATCGCCTGCGGTGGGCGGGCGGAGGTGCGCTTCATTACGATCAGCAAATCCAGCTCGGCTCCTTTTAACGGCAGCGTTGATTCGATCAGGTTAATCGCGTTCCACGAGCCGGAAAGCAGCATTATAAACGTGAACTCGTCGCCGAGCATGGCCAAGCGGCTGTCTTCAATATTGCAGCCGCAGCTGCTGACGTGGCGAGTGATTGTGTTTACGATGCCGGGGCGGTCTGCGCCCAGAGCGGTAATCACCAGATAGTGTTGTAATGAGGCTGTCAAACCTGTTCTTCCTTTAAAAAGGTGAGGTAACATTAGGAAAGCATAAAAAAAACCGGCGTACAACATCCCAGATGGCGTTGGGTCTCTTGCTTTTATTGCAGCACCAAACGTAACATTGAGAATCTTGTCCCACTTCTGCTCTGAGGATGGCCCATGTTCACGGGAAGTATTGTAGCGCTTGTCACGCCGATGGATGATAACGGTAATGTCTGCCGGTCAAGCCTGAAAAAACTGATTGATTACCATGTCGCCAACGGAACCTCGGCGATTGTTTCGGTAGGGACTACCGGCGAATCCGCAACGTTGAGCCATGAAGAGCATGGCGACGTCGTGATGATGACCCTTGAGCTGGCCGATGGCCGCATCCCGGTCATTGCAGGTACCGGTGCAAATGCAACCGCAGAGGCGATTAGCCTGACCAAACGTTTCAACGATAGCGGCGTTGTCGGCTGCCTGACGGTCACTCCTTATTATAACCGTCCGACCCAGGAAGGCCTGTTCCAACACTTTAAAGCTATCGCTGAACATACTGACCTGCCGCAAATTCTGTATAATGTGCCGTCCCGTACCGGTTGCGATATGCTGCCGGAAACCGTTGGCCGCCTGGCGGAAATTAAAAATATTGTCGGTATTAAGGAAGCTACAGGGAACTTAAGTCGTGTTCACCAGATCAAAGAGCTGGTTTCAGATGACTTTATTCTGCTGAGCGGCGATGACGCGACCGGCATGGACTTTATCCAGCTCGGCGGCGTCGGCGTTATTTCCGTCACGGCGAACGTCGCCGCCCGTGAAATGGCCGACATGTGCCGACTGGCGATGGCGGGGCAATTCGCGGAAGCTCGCGCGATTAACCAGCGTCTGATGCCGCTGCATACAAAATTATTTGTCGAACCCAACCCGATCCCAGTCAAATGGGCTTGTAAGGCGTTGGGACTTGTAGCGACCGACACGCTGCGCCTGCCAATGACGCCGATTACCGAAGCGGGTACGAAAGCGGTTACCGCAGCGCTGAAGCATGCCGGTTTGCTGTAGAGTTTAGGGAGATTTGATGGCTTACTCAGTACAGAAGTCGCGCCTGGCGAAGGTTGCGGGTGTTTCGCTGGTTTTACTCCTCGCGGCCTGTAGTTCTGACTCGCGCTATAAGCGTCAGGTTAGCGGCGACGAGGCTTATTTAGATGCCACGCCGCTCAGTGAACTTCACGCCCCGGCGGGGATGATCCTGCCGCTGCAGACTGGCGACTACAACATTCCGGTTGCCGCCAGCACCGGTGCGGTAGGCAAGGCGCTGGATATTCGTCCGCCGGCTCAGCCTTTAGCCCTGGTCAGCGGCGCGCGTACCCAGTTTAACGGCGACACCTCCACCCTGATGGTGGAAAACAGCCGCAGCGGTTCTTTATGGGCGCAGGTGGTTAGCATCGTACAGGCGAAAAACTACACCATCACCAAGCGTGACGATGCAGGCCAGACGCTGAATACCGATTGGGTAGAGTGGAACCGCCTTGATGAAGACCAGCAGTACCGTGGCCGTTATCAAATCTCCGTTAAGCCGCAGGGCTATCAGCAGGCGGTGGTGGTGAAGCTGGTGAACCTGGAGCAGGCGGGCAAGCCCGTGTCTGACCCGGCTTCTCTGCAGCGCTACAGCACCTCAATGCTGAACGTTATCTCTTCCGGTCTTGATTCCAACGCCACTAATGCGCAGAACGCGGCGCAGCGAAGCGCTGGCGCGACCTTCGACGTGCAGAGCGCGGCGGATGACACCGGCTTGCCGATGCTGGTGGTACGCGCGCCGTTCAACATGGTGTGGCAGAAACTGCCGGCCGCGCTTGAAAAAGTGGGCATGAAGGTAACCGACAGCACTCGCTCTCAGGGCAGCATGGCGGTAACTTACAAGCCGCTGTCTGACAGCAGCTGGCAGGATCTGGGTGCCAGTGACCCGCAGCTGGCCTCTGGCGACTATAAACTGCAGGTCGGCGATCTCGATAACCGCAGTAGTCTGCAGTTTATCGACCCGAAAGGCCACACCCTGACGCAGTCGCAAAATGACGCCCTGGTAGCCGTATTCCAGGCCGCATTTAACAAGTAATAAAAAGGGCTGGAGCAATCCGGCCCTTTTTAATGTATAGTGACGCAAACGTGTGCGTAGCCGCAAAGTCAGGTAATTTGCCTGATTTTGCCTACGGGCGGAAAGGTAATTTTTTGGCTTAATATCACTGGAGTGGTGAAAGATGAAAAAGCAAGCTGAGTTGTATCGTGGCAAAGCGAAAACGGTATACAGCACCGAAAACCCGGATCTGCTGGTACTTGAATTCCGTAACGATACGTCAGCAGGGGATGGCGCCCGCATCGAACAGTTCGATCGTAAAGGTATGGTGAATAACAAATTCAACCATTTCATTATGAGCAAGCTGGAAGAAGCCGGTATCCCGACCCAAATGGAAGCGCTGCTTTCTGATACTGAATGCCTGGTGAAAAAGCTGGATATGGTGCCGGTTGAATGCGTGATTCGTAACCGCGCGGCGGGTTCACTGGTGAAACGCCTGGGTATTGAAGAAGGTATCGAACTGACTCCGCCGTTGTTCGACCTGTTCCTGAAAAACGATGCCATGCACGACCCGATGGTCAACGAATCCTACTGTGAGACGTTCGGCTGGGTGAATAAAGAAAACCTGGCGCGCATGAAGGAGCTCAGCTACAAAGCGAACGACGTACTCAGCAAGCTGTTTGATGATGCCGGTCTGATTCTGGTCGACTTCAAGCTGGAGTTCGGTCTGTTCAAAGGCGAAGTGGTGCTTGGCGATGAATTCTCTCCGGACGGTAGCCGTCTGTGGGATAAAAACACCCTCGATAAAATGGACAAAGATCGCTTCCGCCAAAGCCTCGGCGGCCTGATCGAAGCTTACGAAGAAGTGGCCCACCGTCTGGGCGTCAAGCTCGACTAATCCCCTCCGCGCCGGAAGAAATCATTCTTCTGGCGCTCTTATTCGTTGTTTCCTGTGGTAATCCTCCGCTGAACCGCCTACGATCTCTCATATTCGTAACATGATGGAATAGAGGTGCTTATGCGCTGGCAAGGGCGTCGTGAAAGCGACAATGTGGAAGACAGACGTAGTGATTCAGGTTCGCCGCTGGGCGGCGGCGGTGGCGGTTTCCGTATTCCAAGCGGTAAAGGCGGCATCGTCCTGCTAATTATCGTTCTGGTGGCGGGTTACTATGGCGTGGATTTAACCGGCATGCTGACCGGCGAACCGATGCCGCAGCAGCAGACTTCAACCCAGCGTTCGATCAGCCCGAAGGATGATGAAGCGGCGAAGTTCACCTCCGTTATTCTGGCCACTACCGAAGATACCTGGGGGCCTATTTTTGAAAAGATGGGGCGGCAATACGTACAGCCGAAGCTGGTGATGTATCGCGGCGCGACCCGTACCGGCTGCGGCACCGGTCAATCGGTGATGGGGCCGTTCTACTGCCCGGCGGACAGCACGGTCTATATCGACCTGTCATTCTATGACGAGATGAAAAACAAACTCGGCGCTGACGGCGACTTTGCGCAGGGCTACGTGATTGCGCACGAAGTCGGCCACCATGTGCAGAAGCTGCTCGGCATCGAACCTAAGGTCCGTCAGATGCAGCAGCAGGCTTCGCAGACTGAAGTGAACCGCCTGTCGGTGAAAATGGAGCTGCAGGCAGACTGCTTTGCGGGCGTCTGGGGCAATAACATGCAGAAACAGGATGTGATGGAAACCGGCGATCTGCAAGAGGCGCTCAATGCCGCTGAGGCCATCGGCGACGATCGTCTGCAGGAGCAGAGCCAGGGCCGTGTGGTGCCGGACAGCTTCACCCATGGGACCTCCCAGCAGCGCTATACGTGGTTCAAACGCGGTTTCGATAGCGGCGATCCTTCGCAGTGTAATACCTTCGGCAGCGCGCTTCGCTAACGTTTGCCGATGGAAACGCTGCTTGACCTGACCGCGCAGATGGCGCGCGAGGGTATTCGTCGCCTGCTGGTGCTCAGCGGCGACGAACATTGGTGTCTGGCGCAGGCCGTTGAGCTGCGAGAGCGGCTGGGCGGCGATAGCCTATGGGTCGGCGCGTTGCCGCAGCAGGAACCCAGCGTGGCGCCGGGTGCGCTGAAAACGCTGCTCGGGCGCGAGTTCCTGCATGCCTTCTTCGATGCTCGTCACGGTTTTGACGTGGCGGCTTTTGCTGCCCTCGGCGGTACGCTCCGCGCCGGCAGTTGGTTAGTGCTCCTCGCACCGGATTTTGCCCGCTGGCCTGAGCAGGCGGATGGCGATTCGCTGCGCTGGAGCGATACGTCTGAACCGATTGCCACCCCTAACTTTGTCCATCGTTGTCTTCAACTCTTTAGCGCGGATCCTGAGGTCGCGCTGTGGCGACAGGGCGACGGCTTACGGTTGCCGGAGGCCGCGCCACGCAGGCACTGGCATGCTGCCGATGGCTACCCGCAGGCCGAACAGGCCGCCATTCTTTCGTCACTACTGTCATCGCCCCCGGAAATTGCCGCCGTCACCGCCGGGCGCGGGCGCGGTAAATCTGCGCTGGCGGGAATGTTGATCCATCAGCTCGCCGGCTCCGCCATCGTCACCGCGCCGACGCGCGACGCGACAGCGGTCATCGCCGCTTTTGCGGAAGAGAAGATGCGCTTTATGGCGCCTGATGCCTTGCTGGCAAGCGACGCGAAAGCCGACTGGCTGGTGGTCGATGAGGCTGCCACTATCCCGGCACCGACGCTGCGCCAGCTGACGACGCGTTTTCCCCATACGCTGTTAACGACGACGGTTCAGGGCTATGAGGGTACCGGTCGCGGCTTCTTATTGAAGTTCTGCGCCGGTTTCCCAACGCTACGGCGGTATAACCTGTCGTCGCCGATTCGCTGGGCGCCGGGTTGCCCGCTGGAGTCGGTTATCGACCGGTTATTATTATTTAACGATGAGGCGTTTCTCCATGTGCCACATGGGGAACCGCAGCTGGAGACGTTAAGCCAGGATGCCTGGCGCGAACAACCCACGCGCCCATCAGAGGCTTATCAACTGCTTTCCGGCGCGCATTACCGCACTTCGCCGCTGGATTTGCGCAGGATGATGGATGCGCCGGGCCAGCACTTTACCGTGGCTCGCTGCGGGGATGGCGTCGCTGGCGCGGTGTGGCTGGTGGAGGAGGGAGGGCTTGAACCTGAACTTAGCCGTGCCGTCTGGGCCGGATATCGTCGCCCGCGCGGCAATCTTGTGGCCCAGTCATTGGCCGCGCATGGCGGCAGCCCGCTGGCGGCGACGCTGACCGGCAGGCGCGTCAGCCGTATTGCCGTACATCCAGCGCGTCAGCGCGAAGGGCTGGGGCAGCGTTTAATCGCCCATGCCGTCAAGCAGACGCACGGCTGTGACTATCTCTCCGTCAGCTTTGGTTATACCCCTGAACTATGGCGCTTCTGGCAGCGCTGCGGTTTTCTGCTGGTGCGGATGGGCACGCATCGCGAGGCGAGCAGCGGTTGCTATACGGCGATGGCGCTTTATCCGCTCAGTGCAGTGGGGCAGCAGCTGGCCTGGCGCGAACATCAACGGCTGGCGCGGGATGAACGCTGGCTAAGTCAGTGGCGTGACGAACGCGCTCCGGTGACGGCGGATGAAACAGCTATGCTTACTGAGGAGGACTGGCTGGAGATTGCCGGTTTTGCCTTTGCGCATCGTCCACTGCTGACGGCGGTTGGGAGTCTGAACCGGCTTCTGCAGGTGACGCCGCTGCCGTTAGTGGCGCTTCATGCGCGATTAGCGCAGCACGATGAGGCAGCGCTGTGCGCAAACCTTGGTTTATCCGGGCGCAAGGCGCTGTTGGGGCGACTGCGGGAAGAGGCGGCGGCGGCGCTGTCAGGCCTCGATCCTGCCCGCGCGCAACGGCTGGACGAGTGGGTCAGGAAGCTGCAATTTTTTTAACTAACTCATTCAGTTAAATGGCATGGTCATATTCTCTGCGCGGCGTAAACTGCCTTGCATCAATCAGGAGCCAGATTCCTGCTTATCTGAGACATCAGGAGATAACCATGAAACACGATCACTTTATTGTTCAGAGCCCGGCAACACCTGCGCAACAGTTGCTGCTGCTGTTTCATGGCGTTGGCGATAATCCGGTTTCGATGGGGCAAATTGGTAGCTGGTTTGCGCCGCAATTTCCCAATGCGCTCATTGTCAGTATCGGTGGCGCAGAACCCTGCGGCCCGGCGCCGGCGCGGCAGTGGTTTTCGGTGCAAGGCGTGACGGAAGAGAATCGTCAGCAACGCATCGATGCCATTATGCCGACCTTTATTGAAACGGTGCGCTACTGGCAAAAACAGAGCGGTTTGGGCCCACAGGCGACGGCGCTGATCGGTTTTTCGCAGGGGGCGATTATGTCGCTTGAGAGTATTAAAGCCGAGCCAGGACTGGCGTCGCGGGTGATTGCCTTTAACGGCCGTTACGCGACGCTGCCGCAAACGGCGACCACGCAAACCACCGTGCATCTGATCCACGGCGGCGAGGATCGGGTGATCGATCTGGCGTGGGCGGTCTCCGCACAGGAGCGGCTGCAGGAGCTGGGGGGAGATGTCACGCTGGATATCGTTGAAGATCTCGGACATGCCATTGATGACCGGAGCATGCAGTTTGCCCTCGATCGGCTGCGTTATACCGTACCGAAGCACTATTTTGATGAAGCGCTAAGCGGCGGTACGCCGAAAGATGACGATATTATCGAAATGCTGTAATGGCCCCGCGGTACAACGTCGGCTGGGATGGGTAGCCCGGGTAAGGCGTCAGCCGCTACCCGGGAATGCATCCAGCCTACGCGATGACGGGGAGCGCTGGTTTACTTCTTCGGTTGGTCTTTGTTCGGCCAGTCGTCGTCGTCATCCCACTTGCTATTGAAGTCGCGATGCGGCGGCAGATCCGGTTTGTTATCGAGATATTTTTTCGGGTCGACGCGATTAAGATCTTTAATCACGTTGATCATCACGCCGACTAAAAATACCAACACCAGAATCCACCAGTGGTTGATAAGCCATTCCATGCTGTGTCCTCTTTTTACCCCGCAGCGGCGCTGCAGGGTAATCGTTATTGTCGTCAGGCGACCAGTTGTTCCATGATGCGTTGATACATCCGCGCCAGCAGCTGCAGGTCGGCGGCATTGACGCATTCATTAATTTTATGAATGGTCGCATTCACCGGACCCAGTTCAACTACCTGCGCGCCCATGCGGGCGATAAAGCGTCCGTCAGAGGTACCGCCGGTGGTTAGCAACTGCGGTTTTACTTCATTATAGTGCTCAATGGCGTTCACTACCGCATCGACAAGATTGCCGCGGCCGGTCAGGAATGGCTGGCCGGAAAGCCACCATTCGACGGTATAGCGCAGCTGATATTTTTCCAGCAGCGCGATGATGCGCGCCTTGATCATCTCGTCGGTCAACTCGGTGCTGAAACGGAAGTTGAACTGAACGAACATATCGCCTGGGATGACGTTGTTACTGCCGGTGCCGGACTGCACGTTGGCGATTTGCATGCTGGTCGGCGGGAAGTACTCATTGCCTTTATCCCATTCGATAGCCACCAGCTCCGCCAGCATCGGCGCCGCGCGGTGTACCGGGTTATCGGCGAGGTGCGGATAAGCGACGTGGCCCTGGACTCCATGAATCGTCAGGTTACAGGTGAGTGAACCGCGACGGCCATTTTTCACGACATCGCCAACCACTTCGGTACTTGAAGGTTCGCCGACCAGGCAGTAATCAAGGCGCTCGTTACGCACCATCAGCGTTTCGACCACTTTTACCGTGCCATGGGTGGCGCTGGCTTCTTCATCTGAGGTGATGAGAAACGCCAGACGGCCTTTGTGGTTCGGATACTGCGCGACAAAGCGCTCGGCGGCGACAACCATCGCCGCCAACGACCCTTTCATATCCGCCGCGCCGCGGCCAAACAGCATGCCATCACGAATAGTCGGTTCAAACGGCGGATTGATCCAGCGGTCGGCGTCGCCGGCCGGTACCACATCGGTATGGCCGGCAAAGGCCAGCGTTTCACCCTGTCCACGCCAGGCCCAGAAATTTTGCGTATCGCCGAAGTCCATCGCTTCAACGGTAAAACCGATCGCCCGCAGACGTTCAATCATTAACGCCTGGCATCCCGCATCATTGGGGCTAAGGGAAGGGCGGCGAATAAGCTGCTGAGCCAGCTCAATGACCGGGCAAGACATAGACTACACCTCGTTAATAAATTTTTCGTAGTTTGCTTCGCTAAAGCCCAGCAGCATAGGCTGACCGGGCGCGCAGAGCAATGGGCGTTTGATAATTGCCGGCATTTCCAACATCAACGCCGCCGCCGCATCGGCATTATCGATCCCAGTGCGGACCGATTCATCGAGTTTGCGCCAGGTGGTGCCGCGGGTGTTAAGCAGCGCTTCCCAGCCTAATTCGGCAATAAAGGTATTCAGCAATTCGCGGTCCAGTCCGTCAACACGATAATCATGGAAGCGATAGTCAATCTGATGGGCTTCCAGCCAGCGGCGGGCCTTTTTAATGGTGTCGCAGTTTTTGATGCCGTACATGGTCAACATAATTAAACCTTCACGTTAAAAGAATATGTTTCTCAGTCTTTTCCGAATATATAAGTTTTGTTAAATAATACGTGAATTGGCTGGATAAATATAACTTTTCAGTCTTGTCTGATTAAAATTTGTTCTTTTTCTCGGCAGACTAAGATAATGAATTACAGGAATTCTGATATTAACAAAATGTTGCGTAATGTTGCTCTATGTCACATTAAATTTACATGAACCGGCTTATGGTAGCGGCAAGCCAGAGTATTCAAGGCTTGCGGCGACAATAAAAGCGATTAGAGCGATAGATCGGACGAACTTCTCCTGAGCGGGGAATTTATCTAAAATCGCCATAATAATAAGAGAGGCTATTATGATTGAACATGAACTGGGGAACTGGAAAGATTTTATCGAAGACATGCTGCGTAAATAAAATCTGGCTTTGTCGGTACTGAAGACAATGTTTGACCCATGAAAAAGGCGACTATGACAGTCGCCTTTTCTGTTATTTGCAGGTTTATTCCGGCCTCTCTTTCAGCGGGAAGCGGCGGCGCACCAACACGAAGAACAGCGGCACAAAGAAGATGGCCAGCACGGTGGCGGAGAGCATCCCGCCCATGACGCCGGTACCGACCGCATGCTGACTGCCGGAACCCGCGCCGGTACTGGTGGCCATCGGCAGCACGCCGAAGATAAACGCCAGTGAGGTCATCAGTATCGGGCGTAGACGCTGGCGGCAGGCCGATAGCGTGGCGGTCAGCAGATCTTCGCCTTTCTGGTTCAGTTCGTTGGCGAACTCAACAATCAGGATGGCGTTCTTTGCCGACAGGCCGATGACCGTCAACAGACCTACCTGGAAGTAGACATCGTTTTCCAGGCCGCGCATCCAGGTCGCCAGCAGCGCGCCGATAACCCCCAGCGGCACCACCAGCATCACCGAGAACGGTACCGACCAGCTTTCATATAGCGCCGCCAGACACAGGAACACCACCAGCAGAGAAATGGCGTACAGGGCAGGCGCCTGAGCGCCAGACAAACGCTCCTGATAGGACATCGCCGTCCATTCCAGGCCGAAACCGTTCGGGAGCTGTTTGGCTAACTCTTCCATAATGGTCATGGCGGTACCGGTGCTGACGCCAGGCGCGGCTTCACCGACGATCTCGACCGCTGAGTAGCCATTGTAACGTTCGAGGCGCGGTGAACCCGTTTCCCAACGCGAGGTGGCGAAGGCGGAGAACGGTACCATGGTGCCGCTACTGTTACGCACATACCACAAATTGATATCGTCCGGCAGCATGCGATATTTCGCCGCCGCCTGGACGTAGACCTTCTTCACGCGTCCGCGATCCATAAAGTCGTTCACGTAGCTCGAACCCCAGGCGGTCTGCAGCGTATCGTTAATATCATCAATGGAGACCCCCAGCGCCTGGGCTTTACGCTGGTCGATATCAACCTGCAACTGCGGACTGTCGTCCAGGCCGTTGTGGCGTACGCGGGTGAGCTGGTCGTTGTTCGCCGCCAGCTCCAGCAGCTTGTCGCGTGCTGACATCAACGCCTCGTGACCGTTACCGGCGTGGTCTTCGAGCTCCATATCGAAGCCCGCGGAGCTGCCAAGGCCGCTGATGGCCGGTGGGCTGCTGGCAAAAACGCGCGCTTCTTTAATTTTATTGAAGGCTTTGGTCGCGCGCTCAATGATAGCGAACGAGGAGCCGGTTTTTGGGTCGCGCTGATCCCAGTCTTTCAGGCGGACAAACATACGTGCGACGTTCTGGCCGTTGCCGCCGGGGCCGGAGCCGACGGTAGCAAATACCGACTCGACGTTACTCTTCTCGTTGTTGAGGAAATAATCTTCCGCTTTTTGCACCACTTTCAGCGTCTGCTGTTGGGTGGAGCCGCTCGGGAGCTGTATCGAGGTGGTGAACATACCGCGGTCTTCCAGCGGCAGGAACGAAGTCGGCAGATGCAGGAACAGCAGCACCATGCCGCCGAGCAGCAGGACGTAAATCAAAATCCAGCGCAGCGAGCGATGGAGAATTTTGCCCACGAAAGTTTCATAGCGGCTGGCGCTGCGGTTGAAAGTGCGGTTAAACCAGCCGAAGAACCCTTTTTGACCATGCTCCTCGCCTTTTTGAATCGGTTTTAACAGCGTGGCGCACAGCGCCGGGGTGAGGATCATCGCTACCAGCACCGACAGCACCATTGCTGAAACGATGGTAATGGAGAACTGGCGGTAAATGGCGCCGGTGGTGCCGCCGAAGAAGGCCATGGGCACGAATACCGCCGATAGCACCATAGCGATACCGACCAGCGCACCCTGGATCTGCTTCATCGATTTTCGCGTCGCTTCGCGCGGCGAGAGCCCTTCCTCGCTCATAATGCGTTCGACGTTTTCGACCACGACAATGGCGTCATCGACCAGCAGGCCGATAGCCAGCACCGTCGCGAACATCGTCAGGGTGTTAATACTGTAACCGCAGGCGTAGAGCACCGCGAAGGTGCCCATCAATACCACCGGCACGGCGATGGTCGGGATCAGGGTCGCGCGGAAGTTCTGCAAGAACAAATACATGACCAGGAACACCAGCAGAATCGCCTCCAGCAGCGTTTTCACCACATCGGTAATCGAGGCTTTTACAAAAGAGGTGGTCTCGTAGGCGACTTTATACTGCAGTCCGTGCGGGAAATATTGCGACAGTTCATTAAGACGGGCGATAACGCGCTCGGCGGTGGCCATTTCGTTGGCGCCGGAGGCGAGCTTAATCCCCAGCCCCGAAGCGGCCTGACGATTATAGCGGCTCAGATAATCATATTTTTCTGCGCCCATTTCGACGCTGGCGACGTCGCCCAGCGTGACTTCCGAACCATCCTGATTAACGCGCAGGGTAATATCGCGGAACTGCTGCGGTGTTTGTAGCAGCGATTGTGAGTTGATGGTGGCGTTCAGCGCCTGGTTATCAACAGATGGCGTACCGCCCAACTGGCCGACGGCAATTTGCGCGTTCTGCGATTCGATGGCGTCAGTTACATCTTTCGCCGTCATCTGATAGCTGTTGAGTTTCGCCGGATCGAGCCAGATACGCATTGAGTACTGCGAACCATAGGCGTCGATATCGCCGACGCCGTTGACGCGGCTTAGAGGATCCTGCACGTTACTGGCGACGTAGTCGGCAATATCCTGCTTATCCATGCTGCCGTCGGTAGAGACAAACGCGAGAGTGAGAATGTTGGTGTCGCCGGTTTTGCGCACCGTGACCCCCTGATTCTGTACCGCCTGCGGCAGTTTACGCATCGCCGATTGCAGCTGGTTTTGTACCTGCTGTACGGCTTCATCCGGGTCGGTACCGGCGGTAAAGCTCAGGGTAACCGTTGCCTGACCGGTGGCGCTACTCTGCGATGACATGTACATGAGGTTATCAAGGCCGGTCATATTCTGTTCGATAACCTGGGTGACGGTATTCTCCAGCGTTTGCGCCGAAGCGCCTGGATAATTGGCCGTCACCCGGACGTTAGGCGGCGCCAAATCCGGATATTGTTCTACGGGGAGCGACAAAATTGCCAGCGTGCCGGTCAGGACTAATAAAATAGCCAAAACCCAGGCAAAGATGGGGCGATCGATAAAGAAATTCGCCATCGGAATCAGGACCTCATTGTATACATTTTTTGTTATTGCGCAGCTTGTGACACTTTAAAGTTAACCCCGCAGGCAATCGTGGAGAAATTAAGGAGATAGTGTAATTTATCATGTGTCTTTTATGAGAGCGTAAAGAAACCTCTGCCGCTCCTCTCTGAATTTATATGCGCTTATCACGTCTTTTCTGTCATTCCGTCAAAGCCGCCTATTATTGCTCAGCTAAATGAAACAAAATTTCATTCAGGTCAATATTTTTGATCTAAACCGGATTCTGGCGAGAAAAGCCGATTTCTGGGCAAATGACCATTGTCCCACGGTCATGATGTCAGGTAATAAACAGTCATACTAAATGAGGGGTTATTAGCGATAAGCCGGAAGGATGTATGAACCACTTTATTATGAGCGATAGTCGCAAATGCATCGGATGCAGGGGCTGCGAAGTGGCCTGCGTGATGGCGCATAATGGCGAACAACATGTCTTGACCCCACAGCGCTTTTTGCCGCGTATTACCGTTATTAAAAACCAGAAACAGCGTAACGCGGTAACCTGTCGTCACTGTGAAGGCGCGCCCTGCGTGCGTAGCTGCCCTAATGGCGCCATTAGCCAGCAGGATGACAGCGTATTGGTGCATGGAGAAAAATGTATTGGCTGTAAATCCTGCGTGGTGGCTTGCCCCTTTGGCGTGATGCAAATCGTCGTCACACCAGACGGCAGGGCAACGGCGCACAAGTGCGACTTATGCTATGAGCGCCAAGCCGGGCCAGCCTGCGTGCAGAATTGTCCGGCGCAAGCATTACAGCTGGCGACCGATTCCACGCTAAGCGAGATGGCGAAAACGCGGCGCCTGCGGGCAGCGCGTGCGGATGCGGCGTCGTGGCAACATCGTACTTTGACCGCTTTAGCGTCAACCTCTGGCGATAAGGCCAGCCAGATGGCGGCCACGCCCGCGCGCGGCGAGGCGGATAAACTGGCGGCTGATGCGCGTAAACAGCACTTTGGCGAAATCTATTTGCCCTTCAGCGCCGAACAGGCGCGGCGGGAAACGCAACGCTGTCTGAAATGCGGCGATCGCAGCATCTGCGAGTGGACCTGTCCGTTGCATAACCATATTCCGCAGTGGATCGAGCGGGTAAAAGCCGGCGACATCGCCAGCGCCGTTGAGCTTTCCCATCAAACCAACTGTCTGCCGGAAATCACCGGCCGCGTCTGCCCGCAGGATCGCCTGTGCGAAGGCGCCTGCACGCTGCGCGACGAGAGCGGCTCGGTGACTATCGGCAACATCGAACGCTATATCTCCGACCAGGCGCTGGCCGACGGCTGGCGCCCGAACCTTTCGGCGGTAAAAGCCAGCGGCAAGAAGGTTGCCATCATCGGCGCCGGGCCTGCGGGCCTGGCCTGCGCCGACCTTCTGGCGCGTAGCGGCGTGGCGCCGGTGGTGTTCGATCGCCACCCGGAAATCGGCGGCTTGCTGACTTTCGGTATTCCGCCTTTCAAGCTGGATAAATCATTGCTGGCCCGTCGGCGCGAGATTTTCAGCCAAATGGGCATCCGCTTTGAACTGAACTGCGAGGTGGGCAAAGACATCGAACTCGCTCAACTGCTTGCAGACTATGACGCGGTTTTCGTCGGCGCCGGTACCTATCGCTCGATGAAAGCCGATCTGCCCAATGAGGAGGCGCCGGGCGTGTATGAAGCGCTGCCGTTCCTTATCGCCAACACTAAACAAGTGATGGGGCTGGAAGCGCTGGCCGATGAACCTTATATCGATACCGCCGGGCTGAATGTTGTCGTGCTGGGGGGCGGCGATACGGCGATGGACTGCGTGCGTACCGCGCTGCGCCACGGCGCGCAACGGGTCACCTGCGCCTATCGTCGGGATGAAGCTAACATGCCGGGGTCGAAAAAAGAGGTCAAAAACACCCGCGAAGAGGGGGCGAACTTTGAATTCAATGTTCAGCCGATCACCCTTGAGCTCGGCGAGGACGGCCGGGTCAGCGGCGTGCGTTTTCTGCGTACCCGGCTTGGCGAACCGGACGCACAGGGCCGCCGCAGCCCGTCGCCGATCCCCGGCAGCGAATTTGTGATGCCTGCCGATGCGGTCATTATGGCGTTTGGTTTCCACCCGCATTCGATGCCGTGGCTGGAAGCCGCAGGGGTACAGCTGGACAGTCGCGGGCGGATCAAGGCGAACGTGGAGAGCCGCTATCGTTACCAGACCAGTAATCAGAAGATCTTTGCCGGCGGCGACGCGGTACGCGGCGCGGATTTGGTGGTGACGGCGATGGCGGAAGGGCGGCATGCCGCGCAGGGGATCATGGACTACCTGGGCGTCGCTTCCGCACTGCCGCACTAACGACAAAGCAGGCTCCGCGGCGTAGTATGACTGGGTTATTTCACGCTGCGGAGTTTGCATGTCACTTAATATTCACGTCATTAAAGATAAAATCCTCTCCGAAAACTACTTTCTGCTGCGCAACATGACCTATGAGTTGACGCGCCGCGACGGCAGCGTCGTGCGTCACAAACGCGAAGTGTACGATCGCGGCAACGGCGCCACGGTTCTGCTTTACAACCCCAACAAGCAGAGCGTGGTCCTGGTGCGTCAGTTCCGCGTCGCCACCTGGGTTAACGGCAACCCTGATGGCATGCTGATTGAAACCTGCGCCGGACTGCTGGATAACGACGCGCCAGAGGTATGCATCCGCAAGGAGGCGATTGAGGAGACCGGCTATCAGGTCGGCGAGGCGCGCAAGGTCTTCGAACTCTATATGTCGCCCGGCGGCGTGACCGAACTGATTCACTTTTTTATCGCCGAATACAGCGAAGCGCAGCGCGCTAACCGGGGCGGCGGCGTGGATGATGAAGATATTGAGGTGCTGGAACTGCCGTTCGTCCGGGCGCTGGAGATGGTCGCCAGTGGTGAAATTCAGGATGGCAAAGCGGTGATCCTGCTGCAATACCTACAAAATTCCGGCCTGATGTCGCGGGATCTCTGATAAATCTGATTGAGCAAAACCCCGCCAGTGCTGATGATAATGATGAATTAGAAATCACTCTGTCAGTCATACTTCGGGATTGTGCCGCTCATGTTTTATCGGGTTTTAATGCTGCTTTTTTTCGGTTTTCTGCCGACGTCGTTGGCGTGGGCGGCGCCAGCCCAGCAGTTGTTTGGCGACTGGCTTGTCACCTGCAACAATCAAAATTATTGCGTCACGCGTAATGTCGGGCTGCATCATGGATTGGTGATGACGTTAAGCCGCAGCGCGGGGGCAGCCACCGATGCCGCTTTACGCATCGAACTTGGCGGAGTCGGTAATCCGGTTGCCGCGCTGGCGGCCATCGGCCCGCGGCTGCAGCTAGATGGAAAACCGCTGCATTTTGACGGTAAACATTGGCAGATTGCCGATAAGCTGATCAAAACCGGTGATAGCGTCAGTATCGACGCTTTCCTGCAGCAGGCCCAGGAGGGGAAAGAGATTACCCTGCAAAACGGTCTGCAAAGCATTTCATTGAAGGGCCTGAAGGCCGCGCTGCTATTTATTGATAATCGGCAAAAGCGGGTCGGCAGCGAAACCGCGTGGGTCGGCAAAGGTGAAGAACCACCGCTCAGCGTACCGCCAGCGCCGGCGTTGCGCACCGTAGGCAAAGCGGAGGTGGCGCAGTCGCCCCTCAGCCGCGACGAACTAAATGAGCTTATCGATTACGGCAATGAGCGGATGAACGCCAGCCCCTGTTCGCTCGATCCTTTCCGCCGGGAAATCCGCGTCACCGCGCTGACCGATGAGAAAGTTCTGCTGATGACCAGTTGCGAAGCGGGCGCCTACAATACCGTTTGGCTGGCGTGGCTGGTGTCGCGCAAAACGCCGCATCTTGCCCGCCAGGTGCGCCTGGCGCTGCCTTTCCAGCCGCCCGGCGATGCGCCGCGTGATATTGAGTTGATTAACGCCAGCTTTGACGAGCAGCGTCATGAACTGGTGACCTTCGATAAAGGCCGCGCGCCGGGCGATTGCGGGATCCAAACCCGCTGGCGTTATGACGGCCAGCGGTTCAATTTGACCCGCTACGCTCAGCAACCGCAGTGCGATAACTGGCAGGGGCCAGACGCCTGGCCCACACTATGGATCACCCGTTAAGCACCTTACGGCTGACTTCGACAATATGTTCAGCGGTAAAGCCGAAGAACGGGAACAGCTTGTCGGCGGGCGCCGATTCCCCGTAGCGGGTCATACCAACAATTGCGCCTTTCAGGCCGACATATTTATACCAGTAGTCGGCGATACCGGCTTCGATAGCGACGCGGGCGCTAACATCGGAAGGCAGCACCGACTCGCGCCAGGCCTCATCCTGAGCATCGAAAACGTCGGTGGAAGGCAGCGACACCACCCGCACGTTTATGCCGCTGGCCAGCAGCGTCTCCGCCGCCTGAACGGCGATCTCGACTTCCGAACCGGTGGCGATCAGGATGAGATCCGGCTTGCCGCCCGCATCCTTCAGAACGTAACCGCCGCGAGCAATTTCCTGCACCTGTTCCGGCGTACGGGCCATTTGCGCCAGATTCTGTCGCGAAAGGATTAATGCGGTAGGGCCGTCCTTGCGATCAATGGCCGCCTGCCAGGCGACGGCGGTTTCCACCTGATCGCACGGACGCCAGGTACTAAAATTGGGCGTCAGCCGCAGGCTTGCCAGCTGCTCCACCGCCTGGTGTGTTGGGCCGTCCTCGCCAAGGCCGATTGAATCATGGGTGTAGACCATAATCTGGTGCGCCTTCATCAGCGCCGCCATGCGCGCGGCGTTGCGCGCGTATTCGACGAACATCAGGAAAGTCGAGGTATAGGGAATAAAACCGCCGTGCAGGGCGATGCCGTTGGCTACCGCGGTCATACCGAATTCGCGTACGCCGTAGTGGATATAATTACCCGCCTGATCCTCTTTGATCGACTTCGAGCCGGACCAGATCGTCAGGTTACTGGGCGCCAGGTCGGCGGAACCACCGAGCAGCTCAGGCAAATCCGGGCCGTAGGCGTTAAGCGCATTTTGTGAAGCCTTACGGCTGGCGATCTTCGCCGGTTCCGACTGTAGCTTCGCTACATAATCGCGGGCCGTTTTTTGCCAGTTATCCGGGAGCTCGCCTTCCATGCGCCGTTTAAGCTCAGCCGCCAGTTCTGGATACTGCTGCTGATAAGCGGCGAATTTTTCATTCCACGCATGTTCTGCTTTCTCGCCGCGCGGCCGCGCATCCCAGCCCTGATAAATTTCTTTCGGGATTTCAAACGGCGGATATTTCCAGCCCAGCTGTTCGCGGGCCAGCGCGACCTCTTTTTCCCCCAATGCCGCGCCGTGCGACTCTTCGGAACCGGCTTTATTTGGTGAACCAAAGCCGATTATGGTGCGGCAAATAATCAGCGAGGGTTTGTCTGTTACCGCCTGCGCCTCCTGGATTGCCTGCTTCACCGCCTGGGGGTCGTGACCGTCGATATCGCCAATCACGTGCCAGTGGTAGGCGCGAAAGCGCTCGGCGGTATCGTCGGTGAACCAGCCTTCAACGTGGCCGTCAATAGAGATACCGTTGTGATCGTAGAACCCGATCAGCTTGCCTAATCCCAGGGTGCCCGCCAGCGAACTGGCCTCGTGAGAAATCCCCTCCATCAGACAGCCATCGCCCATAAACACCCAGGTGTAGTGATCGACGATGTCGTGGCCGGGACGGTTAAACTGCGCCGCCAGCGTACGTTCGGCGATAGCCATCCCGACGGCGTTAGCCAGCCCCTGGCCGAGCGGCCCGGTGGTGGTTTCCACGCCGGGGGTATAACCATGTTCCGGGTGACCCGGCGTTTTCGAATGCAGCTGGCGGAAGTTTTTCAGCTCATTCATCGGCAGATCGTAGCCGGTCAAATGCAGTAGGCTATACAGCAGCATCGAAGCATGGCCGTTAGACAAAATGAAACGATCGCGATCGTACCAGTGCGGATTTGTCGGGTTGTGCTTGAGAAAATCGTTCCACAGCACTTCGGCGATATCCGCCATCCCCATCGGAGCGCCGGGGTGGCCGGAATTGGCTTTCTGGACGGCGTCCATGCTCAGGGCGCGAATGGCGTTAGCAAGCTCTCTTCGGGACATAGTCGTTTACTCCGTGACAAAGGATGACAGTTTTGCTGCTAGCAGATCTTCCAGTTTGCGTTGATCGACGGCGAACTGGCGAATACCTTCCGCCAGTTTTTCTACCGCCATCGGATCCTGGTTATGCTCCCAGCGGAATTCCGCTTCGCTCATCGGAACCGGGCGTGGCAGTATCTGATGAGCGGGGATGAGTTTGCGTATTACCGGCGCGTCGCTGGCCTGCAGCTCTTGTAACAAGGCTGGGGAGATGGTGAGGCGGTCGCAGCCGACCAGCGCGAGGATTTGTTCGGTGCGGCGGAAGCTGGCGCCCATCACGATGGTGTTGTACTTATGGAGTTTGAAATAGTCGTAGATATTGCGCACCGATTTCACCCCCGGGTCTTCATCAACCACGTAAGGATCTAACGGCTGACGCGCCTGATACCAATCGTAAATACGCCCGACGAATGGCGAAATCAGAAACACGCCGGCTTCAGCGCAGGCGCGAGCCTGGGCGAAAGAGAACAGCAGCGTCAGGTTGCAGTGAATCCCTTCTTTTTCCAGCACCTCCGCGGCGCGGATCCCTTCCCAGGTGGAGGCTAGTTTGATCAGGATCCGCGACTTATCGATCCCCATTTCCTGATAGAGAGCGACCAGATGGCGCGCTTTCTCGATACTTTTTTCACGATTGAAGGAGAGACGGGCATCGACTTCGGTGGAGACGCGCCCTGGGATGCTTTTGAGTATTTCCGCACCAAAATTGACCGCCAGTTTATCGCAGGCATTGGCGACCTGCGTCTCGCGGTTGCCGCCCTGTTTTGCAGCCCAGGCGAGGGCATCATCGATAAGCCCGGCGTAGTTATCCAGTCCGGCAGCCTTTAAGAGCAGCGAAGGGTTGGTGGTGGCATCTTCAGGCTGATAGTGGCGGATAGATTCAATGTCGCCGCTGTCGGCGACTACGGTGGTGAATTGTTTGATACTGTCTAGCTGGTTCATTAAAAAGTACTCCTGGAACAATAAGTTGCATGAGTTCTTGTCGTTATGCGGTAGAGGTCGTGATGAGGTACATAACTAAAAAGCATAGCAGACGGGGCTATCATTGACCGTGAAACTAGGTTACATAAATATTATAAATTGATAACAACCAGACCTTTGTGATGGCAAGAGTATGGCGGCCTTCAAAGTTTAAA
The DNA here is from genome assembly GCF_040064335.1 of Klebsiella sp. CN_Kp088. Taxonomy (NCBI): domain Bacteria; kingdom Pseudomonadati; phylum Pseudomonadota; class Gammaproteobacteria; order Enterobacterales; family Enterobacteriaceae; genus Klebsiella; species Klebsiella sp. CN_Kp088. The sequence continues at coordinate 27,900 of NZ_JBEAIQ010000026.1, read as the reverse complement.
CCGCCGTCAGGCGCGATACTAAGCCTCGCCTTAAGGCGGGCCGACGGCTCGCCATCACGCTTCACCCCCTACGATTCGATACGTGAAAGGAACCATAAAATGGATGAGCAGTTGAAACAAAGCGCCCTCGATTTCCACGAGTTCCCGGTGCCCGGGAAAATTCAGGTGTCGCCGACTAAGCCCCTGGCGACCCAACGCGATCTGGCGCTGGCATATTCGCCAGGCGTTGCCGCGCCGTGCCTGGAAATTGAGAAGGATCCTTTGGCCGCTTACAAATACACCGCTCGCGGCAACCTCGTGGCGGTGGTCTCCAACGGTACCGCCGTCCTCGGTTTAGGCAATATCGGCGCGCTGGCCGGAAAACCGGTAATGGAAGGAAAGGGTGTTCTGTTTAAAAAGTTCGCCGGTATCGATGTGTTCGATATTGAAGTCGATGAGTTGGATCCTGACAAATTCATTAATGTCGTCGCCGCCCTGGAGCCGACGTTTGGCGGCATCAACCTCGAAGATATTAAAGCGCCGGAATGTTTCTACATTGAGCAGAAACTGCGTGAACGCATGAATATTCCGGTGTTTCACGACGATCAGCACGGCACGGCGATTATCAGCACCGCGGCGATCCTCAACGGTCTGCGGGTGGTTGAGAAGAATCTCTCTGATGTGCGGATGGTGGTCTCCGGCGCGGGAGCGGCGGCTATCGCCTGTATGAACCTGCTGGTGGCGCTGGGAATGCAGAAACACAATATCGTGGTCTGCGACTCCAAAGGCGTTATCTATAAAGACCGCGAAGCCAACATGGCGGAAACCAAAGCGGCCTACGCGGTGGAAGACGACGGGAAACGTACCCTCGACGATGTCATCGATGGCGCGGACATTTTCCTTGGCTGCTCCGGGCCGAAAGTTCTGACTCCGGAGATGGTCAAGAAGATGGCGCGCTCGCCGCTGATCCTCGCGCTGGCGAACCCGGAGCCGGAAATCCTGCCGCCGCTGGCGAAGGAAGTGCGCGACGACGTGATTATTTGTACCGGCCGTTCCGACTATCCAAACCAGGTCAACAACGTGCTGTGCTTCCCGTTCATCTTCCGCGGCGCGCTGGATGTTGGCGCGACGGCGATAAACGAAGAGATGAAGCTGGCGGCGGTTCATGCTATCGCCGAGCTGGCGCATGCCGAACAGAGCGAAGTCGTGGCTTCCGCCTATGGCGACCAGGATCTCAGCTTTGGCCCGGAGTACATTATTCCGAAACCGTTCGATCCGCGTCTGATCGTCAAGATTGCGCCAGCGGTCGCTAAAGCGGCGATGGAATCAGGCGTGGCGACGCGGCCAATTGCCGACTTCGATGCCTACATCGAGAAGCTGAGCGAGTTCGTTTATAAAACTAACCTGTTTATGAAGCCGATCTTCTCCCAGGCGCGCAAAGAGCCGAAGCGCGTGGTGCTGGCGGAAGGTGAGGAGACTCGCGTGCTGCACGCCACGCAGGAGCTGGTTTCTCTGGGGCTGGCGAAGCCAATCCTCATCGGTCGCCCGAGCGTGATTGAAATGCGCATCCAGAAACTGGGCCTGCAGATTAAAGCGGGCGTGGACTTCGAAATCGTCAATAATGAATCCGATCCGCGCTTCAAAGAGTACTGGAGCGAGTACTACCAGTTGATGAAGCGCCGCGGCATTACCCAGGAGCAGGCGCAGCGGGCGGTCATTAGCAACACTTCGGTCATTGGCGCGATTATGGTTCATCGCGGTGAGGCGGATGCGATGATCTGCGGAACCATCGGAGATTATCATGAGCACTATCGCGTGGTTCAGCCGCTGTTTGGCTTCCGCGACGGCGTCAGCACCGCCGGGGCGATGAACGCGCTGCTGCTGCCAAGCGGAAACACCTTTATCGCCGATACCTACGTCAATCACGATCCATCGCCGGAAGAGCTGGCGGAGATCACCCTGATGGCGGCGGAAAGCGTGCGTCGTTTTGGTATCGAACCGCGTGTCGCGCTGCTGTCGCACTCTAACTTCGGTTCAGCTGATTGCCCGTCTGCCAGCAAAATGCGCAAAACGCTGGAATTGGTGAAAGCGAGCGCGCCGGATCTGATGATTGACGGCGAAATGCACGGCGACGCCGCGCTGGTGGAGAGCATCCGCAACGATCGTATGCCGGATAGCCCGCTGAAAGGGGCGGCTAATATTCTGGTGATGCCGAATATGGAAGCCGCGCGTATCAGCTACAACCTGCTGCGCGTCTCCAGTTCGGAAGGGGTAACCGTCGGGCCGGTACTGATGGGTATCGCTAAGCCGGTGCATATTCTGACGCCTATCGCCTCCGTGCGCCGTATCGTCAACATGGTGGCGCTGGCGGTCGTGGAAGCGCAGACCCAGCCGCTGTAAGCACAATAAAAAAGTAAGCCCCGGTAATCCGGGGCTTTTTTGTCTCAGGAGACCTAAATCAGATCCACTCTTTGACTTTAATAAACTCGCTCAATGCGGCTTCCGGGCTGCCTTCTTGCGGATGGTAGTCATACTCCCAGCGCACCAGCGGCGGCATCGACATCAGAATAGACTCCGTACGCCCGCCGGTCTGCAGGCCGAACAGCGTGCCGCGATCCCACACCAGATTGAATTCCACATAGCGCCCGCGGCGATAAAGCTGGAAATCGCGCTCTCGTTCGCCATAAGGCGTGGTTTTTCGGCGCTCAACGATCGGCAGGTAAGCGTCGGTAAAGCCGTTGCCCACTGCCTGCATAAAGGCGAAGCAGTGGTCGAAGTCCGGGGTATTTAAATCATCAAAGAACAGACCGCCAATGCCGCGCTGTTCGTTACGGTGCTTAAGGAAGAAGTAATCATCGCACCACTTTTTATAGCGCGGATAGACCTCGTCGCCGTACGGCAGGCATAAATCGCGGGCAGTACGATGCCAGTGAATGGCGTCTTCTTCAAACCCATAATAAGGCGTTAGATCAAACCCGCCGCCGAACCACCATACTGGGTCGGCGCCGGGCTTCTCGGCAATAAAAAAGCGAACGTTAGCGTGGCTGGTTGGCACATAGGGGTTGCGCGGATGCACCACCAGCGAAACCCCCATTGCTTCAAAGCTACGCCCGGCCAGTTCCGGGCGGTGGGCGGTAGCCGAGGCGGGCATCGCATCGCCGTGGACGTGAGAAAAGTTAACCCCGGCCTGCTCAAAGATGCCGCCGTCACGTAAAACCCGGCTGCGTCCGCCGCCGCCGCCTTCGCGCTGCCAGCTATCTTCAACAAAATCCTTGCCGTCAACGGCGGAGAGTTTGGCGCAAATGGCATCCTGCAGCTGAAGAAGGAAGGCTTTGACCTGCTGTACATCGGGTTTCATTAACGTCTCTTCGAATGCGCTTTCTGGTTATCGAACCAGTGGAAATAACTAATAATGCCGGAAGCGATAGCGTTAGCAATCTTCTGGCGGAAAGCGGTTGTGCCGAGTAGCTTCTCTTCATTTGGGTTGGTAATGAACGACGTTTCGACCAGCACCGAGGGAATCGAAGGGGACTTCAGCACCACAAAGGCCGCCTGCTCTGTATTGCGGCTGTGCAGTTTATGCACCGGCTTAATCTTTTTCAGAATATGCGAGCCGAGCGTCAGGCTGTTCTTAATGGTGTCGGTTTGCACCAAATCGAACAATACCTGCTGCAGCAGATGGTCCTTATCCGTCGCTTTTTTACCGGCGACCTCATCGGCGCGGTTTTCGCGCTCGGAGAGATATTTCGCCATGGCGCTACTGGCGCCGCGGTTGGAGAGCGCAAAGACGGAGGCGCCGGCCGCACTCGGGTTGGTAAAGCCGTCGGCGTGAATCGACATAAACAGATCGGCGCCGTGCTGGTGGGCGATCTCAACGCGATCGTACAGCGGAATAAAGGTATCGCCGCTACGCGTCAGACGGGCATCGATGCCGTTGCTGCGTAAAATGCTGCGCACATTTTTAGCAATGGCCAGCACGACGTGTTTTTCTTTCGAACCGTTGTGGCCAATTGCCCCCGTATCGATGCCGCCATGACCGGGGTCAAGCATCACCAGACGCCTGCTGCCTGCTTTCTTTGCGACGGGTTTGCTGTGTCCATTGGAAGTTTTTAGCGGCTGCTCTTTGGCAGTGGCTTGGGAAGCGACGCCGGTTAGCGTCATCGCAGCCAGTCCTGCTTTCAGCACCTGACGGCGCGAAGCAAGTATTTTTAATGGTTTAAAAGTGCTCATTCGGCCTGAATTGTAAACAAGTGATGTCCAATGTTATATCGTATCGCGTTTCCCGTTACGACCACTCAAAATAAGAATTGTTTTACTTTTCATTTCAATACATGACAAAGCGATATTATGCCATTTTTTGCTGATGATTTCGCCTGATATTGGCTATCAGTCATATTCGCGCCATAATCACTGTTTTTAACCGTAAATGGTGGGGAATACCATGGAGATTCGCGTTTTTCGCCAGCAGGATTTCGAAGAAGTGATCACCCTTTGGGAGCGCTGCGATCTTCTGCGCCCATGGAACGATCCGGAAATGGATATCGAGCGTAAGCTCAACCACGACGTGAGCTTGTTTCTGGTCGCTGAAGTGAACGGTGAAGTGGTGGGGACGGTGATGGGCGGTTACGACGGCCACCGTGGCTCCGCTTACTATCTTGGCGTACATCCGGAATACCGCGGCCGCGGTATCGCTAATGCGCTGCTCAATCGGCTGGAAAAGAAGCTGATCGCCCGCGGTTGCCCGAAAATTTCAATTATGGTGCGTGACGATAACGATGTGGTGCAGGGGATGTACGAGCGTCTCGGTTACGAGCACTCGGATGTACTTACCCTGGGTAAACGCCTGATTGAAGATGAAGAATACTGAATTTATTCCTGCCGATTACGATGCCCAGGGCCGTTTGCGGCTGCCGCTGTTGTTTTGGGGCGTGCTGTTGCTGCAGGCGCGCACCTGGGTACTGTTCGTCATGGCCGGCGCCTCCCGCCAGCAGGGGGATGCGCTGCTGAGCCTGTTCTATCCCGATCACGATAACTTCTGGCTGGGTTTGCTGCCCGGCGTACCGGCGGTCGCGGCATTTTTGTTGAGCGGTCAGCGTCAGCGTTTTCCCCGGATCTGGCCGCTGATGCGTTGGCTGCTGATGGCCTCGCAGGCGCTATTGCTGGCCTGGCAGCCGTGGCTGTGGTTCACCGGCGAGGCACCTTCCACGCTGACCATCGCCCTGCTGGCGGCCGATATTTATGCGCTATGGTGGCTGATAACCAGCCGCAGGTTGCACGCCTGTTTTCGCCTTGAAGCGCTTTAATGGCACTTTTTGCCGATCGCGCACTCCAACATGCGTTGAATGAATCAGAAAGGATTGAGTTATGAAATCGCTACGTCTAATGCTTTGCGCGCTTCCGCTGGCGCTAACCGGCTGCTCAACGATGAGCGCGGTGAACTGGTCGGCTGCCTATCCATGGAACTGGTTTGGTTCCTCCAACGAGGTCACCGAGCAGGGCGTGGGTAAACTGACGGCGTCGACGCCGCTCAATGAACAGGCAATTAGCGATGCCCTCGGCGGCAGCTACCGTCTGCGCAGCGGAATGAAAACCGCGGATGGCAAAATCGTTCACTATTTTGAAGCGCTAAAGGATGACAAGCTGGCGCTGACCATCAACGGCGATGGCGGTACGGTGAGCCGCATTGACGTGCGCGATAGCGCGATTTCCGCCGCCAGCGGCGTGAAAATCGGCACCCCGTTTAGCGAGCTGTACGGCAAAGCGTTCGGCAACTGCGAGAAAGGCGTTCCCGACAACGGCGCGGTGGTGGAATGTAAAGCGCCTGGCAGCCAGCACATCAGCTACGCCTTTACCGGCCACTGGAGCGGCCCGGACGAACTGATGCCGTCCGACGATACCCTGAAGAACTGGAAAGTCAGCAAAATTATCTGGCGTCGCTAATTTGATCTGAAGAGACACGTGGGCGGATAAAAACGGTTACAATGGCGCGTTAGCAACGTCATAGCGTTGTGGTTGCATCATTTCAGGAGGAGCGATGTCTCAGGTTCAGAGCGGCATTTTGCCGGAACATTGCCGCGCGGCGATTTGGATTGAAGCCAATGTAAAAGGGGACGTTAACGCCCTGCGCGAAGCGAGCAAAATTTTTGTCGATAATGTGGCCACCTTCCAGGCTAAATTTCCTGACGCCAAACTCGGCGCGGTGGTCGCTTTCGGCAATACCGTCTGGCGTCAGCTGAGCGGTGGTGAAGGCGCGGAAGAGTTAAAAGATTTTCCGGTTTACGGCAAAGGGCTGGCGCCATCCACGCAGTATGACGTGTTGATTCATATTTTATCCGCCCGTCATGAAGTGAACTTTTCTGTCGCCCAGGCGGCGGTGGCCGCTTTCGGCGACGCCATTGAAGTGAAAGAAGAAATTCACGGTTTCCGCTGGGTGGAAGAACGCGATCTGAGCGGCTTTGTCGACGGCACCGAAAACCCGGCAGGCGAAGAAACCCGCCGTGAAGTCGCGGTGATTAAAGACGGCGTTGACGCGGGCGGCAGCTACGTATTCGTGCAACGCTGGGAGCACAATCTTAAGCAACTGAACCGCATGAGCGTGCCGGATCAGGAGATGATGATTGGCCGTACCAAAGAAGCCAATGAAGAGATCGATGGCGACGAGCGTCCTGTCACTTCGCACCTGAGCCGCGTGGACTTAAAAGAAGATGGCAAAGGGCTGAAAATCGTCCGCCAGAGCCTGCCATACGGTACCGCCAGCGGCACTAACGGCCTGTACTTCTGCGCCTACTGCGCTCGCCTGTATAACATTGAGCAGCAGTTGCTGAGTATGTTCGGCGATACCGACGGTAAGCGCGATGCCATGCTGCGCTTCACTAAACCGGTGACTGGCGGTTATTACTTCGCGCCGTCGCTGGAGCGTATTCAGGCGCTGTAATTTTTCCCCTCACCCTAATCCTAACCCAGAGGGTTAGGGTGTAAGCGAATCCAGCATACGTACAGCCGCTTTCAGCAAAGCTTTGCCAGTTGCTTATTCTCTTTTCTACTTCCAAATCGCCAAACGGTATATAAAACCGTTACTCCTTTCGTACTCGTTATAAATATGATGATCATCAGTAAATGATCATTTTTGATAAGGGTGCGCAATGGCCGTTAAATCACTGAAAAAAGGATATCTGGCGCTGGCAGCTTCCATGCTGCTGGTGGCGCAGGCGCAGGCGACTGAACTGCTGAACAGTTCCTATGATGTTTCCCGCGAGCTGTTCGCCGCCCTTAATCCGCCTTTTGAACAGCAGTGGGCAAAAGAAAACGGCGGCGACAAGCTGACCATTAAGCAGTCACATGCGGGCTCCTCCAAGCAGGCGTTGGCGATTCTGCAAGGTCTGAAGGCTGACGTCGTGACCTATAACCAGGTGACGGACGTCCAGATTCTGCATGATAAAGGCAACCTGATCCCGGCAGACTGGCAGAGCCGTTTGCCGAATAACAGCTCGCCGTTCTATTCGACCATGGCGTTCCTGGTGCGTAAGGGCAATCCCAAAAATATTCACGACTGGAACGATCTGGTGCGTTCTGACGTGAAGCTGATCTTCCCGAATCCTAAAACTTCAGGCAACGCGCGCTATACCTATCTTGCGGCCTGGGGGGCGGCGGACAAAGCCGATGGTGGCGATAAAGCCAAAACCGAACAGTTCATGACCCAGTTCCTGAAGAACGTCGAGGTATTCGATACCGGCGGTCGCGGCGCGACGACCACCTTCGTCGAGCGCGGGTTGGGCGATGTGCTGATTACTTTTGAATCGGAAGTTAACAACATCCGTAAACAGTATGAAGCGCAGGGGTTCGAAGTCGTTGTGCCGAAGGTCAATATCCTCGCCGAATTCCCGGTCGCGTGGGTAGACAAAAACGTTAAGGCCAACGGTACTGAAAAAGCGGCGAAAGCCTACCTGAACTATCTCTATAGTCCGCAGGCGCAGACCATCATCACCGATTACTACTATCGCGTGAACGATCCGAAAGTGATGGCGTCGCTGAAAGATAAATTCCCGCAGACCGAACTGTTCCGCGTGGAAGACCAGTTTGGCAGCTGGCCTGAAGTGATGAAAACCCACTTCGTCAGCGGCGGCGAGCTGGACAAACTGCTGGCAGCGGGGCGTCAGTAATGTTGGCTGTGTCGTCCAAGCGCGTGCTGCCGGGCTTTACCCTGAGCCTTGGCACCAGCCTGCTGTTTGTGTGCCTGATTTTACTGTTGCCGCTCAGCGCGCTGGTGATGCAGCTGGCGCAGATGAGCTGGGCGCAGTATTGGGAGGTGATTACCAACCCGCAGGTGGTCGCCGCCTATAAAGTCACGCTGCTGTCTGCTTTTGTGGCCTCGATTTTTAACGGCGTGTTCGGCCTGCTGATGGCGTGGATTCTTACCCGTTATCGTTTTCCAGGCCGTACGCTGCTCGATGCCCTAATGGACCTGCCGTTCGCGCTGCCGACGGCGGTGGCGGGCCTGACGCTGGCCTCGCTGTTCTCGGTTAATGGCTTGTACGGCGAGTGGCTGGCGAAGTTTGATATCAAAGTGACCTATACCTGGCTTGGCATCGCGGTGGCGATGGCCTTTACCAGCATCCCGTTTGTGGTGCGTACCGTGCAGCCGGTGCTGGAAGAGTTAGGGCCGGAATATGAAGAGGCGGCGGAAACCCTCGGCGCGACGCGCTTACAGAGTTTCCGCAAAGTGGTGCTGCCTGAACTGTCGCCAGCCCTGCTGGCGGGGATTGCGCTGTCGTTTACCCGCAGCCTTGGCGAGTTCGGTGCGGTGATCTTTATCGCCGGCAACATCGCATGGAAAACGGAAGTGACTTCGCTGATGATTTTCATTCGTTTGCAGGAGTTTGATTACCCGGCGGCGAGCGCGATTGCCTCGGTGATCCTCGCGGCTTCGCTGCTGCTGCTGTTCTCTATCAACACCCTGCAGAGTCGCTTTGGTCGACGCGTGGTAGGTCACTAATGGCGGAAGTTACTCAATTGAAGCGCTATGACGCGCCCCGGATCAACTGGGGCAAATGGTTTCTGATCGGCGTCGGGATGCTGGTATCCGCCTTCATCCTCGTGGTGCCGATGATTTATATTTTTGTCCAGGCTTTCAGTAAAGGGTTAATGCCGGTGCTGGAAAACCTGGCCAATCCGGACATGCTGCACGCCATCTGGCTGACGGTGATGATCGCGTTGATTACCGTGCCGGTGAATCTGGTGTTCGGGACGCTGTTGGCCTGGCTGGTGACGCGCTTTACCTTCCCTGGCCGCCAGCTGCTGCTGACGATGCTGGATATCCCGTTCGCCGTCTCGCCGGTGGTGGCAGGTCTGGTTTATTTACTGTTTTATGGCTCCAACGGCCCACTCGGCGGCTGGCTTGATGAGCACAACCTGCAGATCATGTTCGCCTGGCCGGGCATGGTGCTGGCGACTATCTTCGTCACCTGTCCGTTTGTGGTCCGCGAGCTGGTGCCGGTGATGATGAGCCAGGGGAGCAATGAAGATGAAGCGGCGATCCTGCTCGGTGCTTCCGGTTGGCAGATGTTCCGCCGGGTGACGCTACCCAATATTCGCTGGGCGCTGCTGTACGGCGTGGTGTTGACCAACGCCCGCGCGATTGGCGAATTCGGCGCGGTGTCGGTCGTTTCCGGCTCGATCCGCGGCGAAACGCTGTCGCTGCCGCTGCAAATTGAACTACTGCAGCAGGACTACAACACCGTCGGTTCGTTTACCGCCGCGGCCCTGCTGACGTTAATGGCTATTTTGACCCTGTTTTTAAAGAGTATGTTGCAATGGCGTCTGGCCAATCAGGAAAAACGCGCGCAACAGGAGGGAAATCATGAGCATTGAGATTGCCAATATTAAGAAATCGTTTGGTCGCACCCAGGTGCTGAATGATATCTCGCTGGATATCCCTTCCGGGCAAATGGTTGCGCTGTTGGGGCCGTCCGGCTCCGGTAAAACGACCTTATTGCGGATTATCGCCGGGCTGGAGCATCAATCCAGCGGCCATATCCGTTTTCACGGTACCGACGTGAGCCGAATGCACGCCCGCGATCGTAAAGTGGGCTTTGTTTTCCAGCACTATGCGCTGTTTCGACATATGACGGTATTCGATAACATCGCCTTTGGCCTGACCGTGCTGCCGCGCCGTGAGCGTCCCAATGCGGCGGCGATTAAAGCCAAAGTGACCAAACTGCTGGAGATGGTGCAACTGGCCCATCTTGCCGACCGTTATCCGGCGCAGCTTTCCGGCGGCCAGAAGCAACGCGTGGCGTTAGCGCGCGCGCTGGCGGTCGAGCCGCAAATTCTGCTGCTGGATGAACCCTTTGGCGCGCTGGATGCGCAGGTGCGTAAAGAACTGCGCCGCTGGCTGCGCCAGCTACATGAAGAATTAAAATTCACCAGCGTGTTTGTTACCCACGACCAGGAAGAGGCGATGGAAGTCGCCGATCGGGTAGTGGTAATGAGCCAGGGCAACATCGAACAGGCCGATGCGCCTGAACGCGTCTGGCGTGAACCTTCGACCCGTTTTGTGCTCGAGTTTATGGGCGAAGTTAACCGCCTGCAGGGCACCATTCGCGGTGGCCAGTTCCACGTCGGCGCCCACCGCTGGCCTTTAGGCTATACCCCGGCATACCAGGGGCCGGTCGATCTGTTCCTGCGGCCGTGGGAAGTAGATATCAGCCGCCGTACCAGCCTGGATTCGCCGTTGCCGGTGCAGGTGCTGGAAGCCAGTCCGAAGGGGCACTACACCCAATTAGTCGTCCAGCCTCTTGGGTGGTACGACGAGCCGCTGAGCGTGGTGCTGGCGGGCGATGAGGCCCCGTCCCGCGGCGAACGCCTGTTTGTCGGCTTGCAGAATGCGCGCCTGTATAACGGAACAGAGCGCATCGAGCCGCGCGGCGAACTTGCTCTGGCAGAGTCGGCCTGATAGCTTAAATCCACGTGCTTTTGCCGGGCGGCGTTGCGCTGCCCCGGCTGACAGCCCGGAGCGCATGACGCGGCCGGGCTTTTTATTGGACAGCTGAAGTGAACACATTAGAACAAACAATTGGCAACACGCCGCTGGTGAAATTACAACGTCTGGGGCCGGACAACGGCAGCGAAATTTGGCTCAAGCTTGAGGGCAACAACCCGGCGGGCTCGGTAAAAGATCGCGCCGCGCTGTCGATGATTGTCGAAGCGGAAAAGCGCGGCGAAATTAAACCCGGCGATGTATTGATCGAGGCGACCAGCGGTAATACCGGTATCGCGCTGGCGATGATTGCGGCGTTAAAAGGCTATCAGATGAAACTGCTGATGCCGGACAACATGAGCCAGGAGCGCCGTGCCGCGATGCGCGCCTACGGCGCTGAATTGATTCTGGTCACCAAAGAGCAGGGGATGGAGGGCGCTCGCGATCTGGCCGCCGCGATGGCCGAGCGTGGCGAGGGTAAGCTATTGGATCAGTTCAATAATCCGGATAACCCTTACGCCCATTACACCACCACCGGCCCGGAGATCTGGCGCCAGACGGACGGGCGTATCACCCACTTTGTTTCCAGCATGGGCACCACCGGTACCATTACCGGCGTATCGCGTTTTCTGCGCGAACAGGCGAAGCCGGTAAGCATCATTGGGCTACAGCCGGAAGAGGGCAGCAGCATTCCGGGGATCCGCCGCTGGCCGCAGGAATATATGCCGGGCATTTTTAATGCCTCGTTGGTGGATGAGGTGCTGGATATCCACCAGCAGGATGCGGAAAACACGATGCGCCAGTTGGCCGTACAGGAAGGGATCTTCTGTGGCGTCAGTTCCGGCGGCGCGGTTGCCGGGGCGCTGCGTATTGCGCGCGCCAATCCGGGCGCGGTGGTGGTGGCGATCATCTGCGATCGCGGCGATCGCTATCTCTCAACCGGCGTGTTCGGCGAAGAACACTTCAGCCAGGGAGCGGGTATCTAAACGCGCTATCAAGATCCCCATGCCAGGCATGGGGGCCGGTTAACTAAAGTGCGTGTTTCGCTACCAGCTTATCCAGAAACGCCCATAGTTTTTGATTCATCTCGCGATAATCCCATTGCCTCATTTCATCTTCGCTGCGAATAAAGCGCCTGCCTTTTGCGGCGGCAAGTTCATGTTGCGAGTGAGTAATTAATAACTCGATGACCTCCGCGTCAAACTCCATATGGCACTGAAAACCGTAGACCCGATCGCTATATTTGACGATTTGCCGCGGGCACCCTTCGCTGGAAGCCAGGACTTCCGCCGCAGGCGTCAGGCCCGGCATATCGTTGTGCCAGTGACCGACTACCACCGATGAGCCGAAATGGGCGATGTTGTCATCCTGCAGTCCGGCGGTGGTCAGGATGATAGGATAGTGGCCAATCTCTTTTTCCGGGCTTTGCATCACCGGCGCCCCCAGCGCTTCGCCGATGAGCTGCGATCCGAGACAAATCCCGACCACGATACGCCCGGCGGCAATCGCCTGGGCAATCAGGTTTTTCTCGGCATGGGCATCAAACCATGGGCACTCGGCAAGCGTGGTGCGTGGTGATTGCGGGCCGCCAAGTACCACCAGCATATCAAAACCTTCGGCATTCTCCGGCAGCGGATCCCCGGCATAAACTCGCGACCAGCTGGCCTGATAGCCGCGCGCGTTAACCCAGCGCAGATAGGCGCCAGGCGCTTCAAAAACTTCATGAACGATAAAGTGGATCCGCATAACAACTCCCGTGTTTAACAAGGTAAGACCAGCGATAAATCGTGTGCAAGTTGTTCAATTTGCGCCTCGGTTAAGGCGCCCAGCGACAGGCGCAGGCCGTGCGCCGGTGTTTTCACGCCAAAGGCTTCACCTTCACGCACCAGCCAACCGGCCCGCGCCAGACGCAACGCCAGCGGCTGGCTGGCGGCTGATAGCGGCAGCCAGAAGTTAAGACCATCGCCAGGCGGATAATCGCCAGCGCCGTGGCGGGCCAACGCGGCGGCGAGCCGCTGATTTTGCTGCTGATAATGGCGCTGGCTCGCAGTCAGAGAAGCGGCAAAAGCGCTATCATTCAGGCAGGCGAACGCCAGCTTTTGTAGTAAATGGCTGACCCACTGGCTACCGGCGTTCAGGCGCAGGCGCAGCGCCGCCGAGGTTGTCGGGTCGCTGGCGACTATCGCCAGCCGCAAATCCGGGCCGAGGGTTTTGGACATTGAGCGCACCAGCGCCCAACGCTGAATGCCGTCAGGTAGCGGATTGTGCCAGCATGTCGCTGAGAGCAGGGCGAAGTGATCGTCAACGATCGCCAGCGTCTGCGGATAGCGGGCGAGCACGGTGCGAATCGCTTGTGCGCGCTCCGGCGTCAAACTGCAGCCGGTCGGGTTGTGGGCGCGTGGAGTCAGTATTACCGCGCGGGCGCCGTTGCGCAGTGCTTCTTCAAGCCGCTCCGGGTCCATGCCTTCACCGTCGACGGCGACAGGGCTGGGCTGGAAACCGGCGTAACGCAGCATATTGATGCTGCTCAGAAAGCAGGGGTCTTCTACCGCGACGCTGTCGCCGGGGAGCAGCAGCGCGCAGAGCAGGCGTTCCAGAGCGTCAATCGCGCCGCTGGTCAAGTTGATGTCAAATTCCTGGCCGATATCGCGGCTGACCCACTCCCGGGCCCAGTCAGCCAGCCGTGGCTCAACGGCGGCATCGCCGTATAAGTGCGGGGTCTGCGCCAGCTGCGGAAGAAAACGGCCAATATCCGGCAGACATCGTGGATCCGGATTGCCGCCGGAAATATCAATCAGCGATGTCGTTGGATCGCCACCCTCGACCGCATTAAGCGTATTGCGCGCCTTAATGGCCGTGCCGTTGCGCCCCTGGCTGACGGCGAGCCCTGAAGTCACCAGCCGCTTGTAGGCCGCCGCCACCGTATTGCGGTTGACTGCCAGTTCGCCTGCCAGTTCGCGCACTGGCGGCAGCGCCTCGCCGGGTTGCAACGCGCCGCTCTGCACCAGATGACGGATGTTATCGAAAATCTCGCTTGCGGTTTTTCCGGTGAACATTATTGACCTATGACAAAATGAATTTTAGCATAGGACGAATGATAATCAGAGTATGACCCGCTGTCCAGCGGGGGGAGAAAGGATGAGTCAGCAAGACGAAATACAGTCCGTGCTCTTTAACGACCACAGCCGGGCACTGGAGGTTGATATTGTGGCGGTGCAATCGCAGGTGGTATACGGCAGCGTCGGCAACAGTATCGCGGTACCGGCAATCAAGCAGCATGAATTACGGGTGATGGCGGTGCCGACGGTGTTATTCAGCAATACCCCACATTACGATACTTTCTACGGTGGAGTGATCCCGGAAGAGTGGTTTAGCGGCTATCTGCGGGCGCTGGAGGAGCGTGATGCGCTTCGCGAGCTGCGGGCGGTAACCACCGGCTATATGGGCAGCGCCGGGCAAATTGCGCTGCTGGCGCAGTGGCTGCAGCGGATCCGCGTGCACCATCCCGACCTCTGTATTCTGGTTGACCCGGTGATTGGCGACGTGGATAGCGGCATTTACGTAAAAGCGGAGATCCCCGAGGCTTATCGCCGCCATCTATTGCCGCTGGCGCGGGGTATCACGCCAAATCTGTTCGAGCTCGAAACCCTCAGCGGCATGCCGTGCCACAACCAGCAGGAAGCGGTGGTCGCCGCGCGAAGTCTGCTTTCCGATACGCTAAAGTGGGTGGTGATTACCAGCGCGCCTGGACCGGATGCTTCGACTATTAACGTGCTGGTGGTCACCGACGACGCGGTCGAAGTGGTCGTCCATCCTCGCGTCGAAACCGACCTCAAAGGCACCGGCGACCTGTTCTGCGCCGAGCTCATCAGCAACTTGGTGCGCGACATGCCGTTGGGCGACGCTACGCGCGCCGCCGCTCAGCGCGTGCTGGCGGTAATGACCTGGACCGAGAGTCAGGGCTGCGATGAACTCATTTTACCGCCTTCTGGAGCGCAATAACGATGCATAACTATCGGTTAGTGGTACGCAGGGAGGGAAGAACCGTCGGCCATTTCGAGACAACGGGAATGAACGCGCTGGAAGATGCCTGTAGGGCGAGGTCGTTGTTTGAAAGCGATCCTGGCTACCAGTGCGAGCTATGGGTCGCGGATAGCGAACGGCGGATTCTGGAAAGTAGCCCGCAGGGGATGAAAATCCTGGCGAGTGAAAAGTGCTACCGCCCAGCATAAAAAAATGGCGCCTTCAGGCGCCATTTTCTCGGCAAGCAAGAATTACTTCTTGATGCGGATAACCGGAGTTTCACCAACGGTGACGCTACCGGACAGTTTGATCAGCTCTTTTATCTCATCCATGTTGGAGATAACAACCGGAGTCAGGGTAGACTTGGCTTTTTCTTCCAGCAGCGGCAGATCGAATTCGATAACCGGGTCGCCGACTTTCACGCGCTGACCTTCTTCAGCGATGCGCTTGAAGCCTTCGCCTTTCAGTTCAACGGTATCGATACCGAAGTGAACAAACAGCTCAATGCCGCTATCGGATTCAATAGAGAAAGCATGGTTGGTTTCAAAAATTTTACCGATGGTACCCTCTACCGGCGCAACCATTTTGTTGCCAGTAGGTTTGATGGCAATGCCATCACCCACAATTTTCTCCGCAAAAACCACATCCGGCACGTCTTCGATGTTGACGATCTCGCCAGAGAGCGGAGCAACAATCTCAATAGTTCCGGTGTCTTTTTTGTCATCAGAAACCAGAGATTTCAGTTTATCGAACAAACCCATGATCTTCTCCTAAGCAGTAATTTGGGCCGCGCATCTCGTGGATTAGCAGATTGTTTTTTCTTCAATGAACTTGTTAACCAGCGTCATTAACTCGTCCGTTGTCGGTTGAGCAAGAGCCTGCTCTGCTAATACTTTCGCATCTTCGAAGTTCGTGTTACGAATAATCTTCTTGATGCGCGGGATGGAAATGGCGCTCATAGAGAATTCGTCCAGCCCCATACCCAGCAACAGAAGTGTAGCACGTTCATCGCCCGCAAGCTCACCACACATACCCGTCCATTTGCCTTCTGCATGAGAAGCATCAATAACTTGCTTGATCAGAGTCAGCACAGACGGTGACATCGGCTGGTAAAGATGCGAGATCATATCATTACCACGGTCAACTGCCAGAGTATATTGCGTTAAATCATTGGTTCCGATACTAAAGAAATCAACTTCTTTGGCTAAATGACGAGCAATAGTCGCGGCTGCCGGGGTTTCCACCATCACGCCGATCTCAATTGATTCGTCAAAAGCTTTACCTTCGTCACGCAGTTCCTGTTTGTAGATCTCAATCTCTTTCTTCAGTGCGCGCACTTCTTCAACAGAGATGATCATCGGGAACATGATGCGCAGCTTACCGAAAGCGGAGGCACGCAGGATAGCGCGAACCTGGTCGCGGAGGATCTCTTTACGATCCATCGCGATACGCACGGCACGCCAGCCGAGGAACGGGTTCTCTTCTTTCGGGAAGTTCATGTACGGCAGCTCTTTATCGCCGCCGATGTCCATGGTGCGAACGATAACGGCCTGTGAGCCGCACGCTTCAGCCACCGCTTTATAGGCTGCGAACTGTTCTTCTTCAGTCGGCAGAGAATCGCGGTCCATGAACAGGAATTCGGTACGGTACAGGCCCACGCCTTCCGCGCCGTTGCGCTCAGCGCCGTCTACGTCGCGAACGGTACCGATGTTAGCGCAAACTTCAACCTGATGACCGTCGAGGGTGATGGCCGGCAGATCTTTTAGTTTCGCCAGTTCTGCTTTTTCTTCAGCAACCTGCGCCTGCAGCGCACGCAGCTCTTCAATTTTTTCGTTGCTCGGGTTAACCAGAACCTGGTTGTTAACCGCATCGAGAATCAGATAGTCGCCGTTTTTCACCTGGGAGGTGACGCTTCCGGTACCGACAATTGCCGGCAGCTCAAGGGAGCGCGCCATGATAGAGGTGTGGGAAGTACGGCCGCCCGCGTCGGTGATGAAACCCAGCACCTTGTTCAGGTTCAGCTGTGCGGTTTCCGACGGGGTCAGATCGGCGGCAACGAGGATGACTTCTTCCGCGATAGCGCTCAGATCGATGATTGCCAGGCCCAGAATGTTGCGCAGCAGACGTTTACCGATATCGCGTACGTCAGCGGCACGCTCTTTCAGGTATTCGTCATCCAGCTCTTCCAGTGCAGTTGCCTGACCTTCGATAACTTCATTGGCTGCCGCATCGGCAGTCATGTGCTTATCTTTAATCAGGGCTATGATTTCCTGCTCAAGCTCCTCATCTTCCAGCAGCATAATATGCCCTTCGAAGATGGCTTCTTTTTCTTCACCGAAAGTTTCACCAGCTTTGGTTTTGATGACCTCCAGCTGGGCGGAGGCCTTGGTGCGGCCGTTCAGGAAACGTTCAACTTCCTGATCAACCTTATCGGCAGAAATTTTCTTCCGGTCGATGACAATTTCATCTTCTTTCAGCAGGAGAGCCTTGCCGAAAGCGATACCCGGGGATGCTAAAATGCCTGAAATCATAACCCTACCTTACTTGTGACTGATATTAAAAAGAACCCGTGAACTTACTCGAGTTCAGCCATCAGTTTAACCAGATGCTCAACTGCTTTTTGCTCATCTTCGCCTTCAGCGGAGATGGTCACAACGGTACCCTGAGTCAGGCCCAGAGTTTGCAGTTTGAACAGGCTTTTTGCGCTGGCGCTTTTGCCGTTGGAGGTTACAGTGATCTCAGAAGTGAAGCCTTTCGCTTCTTTAACAAACTGAGCAGCAGGGCGGGTGTGCAGACCGTTCGGAGCGGTAATGGTAACTTCTTGCTGGAACATTATATTTCCCCAACTTATAGGTTTAGTGTTGTGGACCTAAAGTCTAGCCTAACGACCAAACTTTAGCCTGTATTGTTAGCGCCGGCGTTACGTGTGTGGCTAAGGCGTCAGCAGCGGAACCGCTGAGAGGACCTTAAGTCCGTTGACGTCTAGCACTTCATTAAACATTATGCCGCGAAAGGAAGACTTGAACCAAATCATAAAATCGATTCAGCCTGCGGAAATCCAAATCTGAATAATTTCGCGCTTCAAAATAAATGTGCTGGTTAAATACCAGACCCTACGAGGTGAATCAATGCCAGGAGGGGTAAAACTTTGACGTATGCCACAAAAAAGCACCCGAAAAGGTGCTTTTTTACACGGTTTTTACAAACTGGCACTACTGTTGCAATTCTTTCTCGGTGAAGAGATCTGCGAACAGCGCCGTGCTTAAATAACGCTCACCAGAAGACGGTAGGATAACCACAATATTCTTATTGGTAAAGGCTTCATCTTCCTGCAGCTTTAACGCCGCGGCGACAGCAGCGCCGGAAGAGATACCGGCCAGAATACCTTCTTCTTCCATCAGGCGACGAGCGGTGGAGATGGCTTCTTCGTTGGTGATGGCGACCACTTTATCGACCAGTTTCAGGTCGAGGTTGCCCGGGATAAAGCCGGCGCCGATGCCCTGAATTTTGTGCGGGCCAGGTTTCAGCTCTTCACCAGCCAGCGCCTGGGCGATAACCGGCGAGTCGGTCGGCTCAACGGCGACGGTAATCAGATCTTTTTTACCTTTCGTGCCTTTAATATAACGAGAAACACCGGTCAGGGTACCGCCGGTACCGACGCCGGAGATAAAGACGTCAACCTGGCCATCGGTGTCTTCCCAGATTTCCGGGCCGGTGGTCTTTTCGTGAATTTCCGGGTTAGCCGGGTTACTGAACTGCTGCAGCAGCAGATATTTTTCCGGGTCGCTGGCGACAATCTCTTCCGCCTTCTGGATGGCGCCTTTCATGCCTTTCGCGCCTTCGGTCAGCACCAGATTAGCGCCCAGCGCTTTCAGCAGCTTGCGGCGTTCCACGCTCATGGTTTCCGGCATGGTCAGCGTCAGTTTGTAGCCGCGAGCGGCGGCGACGTAGGCGAGGGCGATACCGGTGTTGCCGCTGGTTGGTTCAACCAGTTCCACACCCGGTTTCAGTACGCCGCGCTTTTCAGCATCCCAAATCATATTGGCGCCGATACGGCATTTAACGCTAAAGCTCGGGTTACGAGATTCTACCTTGGCCAGGATTCGGCCATTACCGATGCGGTTCAGTCGTACCAGCGGCGTATGACCGATTGTCAGGGAGTTGTCTTCAAAAATCTTACTCATGGCCCGTCCTTAACTGTATGAAATTTGGGGGTACGGCTTCAGCATACCCGCTTAAACAATATCCGGAAGTAAGGATTTAGCATATCTATATGCTGAAGGGAAATAATGATGAGCAAGAAGGAATAAGACGGAAATAAGGGGCGGCGTGAACCGCCCCGAAAGAGAGAGCTAAGCGCACTATTTCCACATCGCGTGCTTATCGCGATAGCAATCCACCCACATCGCCGTCGCGCCGCAGATAGCGACTGGCAGAATAACCAGGTTGAGAACCGGGATCATGGTGAACAGGCTGGTCAGCGCGCCAAACTGCATGTTGATGACCTTCCGCGAACGCAGCGCCTCGCGCATGGTTTTAAACGGCACTTTATGGTTATCGAACGGATAGTCGCAATACTGAATGGCCAGCATCCAGGCGCTAAACAAGAACCACAGTACCGGCGCGACGGTTTGGCCAATGCCGGGGATAAAGTACAGCAGTAACAGAACGATGGCGCGCGGCAGGTACCAGGCAAACTTTTGCCATTCGCGTTTCATGATGCGCGGGACATCTTTCATGATGCCGAATATGCCAACGTCGGGCGGCGTCGCGCCGGTCAGTCGCGCTTCGAGCTGTTCCGCCAGCAGGCCGCTAAACGGCGCGGCAATCCAGTTGGCGATGGTCGAAAAGAAGTAACCAAATACCAACAAAATAGAGATAACCGCCACCGGCCACAGCAGGTAGTTTAACCACTGAAGCCATTCAGGCACATGGCTCATTAATGAAGGGATCCAGCTATCGAGGCGGGTAAACAGCCACCAGAACGCGCCGCCCATCAGAATCACGTTAACTAATAAAGGCAGGAACACGAAACGTCGGATCCCTGGCAGCCTGATGAGTTTCCAGCCTTGTGAAAAATAGTAGACGCCGCTACGTGGGGTAGTTGCGGATGATGAAACCATAGTCAGGCGATGCTCCTTTTTTAACATTCAGTGTGAATGCCCGCTTATTTTATCGGGTTGTCAGACAATAACCAGTTAGGAAATGTTCGAAAAAACAGCAAAAAGCACGATTTAGTTCATCTTTATGGGGTGAAAGGGGCAGACGCACTTGCACTTGATGTAATCGGCAAATACTCTTAGTGAGTAAATGTTTGCCGTGGTGGCAAGGTGTTAGAACAACAGAGAATATAATGATGCAGGATTTGCGTCTGATATTAATCATTGTTGGCGCGATCGCCATAATCGCTTTACTGGTACATGGTTTCTGGACCAGCCGTAAAGAGCGTTCCTCGATGTTCCGCGATCGCCCACTGAAACGTATGAAGTCTCGCGACGATGAAACATCGGAAGGCGATGACTTTGATGACGATGTTGAAGGCGTAGGTGAAGTTCGCGTTCACCGGGTTAATCACGCCCCGAACGGCGCATATGGGGAGCAAGAAGCACCTCGTCAGGCGCCGCAACACCAGTATCAGCCTCCTTATGAGCGTCAGGTGCAGCAGCCTGTGCGTCAGGACGAGCCGGTTCATCAGGCGCCGCCGCACGCGTCGCGCCCGCAGCAGCCTGTTGCTCCGCAGCCGCAGGCCCAGCCGCCGCATCATGTTGCCCCTGCTCAGCCGGTACATCCAGCGCAGCCAGTCCATCAGCCGCAGCCGGTACCGCCGCAATATCAGCAGCCGGTGCAGCCTGCTCCGCAGCAGCCTGTAGCTCAACAGTCGGCGCCAGTCCCACAACCTGTTGCTCAACAACCTGCGCCGGTTCAACAGCCTGCCGCGCCGCAGCCGCAACCGGCCCCTGAAGCGCCAGCCGCTGAACCTCAGCAGCCGGCCGCCGCGCCGCAGCCGAAAGAGCGCAAAGAGACGGTCATCGTGATGAACGTCGCCGCACATCACGGTTCGCAGCTTAATGGCGAACTGCTGATCAACAGCATCCAGCAGGCCGGCTTTAAGTTTGGCGATATGAATATTTTCCATCGTCATTTAAGCCCGGACGGTAGCGGACAGGTATTGTTTAGCCTGGCGAACATGGTTAAACCTGGCACCTTCAATCCGGATGCTATGGTGGATATGACCACGCCAGGCGTGACTATCTTTATGCAGGTGCCGTCGTTTGGCGACGAGCTGCAAAACTTTAAACTGATGCTGCAATCGGCGCAGTACATCGCCGATGAAGTTGGCGGCGTGGTGCTTGACGACCAGCGTCGGATGATGACGCCGCAGAAACTGCGTGAGTACCAGGATCGTATTCGCGAAGTAAAAGAGGCTAACGCCTGATCTACGCGCTAGCGTGTCGTCTGCTTAATCTGAACCCCCGCCCGTCGGGGGTTTTTTATCATTGATGGTGCGATATGGAACCAATCGAACAAAAACTGACTGAACTGCGAACCACCCTTCGCCATCATGAATATCTGTATCATGTTATGGACACCCCGGAGATTCCCGATGCGGAATATGACCGGCTGATGCGCGAACTGCGCGAACTCGAAGCGCAACATCCTGAGCTGATTACCCCTGACTCGCCGACCCAACGCGTTGGCGCGGCGCCGTTGGCCTCTTTCAGCCAGATTCGCCATGAAGTGCCCATGCTATCGCTGGATAACGTCTTTGATGAAGAGAGTTTCCTCGCCTTTAACAAACGCGTGCAGGACCGTTTAAGCGATACGGCGGATCTGACCTGGTGCTGCGAGCTCAAGCTCGATGGCCTGGCGGTCAGCATCCTCTATGAAAACGGCGTGCTGATGCAGGCGGCGACCCGTGGCGATGGCACCACCGGCGAGGATATTACCTCCAACGTGCGAACCATTCGCGCTATTCCGCTGAAGCTACGCGGCGACAATATCCCGGCGCGGCTGGAAGTGCGCGGAGAAGTGTTCCTGCCGCAGGCCGGATTTGAAAAAATCAATGAAGAAGCGCGCCGCACCGGCGGTAAAGTATTTGCTAACCCGCGCAATGCCGCCGCGGGTTCGTTGCGCCAGTTGGATCCGCGTATTACCGCGAAGCGACCGCTTACTTTCTTCTGCTACGGCGTTGGCGTGCTGGAAGGCGGCGAACTACCGGCCAGCCACTCTGGGCGTTTGCAGCAGTTTAAGCAGTGGGGATTGCCGGTGAGCGACCGCGTGAAGCTGTGTCATTCTCCAGAGGAAGTGCTTACTTACTATCGCCAGGTTGAAGAAGACCGTCCGCATCTAGGTTTTGATATTGACGGCGTGGTGATTAAAGTCGATTCGCTGGCGCTGCAGGAACAGCTTGGTTTCGTCGCCCGCGCTCCGCGCTGGGCGGTGGCCTTTAAATTCCCGGCCCAGGAGCAGATGACTTTTGTCAACGATGTGGAATTCCAGGTTGGCCGTACCGGAGCGATTACGCCGGTAGCGCGCCTTGAACCGGTGCACGTGGCCGGGGTGCTGGTCAGTAACGCCACGCTGCATAACGCCGACGAAATCGAACGTTTAGGTCTGCGTATTGGCGACAAAGTGGTCATTCGCCGCGCGGGGGATGTGATCCCGCAGGTCGTCAACGTGGTGCTTTCTGAACGCCCGGAACATACGCGTGAAATCATCTTCCCTACACATTGTCCGGTATGTCATTCCGATGTTGAACGGGTGGAAGGGGAAGCGGTGGCGCGCTGTACCGGCGGGCTTATCTGCGGCGCACAGCGTAAAGAAGCGCTGAAGCACTTTGTCTCCCGACGGGCGCTGGATGTCGACGGTATGGGCGATAAAATCATCGATCAGCTGGTTGAGAAAGAGTACGTCCATACGCCAGCCGATCTGTTCCGCCTCAGCGCCGGTAAGCTTACCGGGCTGGATCGCATGGGACCGAAATCGGCGCAAAATGTGGTCAACGCGCTGGAGAAAGCGAAAGAGACGACTTTCGCCCGCTTCCTGTATGCGTTAGGTATTCGCGAAGTCGGTGAGGCGACAGCAGCGGGACTGGCAGCGCATTTTGGCACTATTGAAGCGCTGGAACAGGCTTCGATTGAGGAGCTGCAGAAGGTGCCTGACGTCGGGATTGTCGTCGCCACACATACTTTTAACTTCTTCGCCGAAGAGAGCAACCGCGAGGTCATCGCGCAACTGCGCGCTGAAGGCGTTCGCTGGCCGGCGCCGGTGGTGGTGAAGGCGGAAGAAATTGACAGTCCGTTTGCTGGTAAAACCGTGGTATTAACCGGTAGCCTGAGCCAGCTGTCGCGCGATGATGCCAAAGCGCGGCTGGTCGCGCTGGGGGCGAAAGTCGCCGGCAGCGTGTCGAAGAAAACCGATCTGGTGATTGCCGGCGAAGCGGCGGGCTCTAAGCTTGCGAAGGCGCAGGAGTTAGGCATTGAGGTTATCGACGAAGCCGAAATGATGCGCCTGCTGGGGGAATAACGTGGATAAAGCGCAGCTCATCGAGATTGCTAATACCGAGATGCCATTTGGCAAATATAAGGGGCGCCGTTTGATCGACGTCCCGGAA
This sequence comes from Klebsiella sp. CN_Kp088, assembly GCF_040064335.1. NCBI lineage: Bacteria > Pseudomonadati > Pseudomonadota > Gammaproteobacteria > Enterobacterales > Enterobacteriaceae > Klebsiella > Klebsiella sp. CN_Kp088. Next base: position 4,309 of record NZ_JBEAIQ010000026.1, on the reverse strand, counting down.
GAGTATTTGCTGTGGTTTGCCCGTAAGGATCAATTCCCTGCCGGGCATCTCGGCGAGCTGATGGCGTTGACCTTATTAATCAAGACCGAGGGGCTGACGCAACTGGTGCAGCCCCTTAAACAACCGCGTTAACCTGCCGTAGCGCGGGATTTCTCCTGCGCCTGTTGGGCGTCTGTCTGCGCTTTATAGCGACGAGCCAGTACGGCGCAGACCATCAGTTGGATCTGATGGAAGATCATTAGCGGCAGCACCATTATCCCCAGAATCGATGCCGGGAACAGGATATTCGCCATCGGTATCCCGTTCGCCAGGCTCTTTTTCGAGCCGCAGAAGACGATGGTAATTTCATCCGGCTTGCTAAAGCCGCAGCGGCGGGCGACAAAAACGTTGATCGCGATGACAATAGCCAACAGCACCAGACTGACAACGACGATAAACAACAGCGAGCCTACGCCCACTTTATGCCAGATTCCATTGACGACGGCTTCGCTGAAGGCTGAGTAGACCACCAGCAAGATCGAGGTCTGGTCGGTTTTGCCAATCCATTTTTTATGTTTCGCCACCCAGCTACCGATCCACGGGCGCGACAAGTGTCCAAGAACAAACGGCAGCAGCAGCTGCAGCATAATTTTACCGACCTGTTCCAGATCGCCGCCAGCGCCATGCAAATGCATTAGCAGCCCTACCAGCAATGGCGAGACAAAAATACCGAGCAGACTTGACGCTGAAGCGGAACAGACCGCCGCGGCGACGTTACCGCCGGCGAGCGAAGTAAAAGCAATAGCTGACTGTACGGTCGCCGGTAAGATACAAAGGTAAATAAAACCGCTATAGAGCATCGGGTCGACCTTAATCGGCGCCCACCACGCAAACAGAACCCCCAGAACCGGAAAAACAATAAAGGTGCTGCACATCACCCACAGGTGTAAACGCCAGTGGCTGCCACCGGCGATAATTGCTTCACGCGACAGCTTGGCGCCGTGCATAAAGAATAACAGCGCGATGGCGGCGGTGGTGAGATGCTCGACGAAAGGGACGAATTCGCCGCGCGCCGGAAAGAACGAGGCCAGCAGAACCACGGTAATCAATGTCAGTGTAAATGGATCAAGAATGCGGAAAAGTTTCATAAACGCTCCTGAAATTCGATGCCGCTATTGTGCTTTCTTTGTTTTGAGAAATAAAATTGATTTATTGCATCTATTCATGAATAAAACAGATGAATTACTCGTTACGTCAGTTAAAGGTCTTTGTCACCGTCGCCAGGGCGCGCAGTTTTAGCCGTGCCGGGGAAATTATTGGTCTTAGCCAGTCGGCAGTGAGCCATAGCGTTAAGGAGCTGGAGCACCAGACCGGCGTACGTTTGCTCGACAGAACGACGCGTGAAGTGGTGCTCACCGAAGCAGGCCATCAGTTGGCGGGCAAGCTTGAGCGTTTGCTTGATGAACTCCATGTGACCCTGCGTGAAGCGGGGCGGGTAGGGCAGCAGTTGACGGGAACCGTGCGCGTCGCCGCCAGCCAGACCATCTCGGCGCATCTGATCCCGCAATGCATCGCTCATAGCAATCGCCGCTATCCGGATATTGATTTCGTACTGCATGACAGGCCGCAGCAGTGGGTGCTGGAAAGTATCCGTCAGGGCGAGGTTGATTTTGGTATCGTTATCGATCCGGGGACGGCGGCAGACTTGCAGTGCGAGTCCGTGTTGGCGGAACCTTTTCTGTTGTTATGTCGTGAGGATCACCGTTTTTCCCGGCAGTTATCGGTCAACTGGCAGGAGTTGCAAGGGGAGAGGCTGGTATTGCAGGACTATGCTTCCGGCAGCCGACCGCTGATTGATGCCGCGCTGGCGCGTTTTGCCATCAAAGCCGATATTGTGCAGGAAATTGGTCATCCGGCGACGCTGTTCCCGATGGTGGAATCGGGGATTGGCATTAGCGTACTGCCGGCGCTGGCTTTACCCTTGCCGCAGGGCAGCCGTTTGCAGGTAAAAAGATTAACTCCGGTTGTGGAGCGCCAATTGATGCTGGCGCAGCGTAAAAATCGCTCGCTGTCGACCGCGGCGCAGGCGCTATGGGAGATCGTGCGTGAAGAGGGGGCAAACCTGACATCAGCCAGGGTCGAGGACCCGCTTTATCAGCGCTAAGCGTCATTCTTAACGCTGGTGGGGAACGCTACTTTTTATACTGCACAATCGTAGATATTTCCTTTTCTCATGCCTGGTGAAAATCCTGCTTTAGTCGGTTCAGAAATCAACAGCCCCAATTTGAATCATTGTTTAAATACACTACGTTCGATCAACTTGTTTACACTATACAGAGAATAGAGCGGAGCGTGTCATTGTCGGGCGGCCGAGCTGTTGAATTTTCCACACGCTATTTGAGAATGGTAAAAATGGAATTATCAGTCCCTTTTATGCTCGTAATTATTTCCATTGCCTCACTGCTTGCTCAGTGGTTGGCGTGGCGATTACGCATACCTTCTATCCTGCCGCTGCTGCTCATCGGCGTACTACTTGGCCCCGGGGTGCATTTATTGCAACCGGATATATTATTTGGTTCTCTACTTTTCCCACTGGTATCGCTGTCGGTGGCCATCATTCTGTTTGAAGGGGCCCTAACGCTACGTTTTGACGAGATTCGTGGCTTGGGTGGCATTGTGCGCAATTTAGTCACAATTGGAATGTTGATCACTTTCGCCGTTATCTCACTAACCTGCTGGGGAATTTTAGGACTCACGCCGCAGATTTCTGCACTGATCGGGGCGGTCACGGTGGTTACAGGGCCGACAGTGATTTCTCCACTCATGCGAGTGGTTCGTCCAACAGCCTCTATTAATCAGGTACTGCGCTGGGAAGGGATCGTCATTGATCCGGTGGGAGCGATTTTTACCCTATTAGTATTTGAGTTTATTACTTTGCAGGAGCAAACGGGCACATGGCTTCATTTGCTGATCATGCTTACAAAAACGGTAGTTATAGGGCTGGTGAGCGGGGCGGTGTTTGGCGTTTTCTTAGGGAATGCGCTCAGGCGTGGTTGGATCCCGGGTTATCTGCAAAACTTCGCTGTTTTATCCTTCGTTCTATTGACGTTTGGCGTGTCCAATACGCTGGCGGATGAATCTGGTCTGCTTGCGGTAACGGTCCTGGGGATCTGGCTGGCTAATATGCGAGAGGTTGAGACCTCGGATATCGTTGAATTTAAAGAAGAGCTATCCGCCATCTTACTTTCAGCGCTATTTATCATCCTGGCGGCCCGTCTTGATATCCATGCACTCTGGGCGATGGGCTGGCCGCTGCTGATATTGATGCTTATCGTCCAGTTTGTGGCCCGTCCACTATGCATTCTTGTTTCGACATGGCGTTCCAGCTTGCATTGGCGTGACAGGCTGATGTTATGTTGGATCGCCCCGCGCGGAATCGTTGCTGCCGCTGTCAGTTCCCTGTTTGCTTTGACGCTGCAAAAAAAAGGCTATGAGAACGCGGATCAGCTGGTAACCGTCGTTTTCGCAATCATTATAGGTACGGTAGTTTTGCAAAGCCTTACCAGCAGTCAATTGGCGCGCTGGCTTGGCGTGCAGCAACGTAGGCCTCGAGGAGTGCTGATTGTCGGGGCGAATACGGTCGCCAGAACCCTGGCCCAGGCGCTCAGAAAACTCGATATTCCGGTTCAGCTGAGCGATAACAGCTGGGAATACTACCGGCTGGCAAGAATGGAAGGGTTACCAACATATTATGGCAATGTCTGGTCTGAACATGCGGAAAACTACCTGAATCTGAGTGAGATTCGTCAGGTGATCGCCTTGTCGCCAAATCGTCACCAGAATGCGCTGACCACCCTGCATTTTCAGCATATATTTGGTAATAATCGCGTCTTCTCAATCCGTACGGGGCCTGTGACTAAAGGACGTAGTGAGAAAGAAACGCGTCACGAACAGCTTTTCGATACTGATATGACCTGGGCACGGCTTAGTAGCCTGATAGCGAAAGGCGCAGTCATGAAAGTCACTCGCCTGAATAACAATTTTGGCTGGCCGGAGTATCTCAGCACCAACCCTGGTGCAACACCGCTGTTTGCGCAAAGAGAGGATGGCAATCTGATAGCGATTAATAATGGAATCATGCCGCCGCCACCCTGTACTGTCGTGGCGATTATCGAACCTGGAGTAGAAAGTGAAAAAACTCCGTCAGAAGCGTATTGATAGCCTGTTCTTCATTGTTGGCAGTCGTTGCAGGCCGTTCCGCTATCTGGCGTTCTGCGCATAGCAAAAAGGCGCCTTTAGGGCGCCTTTTTACATTGGTGGGTCGTGCAGG
>NZ_JBEAIQ010000025.1:0-155557 GCF_040064335.1 Klebsiella sp. CN_Kp088 | reverse complement strand
CGCCTTACCCGGGCTACCGGACGGCGCAGAACTGTAGCCCTGCTAAGCGTAGCGCAAGCAGGGACTCCCGGGTAGCAGCTGTCGCCTTACCCGGGCTACCGGACGGCGCAGAACTGTAGCCCTGCTAAGCGTAGCGCCAGCAGGGACAAGAGGATTAACGCTGGCTAATCTGGTCGAAGGTACCGCCGTTGGAGAAGTGCTCCTTCTGCGCTTTCGTCCAGCCGCCGAACTCCTGATCAATGGTAAACAGCTTCAATTTCGGGAACTCGTTGGCATATTTCTTCGCCACATCAGGATCGCGCGGACGATAGAAGTTCTTCGCCGCAATCTCCTGGCCTTCCGGCGAGTAGAGATACTTCAGGTACGCTTCAGCCACCTGGCGAGTGCCTTTCTTATCCACCACTTTATCGACGACGGAAACCGTCGGCTCGGCCAGAATGGACTCGCTCGGCGTCACGATTTCAAACTTGTCCTTGCCCAGCTCTTTCGTCGCCAGCAGCGCTTCGTTCTCCCAGGCAATCAGCACGTCGCCGATCCCGCGTTCTACGAAGGTGTTGGTGGAACCGCGCGCGCCGGAATCCAGCACTTCAACGTTTTTATACAGCGCTTTCACGAACTCCTGCGCTTTCGCCTGATCGCCGTGATTCTGATGCAGGGCATAGCCCCATGCCGCCAGATAGTTCCAGCGGGCGCCGCCGGAGCTTTTCGGGTTCGGGGTGATGACCGATACGCCGGGTTTAATCAGGTCGTTCCAGTCATGGATCTGTTTTGGGTTGCCCTTACGGACGAGGAACACGATGGTTGAGGTATACGGCGCGGAGTTATCCGGCAGGCGCTTCAGCCAGTTTTTATCGATACGACCACGTTCAGCAATGGCGTCTACGTCGTAGGCCAGCGCCAGGGTGACGACATCCGCTTCAATCCCGTTGATAACCGACGTCGCCTGTTTGCCGGAGCCGCCGTGCGACTGACGAATCACCACGTTATCGCCGGTTTCCTGCTTCCAGTGCGCGCTAAACGCTTTATTGTACTGTTCGTACAGCTCGCGCGTCGGATCGTACGATACGTTTAACAGCTGATAATCTTTTGCCAGCACGCTGGCGGATGCCAGCAACAGAGTTAACCCTACGCCCCACTTATTCATCGCACCGCTCTCTTTATGTCGTGTTGTGATGAACTAAGCGTGCCAGAAAGCGAATCAATGATTAAAGAATAAAAAAAGATTGGCTATAACCTGGAGATATAAAGCGGGGGATAGAGAAAACCCCTTCCCGGGCGGGAAGGGGCGGGAAGCGATTAGACTTCTTCCATGCGGCCCAGCAGCGCCTGCAGACGATCCTGCCAGCCTTGCTGTTGTTCTCTCAGCTGGCTATTTTCACGCTCCAGCTCCTCGCGGCCGTGCTGCGCGCTCTGCACTTCCTGCGCCAGCGTGGTGTTCTTTTCTTTCAGCTCTTCGATTTCCATCTGCAACAGAGTGATGGTATCAATCGCCTGCTGAACTTTAGATTCTAATTTCTCAAACACTTCTAATGACATCGTCATACCTCTCCTGATCTTGCAAGGCGTTGATAGAAACTCGTGTTTCGTATACGCGGTCCCGCCTTAACGAATTAGCGCACAATAGCGGTGTTGTCGTCGATTGTATGAATCCCCGCCTCACCTGTCCAGCGACAACCCGCGCAGATTGCGGTTTGCAACACTTTTCAGTCTTTACCTGGTGCGTTCGCGGCAATTGCCCCGAACTTCTCTGGCGATTGTTAATCAATGAGATAACAAAATACGCAGAAAAAGGTGGGTAAATGTGCCGCAACACGCGTTTATGGCGCGAAAACGCTCATTTTCTTGACGAGGGACACAAATTTAAATTTCGATATTTCTCGTTTATGCTCGTTAACGATAAATTAACACTATGCCTACAAGGCACCGTGGTCGTCCGCGACCAATATACTTACAATAATCACTTCGCTTCAGGATCCGATTATGAGCCAGACATCAACATTAAAAGGCCAGTGCATCGCAGAGTTTCTCGGTACCGGGTTGTTGATCTTTTTCGGCGTTGGGTGCGTAGCTGCGCTCAAAGTCGCAGGAGCCAGCTTCGGTCAGTGGGAAATCAGCATCATCTGGGGTCTGGGGGTGGCTATGGCTATCTACCTGACCGCGGGCGTATCCGGCGCGCACCTTAATCCGGCAGTCACCATCGCCTTATGGTTATTCGCCTGCTTTGATGGGCGCAAAGTTGTTCCTTTTATTATTTCGCAATTCGCCGGCGCCTTTTGCGCTGCGGCATTAGTTTACGGGCTTTATTACAATCTTTTCTTCGATTTCGAACACACCCACAACATGGTACGCGGCAGCGTGGAAAGCCTTGAGCTCGCCGGTATCTTCTCGACCTACCCTAACCCGCATATCAATTTTGTGCAGGCCTTCGCGGTAGAAATGGTGATTACCGCTATCCTGATGGGCGTGATTTTAGCGCTGACCGACGACGGCAACGGCGTGCCGCGCGGCCCGCTGGCGCCGCTGCTGATTGGTCTGCTGATTGCCGTTATCGGTGCTTCTATGGGTCCGCTGACCGGCTTCGCGATGAACCCGGCGCGTGATATCGGACCGAAAGCCTTCGCCTGGCTGGCAGGCTGGGGTAACGTCGCCTTCACCGGCGGCAAAGATATTCCTTATTTCCTGGTGCCGCTGTGCGCACCGGTGGTCGGCGCGGCGCTGGGCGCATTCAGCTACCGCAAATTCATTGGCCGCCATCTGCCTTGCGACACCTGCGTCGAGGAAGAAAAAGAATCCGCTTCTTCCGCGTCGCAACAAAAAGCTTCGCTGTAATCTGACTACGGGACACCAATTATGACCGAGAAAAAATATATCGTTGCGCTCGACCAGGGCACTACCAGCTCCCGCGCCGTCGTGATGGATCACGACGCCAATATCGTCAGCGTGTCACAGCGTGAATTCGAACAAATTTATCCGAGGCCAGGCTGGGTTGAGCACGACCCGATGGAGATTTGGGCCTCGCAGAGCTCTACGCTGGTCGAAGTGTTGGCGAAAGCGGATATCAACTCCGACGAAATCGCCGCCATCGGCATCACCAACCAGCGTGAAACCGCCATCGTATGGGAGCGTGAGACCGGTAAGCCTATTTACAACGCCATCGTCTGGCAATGCCGCCGCACCGCGGATATCTGCGAGCAACTCAAGCGCGACGGCATGGAAGAGTACATCCGCAAAGCCACCGGCCTGGTGGTGGACCCGTACTTCTCCGGCACCAAAGTGAAGTGGATCCTTGACCATGTCGAAGGCGCCCGCGAGCGCGCGAAGCGCGGCGAACTACTGTTCGGTACCGTTGATACCTGGCTTATCTGGAAAATGACTCAGGGGCGCGTGCACGTCACCGACTACACTAACGCCTCGCGTACCATGTTGTTCAACATCCATGAACTGGACTGGGACGACAAAATGCTCGACGCGCTGGATATCCCGCGCGCCATGCTACCGGAAGTACGTAAGTCTTCTGAAGTGTACGGCCAGACCAACATCGGCGGTAAAGGCGGCACCCGTATTCCTATCTCCGGCATCGCCGGCGACCAGCAGGCGGCGCTGTTTGGCCAGCTGTGTGTGAAAGAAGGGATGGCGAAAAATACCTACGGTACCGGCTGCTTCATGTTAATGAACACCGGTGAAAAGGCGGTGACCTCAACCCACGGCCTGCTGACCACCATCGCCTGCGGCCCGACCGGCGAAGTGAACTACGCGCTGGAAGGCGCGGTGTTTATGGCCGGGGCGTCGATTCAGTGGCTGCGCGATGAAATGAAACTCATCAACGATGCTTTCGATTCTGAATACTTCGCCACTAAGGTGAAAGACACCAACGGCGTGTATGTGGTGCCGGCCTTTACCGGTCTTGGCGCGCCGTACTGGGATCCGTATGCGCGCGGCGCGATTTTCGGCCTGACCCGCGGGGTGAACGCCAACCATATTATCCGCGCCACGCTGGAATCTATCGCCTATCAGACGCGTGACGTTCTGGAAGCGATGCAGGCCGACTCCGGTATTCGTCTGCACGCCCTGCGCGTGGACGGCGGCGCGGTCGCCAACAACTTCCTGATGCAGTTCCAGTCCGATATTCTCGGCACCCGCGTGGAACGCCCGGAAGTGCGTGAAGTCACGGCGCTGGGCGCCGCCTATCTGGCAGGTCTGGCGGTCGGCTTCTGGCAAAATCTCGACGAGCTGCAGGAGAAAGCGGTGATTGAACGTGAGTTCCGCCCGGGTATTGAAACCACCGAGCGTAATTTCCGCTACAGCGGCTGGAAGAAAGCGGTGAAACGCGCGTTAGCGTGGGAAGAGCACGACGAAGCGTAAGATTGTGGAGGTATTCCCGGCTTGCGGCGTAAACGCCTTAGCCGGGCTACAAAACCCCAAACAGCACGATCTTGTAGCCCGGACAGGTGCGCAGCACCGCCTCCGGGTTTTTTATCAGCCAAATATCGGCAACAACAGGTACAGCTTAATCACCAGCGCGTTGACGATGTCGATAAAGAACGCCCCCACCATCGGCACCACCAGGAAAGCCATATGCGACGGGCCAAAACGGTCGGTAATCGCCTGCATATTGGCAATCGCCGTCGGCGTCGCGCCAAGCCCGAACCCGCAATGACCGGCTGCCAGCACGGCGGCATCATAGTTCTTGCCCATCATCCGGTAAGTCACAAACACCGCATACAGCGCCATCGCCACCGCCTGTACCGCCAGAATAATAATCATCGGTAGCGCCAGCGACGCCAGTTCCCACAGCTTGAGGCTCATCAGCGCCATCGCGAGGAACAGCGACAGACTGACGTTGCCCAGTACCGATACCGCACGGTCAAACACGCGATACAGCCCAGCCAGCGCCAGGCCGTTGCTGAGGATCACGCCGATAAACAGCACGCAGACGAAGGTCGGTAATTCAAACACGGTACCCGCCAGCAGTTGCGCAACCACCTTCCCTACGGTCAGGCAGATAGCGATTAACGCAATACTTTCAATCAGCACCAGCGAGGTGATCATACGGCCCATATCCGGCTTCTCAAACGCCGTCGGCGCCAGCTGGTCGTCCGGCGTACCGTCCGGCGAGGAAGAGTGCTTCACCAGATAACGCGCCACCGGCCCGCCGATCAGGCCGCCGAGCACCAGGCCGAAGGTTGCGCAAGCCATGGCGACCTCGGTGGCGTTGGCAAATCCGTAACGCTCAACGAACAATTTACTCCACGCCGCCCCGGTGCCGTGACCGCCGGAAAGCGTGATAGAACCGGCCAGCAGACCCATCAGCGGATCCAGCCCCAGCAGCTTCGCCATGCCGATACCGAGAGCGTTCTGCAGCAGCAGCAGGCCCACCACCACAATCAGGAAAGTGCCAAGCACTTTGCCGCCCGCCCGCAGGCTGGCAAGGTTAGCGTTAAGGCCGATAGTGGCGAAGAACGCCAGCATCAGCGGGTCCTTCAGGCTCATATCGAAATCAATTTCGATATCCATGCTTTTTTTCAAAACCAGCAGCGCCAGCGCCACCAGCAGGCCGCCGGCGACGGGTTCAGGAATGGTATATTTTTTGAGGAATGGGACGTTCTGAACGAGCTTTCGCCCTAAAAGCAACACCATGGTTGCGGCAACGAGCGTCGATAAGGTATCGAGATGCAACATAAAAAAGAGCTCCTTATGGGCGCATGATTCATTCACACGCGACGGTATTCCCGGTGTCGATTACTTCTCATCTTGAGGAGTCGGAGAGCGATTTTAAGCAGAAGTGCGCAAAAAATGACAGAAAAAGATATTTTGTATTAGCGTTGATGCGATCAAGCATACAAAATGTTAATTAATTTGTTACATCTATTCAGTGAGGATATTTTTTGCGCCAAATCGTAGCAAACGTTTGCTTTTGGTCTACAGTCCGATAAAATTCCCGCTTTGCCACCTTGGGATTGTTTGTGATGTCCGTTACGACCGCAGAGTCAGAAAATGCGCAACCGGTTGCGCATAAACCAGCCAGCGAATTAATCTATCGCCTCGAAGACCGTCCGCCGCTTCCGCAAACGCTGTTTGCCGCATTCCAGCACCTGCTGGCGATGTTTGTCGCGGTCATCACCCCGGCGCTGCTTATCTGTCAGGCGCTCGGCCTCCCGGCCGAAGATACGCAACACATCATCAGCATGTCGCTGTTCGCCTCCGGCGTGGCATCCATTATCCAGATTAAAGCCTGGGGACCAGTTGGCTCCGGCCTGCTCTCCATCCAGGGCACCAGCTTCAACTTCGTCGCCCCGTTGATTATGGGCGGCACCGCGCTGAAAACCGGCGGCGCCGACGTGCCGACGATGATGGCCGCGCTGTTCGGCACCCTGATGCTGGCGAGCTGCACCGAAATGGTCCTCTCGCGGGTTCTGCATCTGGCGCGCCGCATTATTACGCCGCTGGTCTCCGGCGTGGTGGTGATGATTATCGGCCTGTCGCTGATTCAGGTTGGCCTGACTTCCATCGGCGGCGGCTATGCGGCGATGGCCGACCACACCTTCGGCGCGCCGAAAAACCTGCTGCTGGCGGGCATCGTGCTGGCGCTGATTATTATCCTCAACCGCCAGCGCAACCCGTACCTGCGCATCGCCTCGCTGGTGATCGCGATGGCTGCCGGTTATCTGGCGGCGTGGTTCCTCGATATGCTGCCGGCTAACACCGCGCCTACCAACAGCAGCCTGATCACTATCCCTACGCCGCTCTATTACGGCCTGGGCATCGACTGGAGCCTGCTGCTGCCGCTGATGCTGGTCTTTATGATCACCTCGCTGGAAACGATCGGCGATATCACCGCCACCTCCGACGTTTCTGAACAACCGGTCTCCGGCCCGCTGTATATGAAACGCCTGAAAGGCGGCGTACTGGCGAACGGCCTGAACTCATTTGTTTCCGCCGTTTTCAATACCTTCCCGAACTCCTGCTTCGGCCAGAACAACGGCGTGATCCAACTGACCGGCGTCGCCAGCCGCTATGTGGGCTTTGTGGTGGCGCTGATGCTGATTGTGCTCGGCCTGTTCCCGGCGGTAAGCGGCTTTGTGCAGCATATTCCTGAGCCGGTACTTGGCGGCGCGACGCTGGTGATGTTCGGTACCATTGCCGCATCCGGCGTGCGCATCGTCTCCCGCGAGCCGCTGAATCGCCGCGCTATCCTGATTATCGCCCTCTCTCTGGCGGTGGGTCTCGGCGTATCGCAGCAGCCTCTGATCCTGCAGTTCGCACCGGACTGGCTGAAAAACCTGCTCTCTTCCGGTATTGCCGCTGGCGGTATCACGGCGATTGTTCTGAATTTAATCTTCCCGCCTGAGAAGAACTAACGCATTGAAGTTGCGCTCCCCGGTATCGCCACGGCGACCAGGGAGCGCGCCGGCTGTAACATCTCTTCACCTCCCTTCATCTCATTTCACTATTCCCGCCTTGAGGATTGCGCATAAATCGTGCATAACACGGTGATGTGTACTTATCAGGATGGAAGATCATGAAATTTCTTGGAAAGCTGATTCTCTGGCTGCTGATCGCCCTGCTGGTCGTTATCGTCGCCGCTTACTTTGCGCTGCAAACCCGCTGGGGGGCGCGCCAGGCGAGCAGTTGGTTAAGCGAAAGCACCGGCTGGAAAATCGCCTTCGATAAGATGGCGCATGACTTCTCTTCCCCACTACATCTGCAGTTGCAAAATGTCACCTTTGGCCGCGACGGCAAGCCGCCGACGCTGGTCGCCAAAACGGTGGATATCGGTTTTAGCACCCGCCAGTTCAGCGACCCGCTGCACGCTGATGAAATCGTCCTCAGCGACGGCACGCTGAATCTTTCTCCGGCTTCCGCCTCGATGCCGTTTGCCGCCGACCGCCTGCAGCTACGCGATATGGCCTTTAACAGCCCGGACAGCGAGTGGAACCTGAGCGCGCAGCGGGTGACCGGCGGCGTGATGCCATGGCAGCCGGAAGCGGGCGACGTGCTGGGCAGAAAAGCGCAAATTCAGATGAGCGCGGGCTCGATGAATATTAACGGCGTCGAAGCCAGCAACGTCCTGATCCAGGGGGCAATGGATAATGGCGAGGTGACCCTGAACACCCTTGGCGCCGATATCGCGCGCGGCACGCTGACCGGCAACGCCAAACGCCGTGCCGACGGTAGCTGGCTGGTTGATAACCTGCGCCTGAATGAAATTCGTCTGCAGAGCGCCAAACCGCTGAATGAGTTCCTTGCGCCGCTCACCTCGGTGCCGTCGCTGCAGATTGGCCGGCTGGATGTGACCGATGCTCGTTTGCAGGGGCCAGGCTGGGCGGTGACCGACCTCGACCTCAACTTGCGCAATCTGACCTTGAGCCATAACGGCTGGCAGAGCGACGACGGGACGCTATCGATGAACGCCAGCGAGTTTATCTACGGTTCGCTGAATTTCCTCGATCCCATCGTTAATGCCGAATTCTCGCCGCAGGGCATTGCGCTACGCCAGTTCAGCTCCCGCTGGGAGGGCGGCATGGTGCGTACCTCCGGCAACTGGCTGCGCGCCGGTAATGCACTGGTGCTCGACGATGCCGTCTTCGCCGGGCTGGAATATACGCTACCGTCCAACTGGAAACAGCTGTGGATGGAGCCGATGCCGGGCTGGCTGCAAAGCCTGACGCTGAAGAAATTCAGCGCCAGCCGAAATCTGATTATCGATATCGACCCAGCCTTCCCGTGGCAGATCACCGCGCTGGACGGTTACGGCGGCGAATTACAGCTGGTGAAAGATGGTCAGTGGGGCGTGTGGAATGGCAGCGCCACCCTCAATGCCGCCGCCGCGACCTTCAACCGCATCGACGTGCGCCGTCCGTCGCTGAAGCTGAACGCGAACGCTTCTACGGTCAACATCAGCGAGCTGAGCGCTTTTACCGAGCGCGGCATTCTGCAGGCGACCGCCGCGGTGTCACAATTGCCGCAACGCCAGGTCAATCTGAGCTTGAACGGCCGCGGCGTGCCGCTGAATATTCTGCAGGCCTGGGGCTGGCCTGCGCTGCCGATTAGCGGCGACGGCAACTTCCAGCTAACCGCGAACGGTAGCGTGCAGGCCAATGCGCCGCTGAAACCGAGCGTCAACGGCCAGCTCAGCGCCACCAATATGGACAAGCAGCAGGCGGCGCAGGTGATGCGCAACGGCGAGGTTAGCAACGCGCCTGCCGCGTCGGTTCCCGTAACGCCGTAGCCATTTTCCTCTTGCCCTCTTCCCGGCGGAAGAGGGCTAATCTCCCTCCCTGAAACCTGTATGCAATTAGCGGCTATCTGTGCCTATTTCCCGCAACAGGTTCCTTTCAAATATCAGAATTGCTATAACCAAAATACTGGAAGTTGATAAAAATAATGATCCCCTGTACCTACAAAAATAAAAGGAACAACCATGTCTGTAATACGTCAACGTATTCTGGAGAATATGCAAAAATTCTCCAGGGCCATGATCGGCGCAGTATTGTTCTTGCCGGTCATTGGATTAATTCTGGCTCTCAGTTCCGTCTTAACTAACCCGACTCTTATTGCTGAAACCAGTTTCCTTCATCAATTAGGGCAACTGCTTGGCGATACCTTCTGGCCATTATTCGGTAACCTCGGATTATTGTTTTGCGTGGGAATAAGTTACGGCCTGGCAAAAGATAAAAAAACGGAGGTCGCACTTGTCTCGGTGATGTGTTTTATCATGTTTCTCGGCGCCAACCATTCATGGCTGGAACATACTCATGCGGTGGCGGAAAAAATTAACGGCGAATATTACGGTACCGGGCAAACGCAGCTATTAGGCTTTGTGGTCGTCGATATGGGGGTATTCCTCGGAATCATTCTTGGCTGCACCATTGCCTGGGTACATAATAAAGTCTCCAATATTGAGCTGCCCGGCGCGCTATCGATGTACGGCGGGGCGAAGCTGACGCTGGTCGCCATGACGCCAGTCATTATCTGCTACGCCATTGCTTTTACCTGGATTTGGCCTTTTATGACCCACGGCATTAGCGCCCTGACCGGGTTTATGAAGAATGCCGGCGTTGCGGGAGTGTTTGTCTACGGCTTCTTTGAAAAATTCCTTATTCCCACCGGCTTGCACCATTTCGTGTGGTCGCCTTTCCAGCTTACACAAATCGGCGGCACGCTAAATGTCGATGGCCAGGTCGTCTCCGGCACCCAGGCGATTTTCCTCGCCTATATGCGCCATCCCGATCTGACGCCGGTGATGAACGATGCATTACGTTTCTCGCAACAGGGGATGACCACCATCTTTGGCCTGGCGGGCGCATCGCTGGCGTTTTATCACACCGCGAAGCCGGAGAAAAAAGCGATGGCAAAGGCGATTCTGCTGCCGGCGATTATCACCTCGATGCTGACCGGTATCACCGAACCCATTGAATTCACATTCTTATTTGTCTCGCCGCTGCTGTGGGTGATCCATGCGACGTTAACCGCCGCTTCGCAGGCAATTTGCGACATCTTCACCGTGCGGCCGTGGGGCGCCTCCGGCCTGATTGAATTTCTGATCTACAACCTGCCGCTGCCGGTGTCGTTAACCCGCTGGCCGGGGTACGTGCTGATCGGTATTGGCCAATTTATCGTTTATTACGCGATATTCCGCACGCTGGTCGTGAAGTTAAATCTGAAAACGCCGGGCCGCGAGGATGACGATAACGTTAAATTATACAGTAAGGCGGACTACCGTAGAAAAGTCAGCGGCCCGCAGTCGATGACGGATGAAATTATTAATGGCTTAGGTGGTAAAGCCAATATTATCTCCGTTGATAACTGTTTCACGCGCCTGCGGGTGGTTGTCCATAATATGACATTAGTTGATGATGAAATATTAAAAAGCACTGGCGCAAATGGCGTAGTACGCAATCGTAATGAAGTTCAGGTTATTTATGGCGTCAAAGTCGGGCAAGTCCGTTCCCGGGTTGATAGCTGGCTAGCAGAAAATTAATTGGGAGTGATGTATGAAATTAACCGTATTAGGCGGGGGCGGCGTACGCTCTGCATTTCTGGCGAAGTCGCTGGCTTATAACGCGCACCGCATTGGTTTAACGGAAGTGGTATTTCAGGATAGCTCAGCAGATAATTTATCGCTATTTGGTGAAATCGCCCGCTATGTATTTAATACCATTCGCCCGGATATTCATTTTACGACCACCAGCGATCCGGTTGCCGCGCTGCAGGGTACCCATTACGTGATTACCACGCTGCGCGTCGGCGGCGATGAGAGCCGCATCCGCGACGAGCGAATCGCGCTGGAGCATAACACGCTGGGCCAGGAGACCACCGGCGCGGGCGGTTTTGCCATGGCGATGCGCTCGATCCCGGCGATCCTACGCTACTGTCGGCTGATCGAAGAACATGCCGACAAAGACGCGATCCTGTTTAACTTTACCAATCCGTCCGGGCTGGTCACCGAAGCGATTATCAAATCCGGTTTCAAACGCCGGGTGTACGGGATTTGCGATGCGCCGTCGGAACTCATCCGCGAGCTGCCGGAGATCCTCGGCTGCGACCCGCACGACCTGAGCGTGGAATGCTACGGTTTAAACCACTTTTCCTGGTTTACGCACTTCACCGTGCGCGGGGAAGAGGTTACCGCGCAACTGGTCGCCAACCCGGATTTGTACCGCAAAACGGCGATGCAGTACTTCTCGCCGGAGCTGGTCAAACTGTGCGATAACCAGTTGCTCAACGAATATCTCTATTACTACTACTATCGCGAAGTGGCGCTACGGGCGATTCAACAGGCGCCGGAGACCCGCGGCGAGCAGATTGCCCGTATCAACCACGATATGCGTCAGGAGCTCAGCGGCGTGGATGTTAAAGCGGATCCGCAGGCGGCCTTTACCATCTGGATGAAGCACTACCTGCGCCGCGAAAACAGCTATATGCAGAACGAGTCGCAGCAGGAAAAATTCCATACCCGCGAGCCGTTAACGTTGCGGCAGTTTATCGAAGAGCCGGATACCGGCGGCTACGCCGGGGTGGCGCTGGATATTCTGGAGGCGGTCAACAGCACCACCACCAAACGCATCGTGGTGTCGATACAGAATAACGGCACGCTCGATTTTTTACGCCCCGACGATGTAATTGAAATCAGCTGCGATCTGAGCAAAGAGGGTCTTAAGCCGGTGACACCGATAAACGTGCCGACGGCGCAGAAAAATATGATTGCCAGCGTGAAGGAGTATGAGCGGCTGGCGGTGGCGGCAATTCTGCAGCAGGACAAATCGCTGGCGCTGCAGGCGTTGATGGCTCATCCGCTGGTCGGTTCATATTCGCTGGCGAAGAAACTGGTTGAGGCCTATCTCGACGATGAACAGTTCGCCGGGTGGCGGTAACGAGTCGCCCCCGCTCGATTGAGTAGCCCGGATAAGGCGCCAGCCGCCATCCGGGAACTCCCCCCGCTCGCGCTACGCTTAGCGGGGCTACCTATTGCTATGTACGCTGGTAAACCACATTTTTAACAGCCGCTCAAAGCCCAATATGCAGTAGCCAAAAAACGGGTTGCTCCAGTAAATATCATCGTCGAACTTCTGCGGGTCATGAATAATAAACGCCGTATTCGCGGCCTGCGCCAGCGGGCTTTGATAATCGCCGGTAAAGCAAACCAGGTTTATCTCCTTGCCTTCCAGCGCCTTAACCCAATTTAACGCCGAACTGCTGCGTCCGGATTTAGAAATGATCCAGATAGAATCAAAGCGGGCAGCGTTTTTTTGCTCAAGGATTTCATAATCCGGCCACAATGCCAGGCTGGCGTTCACGCCGGTAACGAGAAACTTATTATAAATATACTGGGCGATTAGCTGCGAAAAACCGCTGCCGTGGATCAAGATACGCTGCTGCTCAAGGCCTGCCAGCAGCGGCGTCAGCGCTTCTGCCGGCTGAATGCTCATATAATCGATATCGTTGGTGACATCGAGCTTTGGCATGGTGATATTGAACTTGATGAAATAGACCAGCTCCAGCCAGCCGCTGAACTTAAGCTTCTTCGCCAGCCGCACCAGCGAAGAAGGATTACTGTAGCAGCGCTCCGCGACGGTGCGGATCCCTTCGCGGATACATAGCTGCGGGTCATTTTGAATAAAACGCAGCACGGTCATTTCCGTTTTACTCAACTTCACGTCACGAAAGATATTTTCTAAGTCCATTACGGGCTCCTCTCAGCGGCAGATTACGCTACCACCGGAGAGCAAATCGGTCTGTGGGATGGCTCTCAACGTCACTGCCGATATTCACTGCACAGCAGCCATCTTGCAGGTTCATCTTCCTCAATGGAGGGAAAGCGCCCGCCCGCCTCGAGAAAACGATTATCCGTATGGTCGTCATTAACCATTGAAATTTCCCAACCCATCACTATCCCTTTTTCGGCCCAGAAGCGATGATAGAGGCCCACCGGTAGACAGACGCTCTGCCCCGGATGCAGCACCAGCGTGTCAGCGGGTTTCAGCGTACGCTGGCAGCCATCGATCATCACGCTAACATGGCGCTGTTGGTCTAACTGTTCGTCCTGTGTCGCCCAGGCCAGTTGCATGCAGAGGTCGCCGCCGCCGCGGTTAATGATGTCCTCCATTTTGTGGTAATGGAAATGCCAGGGGGTTTGCTGATCTTGCTGAATCTGTAACATTTTTTCCGCGTAGGGTTTGGTATAACGCGGGTCGGATAAAGAACCGTTGCGTAACGTCAACAGCGTAAGGCCTGTTTCGCGAAAGCAACCACTGGCGAAATCCGTCACATCCCATCCAAGCTGTAGATCCTGGACTTCATTCCAACCTTCATGCCGCTTCTGCGGCCAGCTTGACGCCGTAAAGTGGGCAAATTCCGGCAGGCTGATGCGAAAAGTTTCGGCCATCGCCAGCGCTTTATCTATCGCATAGTTAATCTGTGAACGTTTCATGGTTTAACTCCGCTTCGCACGGCAAGCCAGGCGGCGCCGCGCATACCGCTACTGTCGCCATGCCGCGCAGAAATGATAGGGGTAGAAAAATGGTCGGTGAAGACCAACGGGGCGACCGCCGATGATAAATCCGCTACCAGCTGCGGCGCGTTGGATAAACCGCCGCCCAGCACAATCACGCCGGGATCGATGATATTGACAATAGTCGCCAGCGTCCGCGCCAGCTGTTGACGAAAGCGGTGGATCTGATGGCAAGCGGCGGATTCTCCCGCCTGCGCGCGGGCGAGAATCTGCTCGCTCGACAAACGCTCTCCGCTGAGCAGTCGATAGCGTTCACGTAGCCCCGTTGCGGAAATAAAAGACTCCACACAGTTAAATCTGCCGCAATAACAACGTGTCGGCGGCCCATCCTCCTCAGGAGAATAGCCGGGCAAGGCGATATGCCCGCACTCTGCGGCAATACCTGAGGCGCCGACGAAAGGCTGCCGCTCCAGGGTAATACCACCTCCGCAGCCGGTC
This sequence comes from Klebsiella sp. CN_Kp088, assembly GCF_040064335.1. NCBI lineage: Bacteria > Pseudomonadati > Pseudomonadota > Gammaproteobacteria > Enterobacterales > Enterobacteriaceae > Klebsiella > Klebsiella sp. CN_Kp088. The sequence goes on along the minus strand of NZ_JBEAIQ010000025.1, from coordinate 141,108 downwards.
CCTAACGTCATGCCGAAAACAGATGAAAACCCTTCTCCGGCGCCATCGCATGCTTCTGATAAAGCGAAACAATTGCCATCGTTGGCTAACACCACCGGCTGACCGAGCGCCTGTTCAAGCGCATCCTGTAAACGATAGCCGTTAATCACCTGAATGTTGGCGTTACGAATGGCGCCATGCTGTGGCGAAACGCTACCCGGCAACGCGATGCCAATAGCCATCGGCGTTCCCGTCCGCGCGCGAATATCGGCAACGAAATCCACGATGCACGATATAAATGCCTGACGGTTTTCTTTCCGTGTTGCGCGGCGGTAACGCCCCCGCTCCCGTCCCTGCTCATCCATCACGACGGCGGCGATTTTCGTCCCACCGACATCCAGTCCGAGGTAATTCATCTTTGCCTCCTGCCGATTGGAAGGCGGGCGTACCCGCCTTCCGACTGGGTCAATACAAGCTTGCTTTGCCGGTGGAACCAAACAACTTCATTTTGTGGCGAATAACTTCACGTGCGGCATTAATCGGTTCCGGATAAATCACATTCGGATCCCACCAGCTCTCTTTACTCAAAATTTCACGTACTTTCAGGAAGTAAGCGTGTTTCATATCGCTGGAGATATTGATTTTCCCGACTCCGAGCGTGACAGACTCGGCAATTTCCGCATCCGGATTGGCGGAGCCGCCGTGCAGTACCAGCGGGATCGACACTCGTCCGGCAATATCGCGCAGGATGTGCATCTGCAGTTCAGGTTGCATCCCTTTTGGATAGATGCCGTGCGCGGTACCAATCGCCACCGCCAGGGTATCGACGCCGGTACGAGTGACAAAATCCTGCGCCTGCGCCGGGTCGGTATAAGTCACTTTCGACACTCCGCCCTCTACCGACGTTCCCGTCTGGCCGATGGTCCCCAGTTCACCTTCGACAGAGACGCCAACCGCATGCGCCAGCCTGACCACTTCCCGCGTTAGAGCGACGTTTTCTTCATAGGGCAGCAGCGACCCATCGATCATCACCGAGGTAAAACCGCACTGGATCGCACGCAGCACATGCTCCACCGAGGCGCCATGATCGAGATGTAATGTAAACGGCACCCGGCTACGCTGGGTGATATCCCGCACGTAGCTAAAAAAGGAATCGCCGACAAAATCGTGCTCGCTGGGGTGAATTGAAATGATGGCGGGAGTATTTGTTGCTTCCGCCTCTTCCACGACGGCGCGAATAAAGCAGCTGTCCGCAACGTTAAATGCGCCGATGGCAAAGCCGTGTTCACGAGTCGGTTTAAGTATTTCTTGCATGGAAACTAACATGGTCTTCTCCAGTTTCAGGGTGTAGTTCGCCCTGCCAGGGCGAATATGCGCTGGCATAAAGGGCGTGACTGATAAGTGAATCAGGCGCGGTTTATCGCGCCGGATGCTTGTAAGTAAGGGACGATAGCTTCAGCGCTGGCGTGTTCCATCACCGCCATGGCATCGGCCAGTTCAATAGAGCTGTCATGGCAAAGGGTATGGAGTAGTGCGGCTTTACCTGCCTCGAACACCGCCGCGCCGACATTAATCTTCGCCACGCCAAATGCCGGGCAGCAGGCAAGCTGATCAAATGGCGTGCCGCTGCCGCCGTGCAGGGCCAGGGGCACCGAAGAGGCTCGCTGCACCTGCGCCAGACGGTCAAAGTCCAGCGCGGGCGTGACCCCAGGCGCATACATGCCGTGGGCCGTGCCGACGGAGACCGCCAGTAAGTCGATACCGGTTTGCTCGATAAACGGGGCGACGTCCTCAGGTTGCGTCATCAGGTCGGCGTTCGTCGCAGAGTCATAGCGCGGAGCATCAGCCAGATGCCCCAATTCCCCTTCAACACACAGCCCGATGCTGGCAGCCAGAGTGGTGACCTCTCGGGTCTGGCGGATATTTTCCGCAAGTGGAAATGCAGAAGCATCAATCATCAACCCGCTGAATCCAGCGCGAAAAGCCTGGCGGATCTTCACCGGTTCTTTCCCATGATCGAGACTCAAGGTCACGGGAACGCTGGCCTCTTCGGCAAGGGTCCTGGCCACCGCCATCGCTGTCGCTGGCGGAAAATGCGCCAGATGGCCCTGATAGAGATTGAGAATAATAGGCGCGCGGTATTTTTCCGCCACGCGTACCGCGGCGCGGGCGCTCTCCAGATTCATACAGTTAATCGCCAGCAGGGCATACTGTTCACGCCAGGCTTTCTCAACCATCTGCTTCATATCGGCAAACATAGGGCCTCCGTTTACTCAAGGGTAAAGGTGATTTCATCATCGGCGACTTTTTGGTCGCTCAGTTCATCAAACTCTTCATCACGCTCCGTGACCGGTTTTTTCCATAGCGACAACATCACGCCGCAGATAACCGTCCCAATCGCCAGCGCCAGACAAAACAGCAGTGGATGGGTGAATAGCGGCACCACAAACATACCGCCATGTGGCACCGGGCTTTCCACACCCCAGGTCATAATCAAGCCGCCTGCCACCGCTGAAGCCACGACGCAGGATCCCACCACCCGCAGCAGATCGCGGGCCGCGATAGGGATCACCCCTTCGGTGATCATGCAAATACCCATCGGGAAGGCGGCCTTTAACGCTTCACTTTCGGCACGGGTATATTTATGGCGGGTCAGCAGGAAGGACAACGTAATACCGAACGGTGGGATCATGGAGCCGACAAACTTGACCGCCTCCGGCCCATAGACCCCGCTCACCAGCAAGCCATCGGCGAATAACGACATGGTTTTATTCACCGGCCCGCCAAAATCAAAGGTGGCCATCGCGCCAAGAATGGCCCCCAACAGGAATCGTGAACCGCCCTGCATCGACTCCAACAGATGAATCAAGGCCTCCTGCAGCCAGGCAATCGGCTTGCCTATCAGGGTCATCATCAACAGACCGCTGATAATGGTGCTTAATACCGGCAGCACCATAATGGGCATCAGCCCTTGCATCGATTTTGGCAACCGCACGTAATGCTTTAACAGCAGCACCGTATAGCCCACCAGGAAACCGCCCAGCATTCCGCCGATGAAACCGGTGTGGATTTGCCCGCAGACAAACCCAACAATCAGTCCAGGGGCAAAACCAGGTCTGTCGGCAATAGAATAGGCAATCGCCGCACAGATGAGCGGGACGATGAGCCCCATCCCCCAGCCGCCGATTTGATTCAACATCCATGGAATGGTGCCGACTTTCTCGGCGACATTGGTACCGCCCAGAACCTGACCGAGGGCAATGCAGATCCCGGCGGCAACAATCAGCGGTATCATCCATGAAATACCCGTTAACAAATGCTTTTTAATTTCCTGCGAGACAGGTGGTTTATTCTCACTCATGGTAGATCCCTCCAGAATAAGGATCAGGCATTAGCTAAGGATTTCTCGACCTTTTCGATAAACTGAATCGGTGACTTAATAACGACCTCCGTTTTCACGCGGACAATTCGTTTGTTTTTAAAACGCTCTTCGCCTTTAATTTTCACATCAACGGCAAGAATAACGACATCGGCGGCAGCGATATCTTCGGTTGTCAGTTCATTCTCAGTACCTATTGTTCCCTGAGTTTCAACTTTGACATTGTGGCCCAGCGCTTTCGCGCCTTTCATTAACTTCTCACGTGCGATATAAGTATGAGCAATACCCGCCGTACAGGCGGCAACACAGACAATATTCATCTCAGACTCCACTAGTTATTGTTAGTAAACATCCGATTCAGCATATTGACTAAAGAGATCAATAATCTTCTGCGGACTGGTTTCTTCGAGCAATTGCGCAATAATGTCATCATCGGCCAACGCTCCAGCGACCTGGGAGAGTAAGCGGATATGGGTGGTATTTTGATCTTCCAGACGGACGGCAAATAAAATAATGCAACGAACCTGGCTTCCATCGAGCGTTTCCCAGGCAATATCCTGACGAGTACGGCCAATGGCGAGCGTAGTATTCAGCACCGCGGATGATTTTCCATGAGGAATAGCGATGTGGTTTTCAAATCCGGTCGAACCTTCCGACTCACGCTGCCAAACGTCCTGAATAAACGTTTCGCGACAGCTTATGGCCCCATCTTTCTGCAGCAGGTCGGTTAATTCTTCAATAACTTCCGCTTTAGTCGTGGCCTTCATATCCAGCAATACACGCTTAGTATTTAAAATCCGGCTGATGTCCATATTATTTACCTCATGGATATAAAATTTCATTGCTGGCAGTTGACGTTGCAGCATGGTGTAATTTCTCGGTGATAACTTTTTCTGTTACCCGCTTAATATCGGCATCGTTAAAAAAAGCCGTGACATAGACTACCGGTAACGCAATCTCCGGCAGATGAATGGTTGAAATGACCAATTCAATATCATCCTGTCGCTGTAGCGTATGTAGACTACCCGCAGGCAGTACGCCGACGATGGTCCAGTCAGGAAAGGCCCTGAGGACCCGGCTTTTCAACAGATGCGAGGTACCAATCCCGGTCGAACACACCAGCAGTACCCGCTTTCTGGCCACCTGCCTCTCCATCGCGGCCTGGAAATGCACGGTTAAATAACCCACTTCATCTTCCGAAACCGCGTTCTCGCCCCAGGCGGCAAATACCTGATTCACCACCCGCAGAGTTAATGGCCACACCTCTGTTAATTCGCCCTTGATATCTTCCAGCAGCGGATTACGGATATAGATACGATAATTCAGCCGGTTGAGCAGCGGCTTGATATGAATGAGCAACCCTTCATATAACGCGGTGTCATGCGTCAGATCGATATCAACCACCGAGGAAAACAGGGCGATCAGCCGGGAGGTGATTTGCCGGGCCTCATCGCTGGAGCGTATATTGCGCAGCATGCTGACATCATCACGCTCTTCCACCAGCATGCCGGACGAAATAATGTATTGATAAATAAACCAGCTTTCGTCCTCTGGTAAAGGGTGGGCAATGCGGGCCTCAATTTTTTGCAGCATATTCTGCGCGATACGAAAGATGGACTCATCAAATAACGGATGTCCCTGTTCCCGGCGCGGTAATGCATTGCCGCGGGTGATGCGATACATCATAATCAGGATATGGGTAAAAATATTGACGTAATACGGCTCGCCCAGTGACCAACTTAATTTTCGTTCCATATCCTGGAGAAGCGACTGCACAAAGATGACATCTTCTTCACCGAAATAATGCACCAGGGCTTTATAGCTACCGCTATCCAGACGGGAGTGAATAATATTTCCTGGTTCATTATGGTTAATAACACCATTAATTAATAAGGCCATAGCCTGGCGAACATGTGATTCACTCCCCTCAATATGAGTGCCGCTCTGGCTACGAATGAGCATCAGACCTAGTGGCCTAATCCATGATTCGATCACTTTTAAATCATTCACAATTGAGGTGCTGCTAATAAAATAACGTTCAGACAATTTACTGATCGATGTTTCGCGCGGCGTTTCACTTAATAACTGAGAAGCAATTTTCACACGCCGGGAATTATTCATCATGGCATCTGTATCATCGCTTTCGCTACTGAGTAACTGGTCTAATTGCAACAGATCGGCGACGTTATCAGCCAATAGCATGACGCCCGCGCCGGCACGTTTATCAATACTGATTTTCCAGTCAGAGAGCCATTGTTCAAGAAAACGTAGGTCACGCTGAACTGTTTTTTCTGAAACATTCAAGTATTCAGCCATTTTTAATAACGTAACGTATTCTCGTTTAGGCAAGAGAAATTTTAATAATCTGTTCTGTCGCGAGGTAACCATTTGCATTATTTACCCTTATTGCATAGCAGATTAATGCCAATAAGATATCGCTATACGACGCGATCTCTATGAAAATCATTGAGGATAAATATAGGGAGGCGGGGAGTAAACAACAATACTAAATCGTGTCCGGATATCCGGACAGAAATAAGACAAGACAGAGAAAGGACCGATATTTATACGTCAGGTCACATTTCAGTCATTAATATACGTGATAACGATCTCAAATTCGCAGAAAGAATAACTCCCGCGATATGCTGCGGGAGTTGTTATTTACAGCGTAATCGTCAGCGCATTGCCCTGGGCGCTCACTACCACACCCAGTTCGCTGCCCGCCTGAGTCCCACCCTCCACGCCCGCTATCTGCGGGATATTGCGCAGACACAGCGTCCAGCCGCGGGCTTCGCCTTCGCCGCTCACGGTGATGGTGTTGCCCTGGCGCTTCGCCTTCAGGGTGAAAATCAAGGAACCATCGGCCGCCGGAACCTGACAGACCGTTTCATTGCCATCGCCAAGCTGGAACAGCTGGAAGGCGGTGCCTTCATGCCAGGCATAATCGGGTTTCTGGTCGTTGTTGCCCAGCGCCAGCAGGGTGTTGTCACGTACGTAGACCGGCAGGCTCAGTGCATCGTGACGCTGCTTATGCCAGCGGCTACCCGGCAATTCATCGTTATGCCACAGGTGCGTCCAGCGCCCTTCCGGCAGATAAAACTGCACCTCGCCCGCTTCAGAGAACACCGGCGCCACCAGGACCGAATCGCCGAGCATATACTGACGGTCGAGATAGTCGCAGGCCGGATCGTCCGGGAACTCGAGCATCATCGCACGCAACATCGGAGTACCGAACTCGTTGGCCAGCGCCGCCTGGCGATAGAGATACGGCATCATGCGGCATTTCAGCTGCGTGAAGTGGCGCACCACGTCACAGGACTCTTCGTCGTAGGCCCACGGCACACGATAGGATTTGCTGCCGTGCAGGCGGCTGTGGCTGGAGAGCAGGCCAAAGGCGCACCAGCGCTTATAAACATGGGCCGGCGCTGTGTTTTCGAAACCGCCGATATCGTGACTCCAGAAACCGAAGCCGGACATGCCGATCGACAGCCCGCCGCGCAGGCTTTCCGCCATCGATTCGTAATTGGCATAGCAGTCGCCACCCCAGTGCACCGGGAACTGCTGCGCCCCCACCGAGGCGGAACGGGCGAACAGCACCGCCTCCTGCTCGCCGACGGTCTCTTTCAGCACCTTCCACACCAGCTCGTTATAGATGAATGCGTAGTGGTTGTGCATTTTCTGCGGATCGGAACCGTCAAACCACTGCACGTCGGTCGGGATACGCTCGCCGAAGTCGGTCTTGAAGCAATCGACCCCCATCGCTACCAGACCTTTTAACTTGTCGGCGTACCACTGGCAGGCTTCCGGGTTGGTGAAGTCATAAATCGCCAGCCCCGGCTGCCACTTATCCCACTGCCACAGCGAACCGTCCGGGCGCTTAAGCAGATAGCCCTTCTCTTTCAGCTCCTTGAACACCGGCGAGCGCTGGCCGATGTACGGGTTGATCCACACGCAGACCTTCAGCCCTTTCGCCTTCAGGCGCTTGATCATCCCTTCCGGGTCCGGGAAAGTTAGCGGATCCCATTCAAAATCGCACCACTGGAAGGCCTTCATCCAGAAGCAGTCGAAGTGGAAGACGTGCAGCGGCAGATGGCGCTCGGCCATGCCGTCGATAAAGCTATTTACCGTCGCTTCGTCATAGTTGGTAGTGAACGAGGTCGTCAGCCACAGACCGAACGACCATGCCGGCGGCAGCGCCGGGCGGCCGGTGAACTGCGTATAGCGGTTAAGCACCGCTTTCGGCGTCGGGCCGTCGATCACGAAGTACTCGAGATATTCGCCTTCAACGCTGAACTGGACTTTAGAGACTTTCTCCGAGCCCACCTCGAAGGAGACGCGCTGCGGGTGATTCACCAGCACGCCGTAGCCGCGGTTGGTCAGGTAGAACGGAATGTTTTTGTAGGATTGCTCAGTGCTGGTGCCGCCGTCTTCGTTCCAGGTTTCTACCGTCTGGCCGTTGCGCACCAGCGCGGTAAAGCGCTCGCCGAGGCCGTAGACGGTTTCGCCGACGCCGAGGTCGAGGCGCTCAAACATGTAGTTGCGCTGGGTCTTACTATCCTGCACGTAGCCGTTGTTTTTCAGTTGGCTACCGGTGATACGCACGCCGTCGCGCAGAAAATCCAGCGCCCAGAATTCACCTTTAGTCACCCGCACGCTGAGGCTGCCGCTTTTCAGCTCGGCGAACTCGGCCGTATTTTCTATTTCGACATGGACGTCTTTCTGCACGTTCAGCGGATAGTGCGGGCCGTTATCCAGCGCGCCATGGAAGTGCTCCATGCGCACGCCGATTATCCCTTCCTGAGGCGAGAAAAAGCGCAGGGTGAACAATGGCGTATCCAGCTGCCAGGCGCGTTCGCGGACATCGCGCGGCGCGGCATAGACCACCATTTCATTCCCCTGCTGCTCCACCTCGTAAACCTGTACGGGTTGGATCAGGTTGAGCCCTGGTTGAATGAGCCAGTTTCCATCACTGATTTTCATTAAAACGTCCTCTTAGTTTTGCCATTCTTTTTCGATCGGGGCTGCCGTAAATTCTTGTTCGTTGCGACGCGCGCCCTCGGCCAGCTCGGCCATCATTTTTTTCAGGAACGGCGTTTTCAGCGTGTAGTAGCGTTTGGCGATTACCGCGCTCAGCAGGTAGCACACCGCCGGAACGAGGGTGAACAAGGCGATAATGATGGTGAGGGTGGCGCTGTTCTGGGTTTTAGCGGCGGCGTCATAGCCGCCGCCGGCCAGCATCCAGCCGATCAGCGCGCCGCCCAGCGCCAGCCCCAACTTGAGCACAAACAGGGTGCCGGCGAAGCTGATGCCGGTCAGGCGTTTGCCGTTACACCATTCGCCGTAGTCGACGGTGTCGGACATCATCACCCACTGGATTGGCGTCACCAGCTGGTGCAGTACGCCAATGATAAAGATAAAGACGAACATGGTGATTTCGGCGTCCATCGGTACGAAGAACATCGCCACGCTGAGCACCGCCAGGAGGGCGTTGGTCCACCAGAAGACGCTGACTTTACATTTCCAGTCGGTCAGCGGCTTCGCCAGCGCCGAGCCAATCAGGTTGCCGACGCAGTAGGTGGTGAGGAAGACGGTGAACAACGCCGCCGAGCCCATGATCCAGGTGGTGTAGTACATCATCGCGCCACCGCGAACGCAGACCGCGAGGATATTGAGGATGGTGAGCACGCCGACCACCCGCCACTGGTCATTACGCCAGATATCGCGCAGGTCTTCACGCATCGAGGTACTGCTCGGCGGCGCTTCGACACGCTCTTTGGTGGTGAAAAAACAGAAGGCCAGCATCAGGAAGGCGACCACCGAGAGCACCGCAATGCCGCCCTGGAAGCCCAGCGCTTTATTTTCGCCGCCGATAAAGTTGACCAGCGGCATCATCAGCACGGTGGAGAGCATGCCCCCCGCCGTCGCCAGCACGAAGCGCCAGGACTGCAGCGAGATGCGCTGCGTCGGGTTGTCGGTGATCACGCCGCCGAGCGCGCAGTAGGGGATATTCACCACGGTGTAGAGCAGGGTCAGCAGCGTGTAGGTCACGGCGGCGTAGATCAGCTTGCCGTTGTGGCTTAAATCCGGCGAGCTGTAAGCCAGCACGCAGACGAGGCCGAACGGGATAGCGCCGAAGAGGATCCACGGGCGGAACTTACCCCAACGGCTGCGGGTACGGTCGGCAAGCAGGCCCATGCACGGGTCGGAAATCGCATCCAGCGCCCGCGCCAGCAGGAACATGGTGCCGACAAAGCCGGCGGGGATACCGAAAATATCGGTGTAGAAAAACATCATGTATAACATGACGTTATCAAAAATGATGTGGCTGGCGGCGTCACCCATACCGTAGCCAATTTTCTCTTTGACGGACAGAATATGATCTTTCATTTGCGCACTATTCCCTTAGCGGCACCGCGGATTGGTACCGGTTACGGTTTTTTTAAACCTTTGGCGCAGTAAGATGAATTGCGATATCTCGTTATCAAATTACGTTTCTTGTTTTCTGTGATCGCGGTAGCCCGAAAGAGTGTGAAAAAGTGTAACCCATGGATTTTGAACGGATTTGTCTAAGACTGTTCTGCAAAGTCCAGTTTTAACAGTAAAAAAGTGCGTTTAGGTATGTGGTAAATGCCTGAAAGTAGCTATAATGCGCCCGCCTCCATGTAGCAATCGAGGCGCGGAAGATCGTCATCTCCGGTGAGGTGGCTGGACTTCAAATCCAGTTGGGGCCGCCAGCGGTCCCGGGCAGGTTCAACTCCTGTGATCTTCCGCCAAAGTTTCTCATCCTCTATCGGCCATTCGGCATGTATCCAATATCTTACAGTTAGCCTATCCTATTGAATTCTTTTTTTTATTCTAACTTTATATCTTATAAAAATATGGATTCTAAAATGAGTTTAATGCTATCGATCACAACGGTGATAGTGACTTTAATCAGCCCTGTTGTTGCCGTTCAAGTTCAGAAATTTATTAAAAGATATACTGATAGAAAGACGCTCAAAATAGATATTTTTAAACAATTGATGGCCACCAGGTCGCAGAACGCAAGGCTATCAAATGAACATGTCAGAGCACTTAATATGATCGATATTGCTTTTTATGGTCGGGTAAGGAAAGGTCTGACATCAATATTCACTGATGAAGGGGTTATAAAAATGGAGATTGTTGGTGTTCCCAGCCGAGTGGAGAGTTAAATTAATCGACCCCATCAAGTACTCGCAATACCTGATGAGAGCTAACCTCACCAACTATCAAGGAGTTGATTATGGCTGATTTGCATTCTACCCCCAGATATCATCGTTAGCGGAACCGAACGTCAGCAGCTGGTTGGCTATCGGCCCAATGGCCGGGATACCAGTACACCAAGTCTTACCCTTTCCGGCAAGTGGCTACGCGAAGCGGGATTCGATACCGGGAAGCCGGTCACGGTTAAGGTGATGGATGGCTGCATTGTATTGCTGCCTCTCAGCGATAAAGAAGAGAAGCTAACAGCCGAATTACGGCATATTCAACAATCGCTGAAAAGCGTCAACGGCACGCTGCAACATACCTGATAGCGCGAGCAAGAAAAACCCCGGGTGGCGGCTAGCGCCTTACCCGGGCTACCAGACGGCGCAGAACCGTAGCCCTGCTGAGCGCAGCGCGAGCAGGGAAAATTCCCGCCTCAGAAGTAATAACCAATATTAACGTTGGTGCGGAAGTACCATTTGCCGCTGCCCTCGGACTGGGTGCTGGTCCAGCCGGTGGCGTTCAGCGCGCCTCCCCACGGATTAACATTCTTCGCCCAGCTGAGATCGACCCAGAACATCACCGGCAGCGCAAAGACCTGTACGCCAAGGGTGTTCATCTGCGAATCGCTCCAGCCGCTTTTATCTTTCCACAGCACGCTGTAGTCGTTGTAAAAACGCAGCTTCGATACGCCGCCCCACTTCACGTCGACATCGCGGGCGACGTTCAGCGACGCGGTCGTCGCTTTCGCCGGGATCAGGTAGGCCGGCGTCAGGCCGTTGCCGCCCATCAGAATCGTATCGTCGCTGACGCCCGCCGGGTTCTTCGGATCGTATTGGTAGCGAATCAGCTGCGAAGTCAGCTGCCACGGCCCGTTATGCAACATGCCGTGCACGCCTGCCGCCCAGAAGGTGCCGTCGTCGTCGGTCTCGCGGTTGTGCAACCGCGCCAGCGCCAGTGAGCCGCCCAGCTCGTTATTCCAGCCGCCGCCGTGAAAATCCCGCGCAATACGCACATTCACCTGGTCCCGCTTTTCATTATGCTGCTGATGCTGAGTCGGATAGATAGTGTTTTTCAGCCGATCGTAATCGCCAACGTCCGGCGCATAGCGCAAATTCTCCGGTTCCATCCACGGCAAATAGGCCACATCCAGCGACCAGTTATTATCATGATATTGATAGTTCACGCCGCTACCGGCGCTCACGCCAAAGCCTAAATAAAACGGAATACCATAGGACCAGCCAAATTGCGGATAAGGTTCAAGGCCAAATGGTTTGCCGGGGATCCCCAGCTGGATATTATTATTATTGTCGAAGCGATACCCTACGTAAGCGCGGTCGATGGCGTATTTACGGTGATCCTGGAACCAGAACCCGGCATCAAAGAAATAATTATCATAGAAGCCGCTGCTGTCGATACGGAATGTATCAAAACGCAGATGTGGCGGGTTGCGATAATTACTGCCTTTCCAGTCTTCATAGCGATAATTTGCCCGCAGCGCGCCGCCGAAATCCAGCCCGGCGAGATTATCCGCGCTGCGCCAGCCGATATGCGGGAACGGCTTACCGTCATCCGCCAGCGCCGTCCCGCTGGTCGCGGCTGCCAGCAGCAGCGAAAGGAGTATTTTACGCATAGCACATTCCTCACTTTATTTTTATAAGCGATAAAAGACCGTCGATTAATATCGACTTATTATTTTGTCTCAGTGGTGAAACTCTTAATTAAATAGCACGATGGTTTTATTTTTGTTCCAAATATGAAACTCTGTTTATTATTTGATAGAAGAAAAATCGCACGCAGGGTGTCGGGAGTCAAGGTATAAACCTTGAGCCATAACGCAATATTATTATTCTGCCGGAGTGATATTAATATTTGCGACATGGAAAGGAAAAGGGTCTCAAATATGAAACCATAATACTTCCGGGTGATGACCATCGCTATATGGCGTACTGGTAATTGGCTAACTCTTTTACCGTCATCGGCAAGCCCTGCTTTAGCAACATCTCCAGGAACTCATCGACGGTCATTGGAGGATGCTTGAGAGACTGCCGCTGCCTTCTCACCGCCTCCAACGCCAGAGCATGATTAAGGTCAAACAGGTCCGATATGAATACATCAGGATGAAGTGTTTCCATTTCAAATGGAAGCAATGATTCTGCTGGAAAGTCTTTATTATTTAACGTAACGATAATTTCAGCCTTCGCTCTGATTGCCGCAGCAAGGACATGCCGATCGTCAGGGTCGGGTAAAACTAGTCCGTTAATTAATCCTGCAAAACCCGTTACATTAGCATCCGGTAAAGCTGCATTCATGAGATCAACGGTACGACGCAGCGCTTCAGGTGCTATATCAGGCCGATTTATAAGAAGATTCCTGCACCATTCATCGTGAATGAAGCGGCTCCATTTTGGTTGATAAAGTCCAGCGATCCCTAAGTGCATTAATAAATCCCTGAGCCGTGCTGGATATAATACACAAGCATCTAAAATCACCGGATAAGGTGAATGTCGCATTAATACATCCCTAAGTCCTGCGCCTGATCCGCCAGCGCTTGCATCGCGTCCAGGCTTTCCTGTTCCCTACGTTTTTTATACTCCATCAGATCGGCAAACAGAACCCGGCGATGGCGTCCAGTTTTATGAAATGGAAGCTTCCTCGCTTCCAGCAGTTTAACCATATGCGGACGAGAAACATTGAGGATATTCGCTGCTTCCTGGGTGGTGAGTTCAGCATGAACAGGAACAATCTGCACCGCGTTGCCACAAGCCAATTCCCCAAGGATCTCCATCAGCATAGTCAGAGCGCTGGTTGGCAACTCAATGGTATGAGTTTTGTCATCTTCACCCACAATCGCAATACGCTGCGTTTCAAGATGAGTAGAAAGGTATGCCGCCAGCTCACGCTGCCCGCGCAGGGCAAGTTCACTCTCCAGCGGGTCCGGAAGGTTCAGTTTAGTCATGCGCTTGTCTCCAATGGCCATGTAAAAATTATAATCGCAATATTCGAAACCCACAATATTCGAAATAAACGAAACTTGCTAATGTCGCATTCGCCGATTTTCACTTTTTTTATATAACTGTTATCGCCGCCGGGCCGTTTTTCCCGATGGTAGAGCGGTCTATCCTCGACGCATTCACACCATGAATCCTTTTTGTAGACCGGAGAACCTATGAAAGCCATTGCTATTACCCAGGCCGCCGCCGACGGCAACAACATCCCCTTTTTACGCGATATCGATCTGCCGGATCCGCAGGCGCAGGGGCACGATCTGCTGGTCGAGGTCAAAGCCATTTCGGTGAATCCGGTCGACACCAAAGTGCGCGCCGGGTTTAATGCCGATACCCCGCGAGTGCTGGGCTGGGATGCGGTTGGCGTGGTGAAAGCCGTTGGCGATGCTGTGACGCTGTTCACGCCGGGCGATGAAGTGTGGTACGCCGGCGCGCTGGGCCGTCCCGGCAGTAACAGCGAACTGCAGCTGGTTGATGAACGCATCGTGGCGCTGAAGCCGCGCTCGCTGGAGAATGCCGCCGCCGCCGCGCTGCCTCTGACCGCTATCACCGCCTGGGAATTGCTGTTCCACCGCCTTGGCGTGCAGGAAGGCGGTAACGCCGGCGATACGCTGCTGATTGTCGGCGCGGCGGGCGGCGTTGGCTCTATCCTCACCCAGTTGGCCAGCAAACTCACCAACATGACGGTAATTGGTACCGCATCGCGCCCGGAAAGCCAGAAGTGGGTACGCGAGGCCGGGGCGCATCACGTCATTGACCACAGCAAGCCGCTCGCTGAAGAACTGGCGAAAATCGGCATTCATGCCGTGACCCACGTCGCCAGCCTGACCAATACCGATCAGCATTTTAACGAACTGATCGCCGCGCTCGCCCCGCAGGGTAAGCTGGCGCTGATTGATGACCCGGAGAGCCTGGACGTGGTGCCGCTGAAAGCGAAAAGCATTTCGCTGCACTGGGAATTTATGTTCACCCGCTCAATGTTTGAGACGGATGATATGATCGCCCAACATCAGCTACTGACCCGCGTCGCCGCGTTGATTGACGATAACACGCTGCGCACCACCCTTGGCGAGCACTACGGAACCATCAACGCCGCCAATCTGCAAAAAGCCCACGCTAAGCTGGAAACCGGGCGCTCGGTCGGCAAAATCGTGCTGGAGGGTTTCTAAATGCGCGACGACACCATTGCGCTTATCGCGGTTCTGAAGGCGAAAGCCGGGCAAACCGAGGCCCTGCGCGACGCGCTGCAGGCGCTGCTGCTGCCAACCCGCGAGGAGCCAGGCAATCTCGACTACGCGCTGTTTCAGTTGCGTGACGTGCCGGATACCTTCTACATGCGTGAGTCCTGGCGCGACCAGCAGGCGCTGGATGAGCATATCGCCCAGCCCTACTTCCAGGCCTTTATCGGCCAGATGGAGAGCCTGCTCGCCGAGCCGCTGCGCCTGGATTATCTGACGCCCATCGCGCCTTGATATCACGAGCGTCTCACCTCGGTGAGGCGCCTTCTTTAACCCTTCGAGCTGCGCTTTTCTCATCCTGCCCTAACCAGGCTACGCTTACCCTTGCCGCGCAAAAAACACTCACCCCCTTCCGCTTGATTTATCACGCTATTGCACAAGAGGTAATGCTATGCAGATCAACGCTATAGGTACGTACTCCGCCAGCCAGCCGCTCGAATCGATGTCTATCACCCGCCGCGAACCCGGCCCACAGGATGTGCAGATCGCCATTGCATACTGCGGCGTTTGCCATTCCGATCTCCATCAGGCGCGAGCGGAATGGGCCGGGACGCTGTATCCCTGCGTGCCGGGCCATGAAATCGTTGGCCGGGTGACGGCGGTCGGCGATGCCGTCTCAGGTTACGCCGTTGGCGATCTGGTGGGCGTCGGCTGTATGGTGGATAGCTGTAAACAGTGCGAGGAGTGCGCTGAAGGGCTGGAGAACTACTGTGACCATATGGTGCTGACCTATAACGGGCCGACCCAGGACGCGCCAGGGCATACGCTGGGCGGTTATTCACAGCAGATCGTGGTCAATGAACGCTACGTACTGCGGATAAACCATCCCGAAGCGCAGCTCGCCGCCGTCGCGCCGCTGTTGTGCGCCGGGATCACGACCTATTCGCCGCTGCGCCACTGGCACGCCGGGCCGGGCAAAAAAGTCGGCATCGTCGGCATCGGCGGTCTGGGACATATGGGGATCAAGTTGGCCCACGCCATGGGGGCCCACGTGGTGGCCTTTACCACCTCCGAATCCAAGCGCGACGCGGCCAGAGCGTTGGGCGCGGATGAGGTCGTGGTGTCGCGCAACGAAGACGAAATGGCGGCCCACGTCAAAAGTTTCGATTTCATCCTCAACACCGTGGCGGCGCCGCACAATCTCGATGCCTTCACCACGTTGCTGAAACGTGATGGCACTATGACCCTGGTTGGCGCCCCGGCCACGCCGCATCCATCGCCGGAAGTGTTCAATCTGATCTTCCGCCGCCGCTCGATTGCCGGCTCGATGATCGGCGGTATCCCGGAAACCCAGGAGATGCTCGACTTCTGCGCCGAACACGGCATCGTCGCCGATATCGAGCTGATTCGCGCCGATCAGATCAACGAAGCCTGGGAAAGAATGGTCAAGGGCGACGTGAAATATCGCTTCGTGATCGACAGTTCGACTCTCGCCGGCTAAACGCCGCGGCGGAAAGTCCGCCGCCACTCCGTCGGGCTAACGCCAAAACGCGCTTTAAACTGCTGGCGCCAGGTCACGGCGGAGAGATAGCCCACCGCTTCCGCCACCTGCTCGACCGGCAAATTCCCCGCTTCGAGCAGGCTCTGGCTGCGGCGCAGACGTTCAGCGGTCAACCAGTCGGCAATGCTCATCCCGGTCGCCCTGGCGAAGTGGCGGGTCAGGGTACGGCGGCTCATCGCCACCACCTCGGCCAGCGAATCAAGATTATGCGGCTCGGCAATATGCTGTTGCAGATAATCCAGCAGACAATTAATCCGCGCATCGCGGGTGTTGCGCGGCACCGGCTGGGCGATAAACTGCGCCTGGCCGCCCTCGCGGTGCGGCGGCACGATCATCCGCCGGGCGATCTGGTTGGCGGCGAGGCTGCCAAAACGCTGGCGAATGATATACAGGCAGCAATCTAGCGCCGCGGCGGTCCCCGCCGAGGTAATCACCTTCTGGTCATCGACGTACAGGGCGTTGATATCAAGCTGAACCTGCGGAAACAGGCGCTGGAAATCCTGCTCGAACTCCCAGTGGGTCGCCGCCCGCTTACCGTCGAGCAGCCCGGCGTAGCCAAGGACAAACGCGCCGAGGCACAGGCCGACGATTTCCGCGCCGTTATCGCGCGCCCGAATCAGACTCGCGATCAGCGCCTGCGGCGGGCGCTGGTTGACCTCGCCCCAGTAGGGCACCACCACGATATCCGCCTGTTCCATCGCGGTAAAATCACCGCTGGCGTATAGCGCGAAGCCGTCGCGGGCGCTGAGTAATCCCGGCTGTTCGGCGCAAATCTGCAGATTAAAACGTTTGGTTTCCGAGACCGTATCGCCAAACAGCATACAGGGGACGGAATAATGAAACGGGCTAAAGCCCTCTACGGCGACAATCGCCACGTCGGTTAATGTCATCATCCCTTCCCCTTGAGCAGGTTAATAAACAACGGTTTCCCCATCCTGTGGAATACTGACTACCCCGGCAATCTGATTATCCGCGACGTACTGGCGCATCTCTTCGCGGCTCACCAGACAATGGTTGACCGCCTCAAGGTGGATGGCCATGATTTTCGCTTCCGGCAGGGCGAAATGCGCCTTCAGCAGGTCCTCTTTGCCCATGATGATCGGGCCAAAGCCGATAACGTGAGCGTAGCCGGCGTTCAGCACCACCACATCCGGGCGCAGCTTCAGCATGTCGGCTTCAATCTCATCGCGCCAGATGGTATCGCCAACCAGCCACAGCGTCTTCTCCTGCGGATGACGGAACACCACGCCGCAGGCCTCGCCCAGACGTTCAGCCATCGCCGGTACCGCGTAGGTACGGTCGCTGCCATGTTGCCCGGAAGTGGTTTTCTGCAGGCCTACTCCGGCAAATTCACTGTCTGCCGACAGCAGGCGGATATCCTGAAATCCCTGGCTGCGCAGCAGCGCGGCGTCGGCCTCATGCTGGACGAAAACCGGAAGGATTTTCGGGATCGCCGCGATCGCCGCCTCGTCCCAATGATCGTCATGGGTATGGGTGACGATTACCGCATCGACGTCGATAATTTTTTCGCGGGGAAACGGCAGCGCCACCAGCGGATTGCGCAGTTCGCTGCGCGCGGTTCCTGGAAATCCCGGCCAGGCGCCTTTGTCCGCCAGCATCGGGTCGATCAGGAATTTTTTACCTGCGTATTCAATAACCTGTGTAGCATTACGGATATGAGTGATGTTCATGTTAGCGTTCCTCTGTGGGGTAATCTGACGAACATCGTATTGCGTACCAGCCTGGCGCAATATGGGCATTTGGGCAATGATCGATGGAATCGGGCCAACCTGCGACGGTTGCCAATCGCAGCCGGCTATGTTGTTCTGAAGATTAAACTTTCTACAGGAATGGCAGGATGAAGAAGAAACTAACCGCCGCCGATATGCACAATCCACAGGTCATCGCCGAGACGCCGTGGTTCAGCATGCGCAAGGTAGGTATTGATGTCGCCCCCGGCGAGCGGCGTGACTTTTATTCCATTCACTACCCACGCCCGGCGGTCGGGATTGTGGCGCTCCAGGACGACAAAGTGCTGCTGATTCGCCACTACCGCTATCTGATCGATAAGGTGGTGTGGGCCATTCCCTCTGGCGGCGTCGATGAAGGGGAAGAGCCCGCCGTCGCCGCGCTGCGCGAACTACGCGAAGAGACCGGCTGGCAAGCGCAACACGCTGAGGAAATCATCCGCTACAACCCGTCATACGGCAGCAGCGACCAGCTGTTTATCACCTGGCTCGCCACCGATTTAAGCTGGGTTGGCATGGACGCAGATCAGGATGAAGTGATGGAAACCGGCTGGTTTACCTTCGAGGAGATAAACCAGCTGATCGCCCGCGGCGAAATGCCGGACGGGCTGTCTCTGGTGCCGCTGCTGCACCTGATGGCGCAGCGTAGATGATTACCAGCCCGGTACCGCGCCGCCGTTGAAGATGGTTTCTGCCGCCTTCGCCACTTCCGGCGACTGGTACGACTGCATAAACTCTTTCACGCTTTCGGCGTCTTTATTGTCTTCACGCGCCACAATGATGTTCACGTACGGCGAGTTTTTGTCTTCAATAAAGATGCCGTCGCGCACCGGCGATAACCCGGTTTGCTGCAGGTAGGTGGTACTGATAATGGCGACATCAACCTTCGGATCGTCCAGCACCCGCGGCAGCTGCGCGCCCTCCAGCTCCATAATTTTCAGGTTTCGCGGGTTGCTGGTGATATCCACCGCCGTCGGCAGCAGGCCGGTACCCGCTTTGAGGGTAATCAGCTGCTCTTTTTGCAATAACAATAGCGCGCGGCCGAGGTTGGTCGGGTCATTGGGAATGGCGATGGTCGCGCCATCTTTAATATCGGCAACGGATTTAATCTTGCGCGAATAGCCGGCCATGGGAAAGACGAAAGTATTGCCGATGGCCACCAGGTGGTAGCCGTGCGCTTTGTTGTCTTGTTCCAGATAGGGACGATGCTGGAAGACGTTGGCATCCAGCTCCCCGGCGTTGGTAGCATCGTTCGGCAACAGCGAGCCGCTAAAGCCTACCAGCTCGACGTCGAGGCCATACTTTTCTTTCGCCACCTTCTTCGCCACTTCCGCCACATCCTGTTCCGCGCCGTTAATCACGCCGACTTTTATGTGTTTGGCATTGTCATTCTTCTGGTCACAGCCCGCTAACAGCAGGCCAGCCAGCATCACTGCCGCCGCCGTGCGTAAACGCAATTTCATCATCAGTACCCCATCAGTCCATGGAAAATCATTATTATTTTTCGAGCAAAACTATAACGATTTTGTGCTCGATTTTTAAACACGAAAAGGTATCAATAAGATGAAAATCGTCTAAGCGCCTTCCCCGGTAGCGCTTACGCTTACCGGGGCTACCGGCCGAATGCCTAACCATATCCGGGGAAATACGCTTAACTCAGGTCAACGTTTTTACTGGCGAACAGCCAGGTGAGGACAAAACCGCATAAATACGAAACCGCCAGACCGCCGGCGTACACCGCCATCCCGGCATAAATTCCGCTACCGGAGGTCATCAGCGGCAGCGCCACCAGCCCGGACGGGCCAAACACCGTGTTCAGGCCAACCGGCAGCCCCAGCCAGGCAATCAGGCCCACGAAGAAACCGCCGCAGGCGCCGCCGATACAGGCGGTGATAAACGGTTTCATGCGCGGCAAGGTCACGCCGTAAATCAGCGGTTCGCCAATACCGAGGAAGCCCGGAATAATCGCCCCTTTGATTTGGGTTCGCAGCAGCGAATCGCGCTTCGCGCGCCAGAACAGCGCCAGCGCCGCGCCCACCTGCCCGGCCCCGGCCATCGCCAGGATAGGAAACAGCGAGTTAAAGCCCTGCGCATCCACCAGCGCAAAATAGACCGGCACAAACCCCTGATGCACACCGAACATCACCGCCAGCAGGAACAGCCCGGCCAGCACCGCCGAGCCAAACGGATTGCCGTTAAGATGCAGGAACAGCCACGACATACCGGTAAACAGCCAGCCGCCAATCGGCATAATCACCGTAAAGGTCACCGCGCCCATAATCAGCAGCGTCACCGCCGAGGTAAGGATCATATCGAGGTTAGCGGGCATTATCCGCCGCACCTGACGCTCCACCCACGCGCCAAGAATCGAGGCGATTAGCACGCCGATAATATTGCCGCGCGGGTCGATACCATGGCCGAAGAAGGTCGAAATTCCGGCGTAGAATCCGCTGGTCGCTTCCGGGTTGTAGCCCAGCACGAACAGCGAGGCGATAATCGCGCCGTTCACGCCCGAACCGCCGAAGGCTTTCTGAGCGTTATAGCCAATCAGGATACTCAGGAAGGTAAACATCCCTTTGCTGAATACCTTCATATAACCAATCAGCGCCACCAGACTGGCGTTAGGATGCGCGTTCTCCAGCACGAAGATTTGTTCCGCCAGCGTGGCGAAGCCTAACAACAGCCCGACGGCGATAAAGCCGGGGATCAGCGGCGTAAAAATAGTGGCGAACTTCGCGAGAAACTTCTGTACACCGCTGGTCTGCTTACTCTTTAACGCCTGCTTTTTCTCCGCTGCCACATCCGCCAGCGAGGCGGCTGCCTGCGGCGCCGCTTCCATCAGGCCGTTCATCATTTCCGCGGCGGTCTGCGCCTTGCCGGGCCCTAATACCACCTGGAACTGTTCATCGCTGACGATAACCCCCATCACGCCGTCAATCTGGCGAATGGCGGCGCTATCGGCCAGGCTTTCATCGCGCAGGGTCAAGCGCAGGCGCGTCATGCAGTTACCCGCCTGCGCCACGTTTGCGGCCCCGCCGACGTGAGCCAGGATCCGCGCTATCATCTCTTTAGTTATTTTTGCCATTGCCTGTTACCTGTCTGTCGGCGCTCAGGTGTTGCTTAGCGCCTTGCGGATATAACCGTTGTTTTTCGCCAGCAGCGACTGCGCTTCTGCAGCGCTTAAGTCAGCCAACACCATCACAATCGCCGTCTTACAGTGGCGGCCACAGGCATCCAGCGCATTCTGCGCGGTGGCGCGATCGCAGTCGGTCGCTTCCATCACGATAGACACCTGGCGCTCAATCAGCTTGGCGTTGGTCGCTTCGACATCCACCATCAGGTTGCTGTAGACCTTGCCGATGCGGATCATCGCCCCGGTGGAGATCATGTTTAGCACCAGCTTCTGCGCGGTGCCGGCTTTCAGGCGGGTCGATCCGGTAACCACTTCCGGGCCGACCACCGGGGTAATCGCCACGTCCGCCAGCTGCGCCATTTCACCGTGCGGGTTACAGCTGACGATAGCGACAAACGCATTCTGGCTATGGGCGTATTCCATCGCACCAATGACGTACGGCGTACGTCCGCTGGCCGCCAGCCCCACCAGCACATCACGGTTGCTGAAGTTAAGGTTCTGCAGGTCCATCGCCCCTTGCGCTTTATTGTCTTCCACGTTTTCCACGGCGCTCAGAATCGCTTTATGTCCGCCGGCGATAATCCCCACCACCTGCTCCGGACGGGTGCCAAAGGTCGGCGGGCATTCGCTGGCATCGAGGATCCCCAGACGCCCTGAGGTGCCCGCGCCGATATAAATCAAGCGGCCACCGGCCTGCAGCGCCGCCGCCACTTTATCCACGACTTCCGCTATCTGCGGCAAGTAAGGCGTTATCGCCTGCGCCACTTGCTGATCTTCCTGGTTTATCACCGTCAGCATGTCGACAGTGGAGAGGGTGTCAATGTTGGCGCTGTTGGCGTTGCGTCGCTCGGTCAGCAGTTTGCTCAGGTCGATACTCATAAAAACCTCGTTATTCTCAGTTGCGCGCAGTATAAGGAATTTTTTATTCCATTCATGTGAAGAGTATCACGATTAATACGCTTGGGATAATAGGAGAATTGTAGGTATAGCCAGAGATATTGCGGTAATAAAGGTGGAATATTTTATTACCGCAATCTGGAGTTAACGCATGTGCCAGGAGTGATTAAGGTGCTATAACGCGTCCGAAGAGGAACATTAACTGGCGCCGCCGCCCAGCGATTGCCAGAGCGTAATGCGGTTATTGAGGTCGGTCTGCTGCAGCGACAGCAGCGTCGCCTTCGCCGACCACAGCGTCCGCTGGGCGGTCAGCACCGACAGATAATCGCCAACCCCGGCCTGATAACTCTTCATCGCGATATCCAGCGACTTCTGCTCGGCGGCAACATACTGCTGCTGGGCATCGAGCTGTTCACTCAGCGTTTCCCGGCGCGCCAACGCATCGGCAACGTCCTTAAAGGCGCTCTGAATGGATTTCTCGTAGGTGGCAATCAGCCCCTTTTTCTCAGCCTGCGCATAGCGTAGCTGCGCCAGATTACTGCCGCCGGTGAACAGCGGCAGGCTGATGGACGGGGCGAACGACCACACCTGCATGCCATGGCTAAACAGCGACGATAGCGAATCGCTGCCGACCCCGGCGCTGGCGGTCAGCGAAATGGACGGGAAAAAGTTCGCTCGCGCCGCACCGATATCGGCATTAGCGCTCTTGAGATTATGTTCCGCCTCCTGAATATCCGGCCGGCGCAACAGTACCGATGACGATACCCCCGCCGGCACCAGCGCGATGCTGTTATCCCCCAGGCTCTCCAGCGTACCGGGCAGCAGGCTCTCCGGCACGGTTTCCCCGGCCAGTAGGTTAATGGCGTTTTTATCCTGCGCCACCAGCGTACGATAGCTGGCGACGCTGGCTCGCGCCTGCTGATAGACGCTTTCCGCCGAACTTAAATCACCGGCGGAGGCGGTGCCCACCGCCATCTGGCGAGCGACGATTTTACGCGAGTTCTCCGCGCTTTCCATCGTCTGCTGCGCCAGCGCCAGATTGCTATTATCCGTCGCCAGCGTCACCCATGCGGTGGTCAAATCGGCAATCATCGTCAGTCGGGTATTTTGCGCGGTGAATTCGCTGGCAAGCCAGCTTTCTCGCGCCGCGCGCGACAGGCTCTGGTTCTTGCCGAACAAGTCCAGTTCGAAGCTCGAGACCGCGCCGTCAGCCTGCGAGGTAGAACTTAGGCCGCTGGCGATCGATTTGCTGCGGGTATGGCTCAGCTCGGCATCGACGGTGGGAAACAACGATGCGCGCGTTTCGCCATACTGGGCGCGAGCGGCTTCAATATCGGCCAATGCCTTTTGCACATCGCGGTTGCTATTAAGCGCGATGCTGACCACTTTTTTTAACCGCGCATCATTGACCACTTTTTGCCAGTCGCCGACCACCGCCGTTGATTCGCCGTGCGCGCCGGGAAGGGTCGCCGGCACCGGCGCGGCCGGGCGCTCGTAGTGCGGGTCAAGAGAGACACAGCCCGCGGTCAGGAGCGCGATAAACATTAAACTCAAACGAAACATAACTTACTCCTGAGAAGGACGTGGGCGGGTAAAGAGACGCTTCACCAGCACAAAGAACAGCGGGACGAAGAACACCGCCAGCAGCGTCGCCGTCAGGGTGCCGCCGATAATCCCGGTACCAATCGCCACGCGGCTGTTGGCCCCGGCGCCGGTAGCAATGGCCAGCGGCAGTACTCCGGCGATAAATGCCAGCGAGGTCATGACAATCGGGCGCAGACGGGTCTGCGCGGCGCGGATCGCCGCCCGCGAGAGCGAATAGCCCTCATCCACCGCGGATTCAGCGAATTCAACGATAAGGATGGCGTTCTTCGACGACAGGCCAATAGTCGTCAACAGCGCCACCTGGAAATAGACGTCGTTACTTAAGCCGCGCAGCGTGGCCGCCAGCGCCGCGCCAAGCAGGCCTAACGGGATGACCATGATCACCGAGAACGGCACCGACCAGCTTTCATACAGCGCCGCCAGGCACAGGAACACCACCAGAATCGAAATGGCGTACAGGCTCATCGCCTGGCCACTGGCCAGTTTTTCCTGTAGCGAAATACCGCTCCATGCCCAGGTGGAACCCGCCGGCAGGCTATCGGCCAGTTTTTCCATTTGGTCCATTGCCGCACCTGAGCTGAAGCCCGCGGCGTTTTCCCCCTGGATCTCAAAGGCGGCCGAGCCGTTGTAGCGTACCAGGCTTTCCGGGCCGTACTCCCAATGGGTGGTGGCGAACGCGGTGAACGGCGTCATGCTGTTATCGCTGCCGCGGACAAACCATTTACCAAGATCGGACGGCACGGCGCGCGCGTCGCTCTCGCCCTGGATATAGACCTTTTTCACCCGGCCGCGATCGATAAAGTCGTTGACGTACGTGCCGCCCCAGGCGCTGGAGAGCGTATCGGTCACGTCGCTGAGCGACAGCCCCAGCGAGACGGCTTTATTGTTATCGATATCCACCTGCAGCTGTGGCATTTGTGGCAGATCGTTGGCGCGAACCGACTGCAGTTCGCCGCTCTGATTGGCTGCGGCCAGCAGTTGGCTGCGCAGCTTCATCAGGCTATCGCGATCGGTACCCCCGCTGGCCATCAGCTCGAAAGTGAAGCCATTACTTTGCCCAAGGCCATCCACCGATGGCGGCGTCATGGCGAACAGGGTGGCGTCGCGGATCGCGCCCAGCTCTTTGTTGGCGCGCAGCGCAATGGCTTGCGCGGTATTTTCGTCGCCTTTGCGCTGCGACCAGTTTTTCAATGAGACGAAGGCCATTCCGGCGTTCTGACCGCTGCCGCTGAAACTGAAGCCGTCGACGGTGAAGATAACTTCGGTATTGGCTTTCTCTTTGGTGAGGAACCAGTCGGTCACCTGACGGCGCACCTCGGCGGTACGCACCGCCGTCGCCCCGGCAGGCAAGGTGTACTGGACCATTATTTCGCCCTGATCCTCCACCGGCAGAAAGCTGCCCGGCAGTTTCCACATCGCCAACGCCATCGCCCCGCAAATCAAGGCGTAAGCGCCCATCATCACCGCGCCGCGGCGTAAGCCGCCGAGTACGCGACGCTGGTAGCCATCTTCCGTACGCCCCCACAGGCGATTAAAGGCGCCGAAGAAACCTTTGTCATGAGGTTTGGAGTGGCTTAGCAGCGCGCCGCACAGCGCCGGAGTGAGGGTTAACGCTACGACCACCGACAGCATCATCGCCGAGATAATCGTCACCGAGAACTGGCGATAGATTACCCCGGTCGAACCGCCGAAAAAGGCCATTGGCAGGAATACCGCCGACAGCACCAGGGCGATCGCCACCAGCGCGCCGGAGATTTCGCCCATCGATTTTTCGGTGGCTTCGCGGGCGGGCAGCCCTTCGTCGCGCATAATCCGTTCGACGTTTTCCACCACCACAATGGCATCATCCACCAGCAGGCCGATCGCCAGCACCATGGCAAACAGCGTCAGGGTATTAATGGAGTAGCCGAACAGCGCCAGCACCCCAAAGGTGCCAAGTAACACGACCGGTACCGCTACCGCCGGAATGAGCGTCGCGCGGAAGTTCTGCAGGAACAGATACATTACGCAGACCACGAGGATAATCGCCTCAAACAGGGTCTGAATGACGTCCTCGACCGAGATTTTGATGAACTCGGTGCTGTCTTTCGGGTAGGCGATATCGTAGCCCTGCGGCATTTGACGCTGGAATTCAGCGATTTTGCTTTTCACCAGCGTCGCGGTATCCAGCGCATTGGCGCCGGGCGCCATCATCACCGCAATCCCGGCGGCGGGGTGGCCGTTCAGATTAGCGGTGGCGGTGTAATCCTCGCTGCCCATCTCCACCCGCGCGACATCGCTCAGGCGCACCACCGACCCGTCGGACTGGCTCTTTACAATGATCGCTTTGAACTGGTCAGGAGTTTGCAGCCGCGACTGCGCGCGCACGGTAGCAGTCAATTGCTGGGCATTGGACGACGGTAGCGCGCCGATTTTATCCGCGGAGACCTGCACGTTCTGCGCCTCAATCGCCGACTGTACGTCGGAAGGCATCAACGAGTAAGAGGCGAGTTTGGTCGGATCCATCCAGATGCGCATCGCGTATTCGGCGCCGAATACCTGCAGGCTGCCGACGCCCTCCACGCGCGCCAGCGGGTCCTGCATATTGCTGACCAGCCAGTCGGAGATATCAGAACTGGTGGCGCGGTTGGTTTTGTCATACACCGCGAGGATTAACAGGAAGCTGCTTTGCGATTTTTCTACCGTTACGCCAGATTGCTGTACTTCACTCGGCAGACGCGATTCCGCCTGCTGCACTTTGTTTTGCACCTGTACCTGAGCGGTATCCGGATCGGTCCCCTGCTCAAAGGTGACGGTAATACTTACCGTACCATCCGAACTGCTGGTGGAGGTGAAATAAAGTAAGTTATCCAGCCCGGTGAGTTGCTGCTCGATAACCTGGGTGACGCTGTTTTCCAGGGTTTCTGCGGAAGCTCCAGTATAGGTCGCGGATATTTTTACTGCTGGCGGGGCGACGTCCGGATATTGTCCCACCGGCAGCGTGCGGATCGCCAGCGCCCCGGCAAGCATGATAAGGATAGCGATCACCCAGGCAAAGACCGGGCGACGCACGAAGAAACGGGAGAACATCAGGCATTGCCTCCGTTATTTTTGACGGCAACGGCCTTCACCGCTTGTCCGGGGGACACTTTACCGGTGCCTTCGACAATCAGCTTGTCGCCCGCTTTCAGACCGCTCAGCACCAGCCATTTATCGCCGTAGGTATCGCCGGTTTGCACGGTACGCTGCTCAACGTTGTTGTCGGCATCGACAACCAGCGCCGTGGCGTCGCCTTTGGCATCGCGGGTGATACCCTGCTGCGGCGCGAGGATCGCGTCGTTCATGATACCTTCATCGATACGCGCGCGGACAAACATTCCCGGCAGCAGGACGTGCTGCGGGTTGGGGAAGATGGCGCGCAGAGTCACCGAGCCTGTGGATTCATCGACGGCGACTTCGGTGAGCGCCAGACGCCCTTTTTCGGGATAGGTACTGCCATCCTCAAGGGTTAACGTCACGCTGAGGGTATCGCTGTTGCTGGCCAGGCTCTGCCTGCGTAAACGCAGGAGATCGACACTGGATCGCGTCAGATCGACATACATGGTGTCGAGGCCGCGGATCGTCGCCAGCGCGGTATCCTGGTCGGCAGAGACCAGCGCTCCCGGCGTAACCGAGGAGATGCCGATGCGCCCGGCAATCGGCGCGGTGACGGTGGTCCAGTTCAGGTTGATGCGCGCGCTCTCGAGCGCCGCTTTTTTCGACTCCACACTGGCCTTGTCCTGGGCGCAGGCGGAGGCAGCGTCGTCGGCATCCTGGCGAGAGACGCCGTTATCTCTGACCAACGACGCGTAGCGCTGGGCTTTCTGGCAATCAGAGACCACCAGCGCCTGCGCCTGCTTCAACGCGGCCGCCGCTTCGTTCCAGGTGGCGCGATAACTGGAGGGATCGATCTGGTAAAGGGCCTGCCCGGCCTTCACCATATCGCCTTCGGTAAACAGGCGCTTCTGAATAATACCGCCGACCTGCGGGCGCACTTCGGCGCTGAGCGAGGCGGTAGTGCGGCCAGTCAGTTGGCTGACCACCGGCACCGGCTGGGCTTGCAGCGTAACAATTCCCACCTCCGGCGTGGGTTGTTGCGGCGCAGTTGTCTGCGCATTATCGCATCCGCTCAGGAGAAATAATGCTGTCGCGATGGGGGCTATGATGTGTTTCATTTTATTTTCTCAAGATGTAAGACGTCCCCCCGTGAATTAAATCGCGAGGAAAAGAGGGGCGCGGTGACATTTCGTCTCAATGGAAATATCGCAATAGAGCTCAGATGTTCCTTAACACTATTATTATTGTGGGGATTCTCAGCCCGCCCTTTCGAAAGTCATGGAAAGGTTATTTCGCTTACTTTGAAGGTCAAAATTAAGACAAAAAATAATGGAGAAAATAAGAATATTTTGTGAAAGTCAGGAGAGGAAAATATAACGATAGCCTGTGCAACTGGAGAAACTTAATGGCTCTAATAATTACAAAAAGCATTAATCCCGACGATCAACAAGAATTGTTTGCCGGCCTACGGCAGTATAATCAGCAGTATCTCGACGCAGATCAGTTTGGCGATCTGGGCATTTACTCCCGCGATGAGCAAGCGGTGATGCGCGGCGGGCTTATCGCCAAACGCAAAGGCAACTGGCTGTGTATCGAATACCTGTGGGTGAGCGAAGCGACGCGCGGCAACGGTCTGGGCCGCGAGCTTATGCAGGAAGCGGAACGGCAGGCGCAGGCGTTGGGCTGCAGTCATCTCCTGGTCGATACCTTCAGCTTCCAGGCGCTGCCGTTTTATCAGAAATTAGGCTATCAATTGCAGATGTCGCTGCCCGATTTCCCGCACGCGGGTATGCAACGCCACTATTTATCGAAGACACTGTAACGATAACCGTGGATAAGGCGCGACTTTTGCGCCGGATGGCGGCTACGCCTTATCCGGCCGACAGTTCTTTGGTAGCCCGGACAAGGCGCAACGCGCCGCCTCCGGGAAAATCCCTGCGCCAGGAGAGCCATAAGGCAGAAGCAGTATCAGCATCTGAATTAACACAACATCACGCCTTAACCGCCGACCCCGTGGCCCATTAACGCCAGCGCGTGGCTAACAATGGTCTGCCGGGTTACCGCCTGTAAGCGCGGGTCGCTATGGATGCGCGAGAACGGCACCAGCACCAGGCTAATCACCGTGGTAAACAGCAGTTCCGGCGCCAGCGCCGGGTTAATTTTCCCCTCCTGCTGCCAGCGGCGAACCGTCTCCAGCATCACCTGAAAACGCTCCTCGCCGAAGCGCGCATCCATGTGCTGGCGCAGCATCGGCATCTCGCCGATGATCTCCTGCATCCACAGCGGCGCGAACCAGGCATTTTGCTCCGCCATGTCCGCCAGCGTCTCAACCATCATCGTCAACGCCGTTACCGGATCCTGCGGATGGTCGACGAAAATGCGGCTGATATCGTTGCGCAGCGGCATAAAGCGCTCTTCCAGCAAATTCTCAATCAGCGCTTCCCGCGACGTAAAATAGTAATTCAGCATCGCCGGCGTCACCCCGGCCTCTTTGGCAATGGCATTGAGCGACACGCGGGCCGCGCCGTGACGAGCAAACAGCGCCAGGGCGATATCTATCAACTGCTCGCGGTTAGCGGTTCCCGGTTTTTTACCGCGTGGCCGACCGGGGCGGCGCGGCGCTTCATTAGCTTTTTGTGCTGGCATATGTTGGCGATCTCTTGACCCGATTCATCATTTCACTAAATATTAATTATGCATTTAATTAATTTCAAGCGAGTGATGCAATGACATCTGAAGTCGCAAACCAACCGGCGCCCTCAATCCGCCTGCTGTTCAGCGCCCTGCTGCTGGTGATGCTGCTGTCGGCGCTGGACCAGACCATTGTCTCCACCGCCTTGCCTACTATCGTTGGCGAGCTCGGCGGACTGGATAAACTCTCGTGGGTGGTTACCGCCTATATCCTCAGCTCGACCATCGTGGTGCCGCTGTACGGTAAATTCGGCGATCTGTTCGGGCGTAAAATCGTGCTGCAGGTGGCGATCGTGCTGTTTCTTGCCGGTTCCGCGCTCTGCGGACTGGCGCAAAACATGACGCAATTGGTACTGATGCGCGCGCTACAGGGGCTCGGCGGCGGCGGCCTGATGGTGATCAGCATGGCGGCGGTCGCCGACGTTATCCCACCTGCCAACCGCGGACGCTATCAGGGACTGTTCGGCGGCGTCTTCGGCCTGGCGACGGTTATCGGCCCACTGATCGGCGGTTTCCTGGTACAGCACGCCTCATGGCGCTGGATTTTCTATATCAACCTACCGCTGGGCCTGTTCGCGTTGCTGGTCATCGGCGCGGTATTCCACAGTAGCAACAAACGTAGCCAGCATCAGATTGACTGGCTGGGGGCGATTTACCTCAGCATGGCGCTGTTATGCATCATCCTGTTTACCTCGGAAGGCGGCAGCGTCCATGCGTGGAATGACCCGCAGCTGTGGTGCATTCTGGCCTTCGGCATCGTGGGGATCATCGGTTTTATCTACGAAGAACGGATCGCCGCCGAGCCGATTATTCCGCTGTCGCTATTCCGCAACCGCAGCTTCCTGCTGTGTAGTCTGATTGGCTTTGTTATCGGCATGTCGCTGTTCGGTTCGGTCACTTTCCTGCCGCTCTATCTGCAGGTGGTGAAAGAGGCGACGCCAACCGAGGCCGGGTTACAGTTAATCCCGCTGATGGGCGGCCTGTTGCTGACCTCGATCATCAGCGGCCGGGTGATTAGCCACACCGGGAAATACCGAATTTTCCCGATTATCGGTACCCTACTCGGCGTGACCGGCATGGTGCTGCTGACACGCATCACCATTCATTCGCCAATGTGGCAGTTATACCTGTTTACCGGCGTGCTCGGCGCTGGCCTGGGGCTGGTGATGCAGGTACTGGTGCTGGCGGTACAGAACGCGATGCCGGCGCAGATGTACGGCGTCGCCACTTCCGGCGTGACCCTGTTCCGCTCGATTGGCGGCTCCATCGGCGTGGCATTGTTCGGCGCGGTCTTTACCCATGTGCTGCAAAATAACCTGCAGAAACTGCTGCCGGAGGGCGCGGTGCTGCCGCCAGCCATGAACCCGGTGGCGGTACAGCATCTGCCAGCGGCGATCCGTCTCGATTATCTCGACGCCTTCGGCGCGGCGATCCATGCGGCATTCCTGATGGCGGCCTGCATTATGGCCGTCGCGTTTGTCCTTTCCTGGCTATTGAAGGAGGCGCCGCTGAAAACCGCGGCGCATTAAACGGCCCCGGCAATGCGTAGCAAGGACTGGCGCAGCGCCGGCGCGGCAAAATCGATAAATTTCCGCAGCTTAAGCGGAGCCAGCTCCCGCGCGGTATATAACAAATGAACCGGCGCGGGCTCCGGCTCGACGCTTTCCAGCAGCAGACGCAGTTCCCCGCAGCGCAGGCCATCCAGCGCCTGGTAGTGCAGCAAGCGGGCCACGCCAACGCCCAGCCGCGCGGCATCGGCGGCGCTCTCCGGCGTGGTGACGGCTAACACCGGCGGCAGATGAATGAGCTGGTCCTCGCGCTCAACGGCGCGAAAGCGCCAGCCGCGATAGGGCATCGGCGATTCAATACGGATGATCGGCAGCGCCGCCAGATCGCGCGGCCGCTGCGGTTCGCCGTATTTCGCCAACAGCGCGGGATGGGCGCAGGCGACAATGCGCATCGCGCCGAGCCGGGTCGCCACCATGCTGCTATCAGCCAGTTCGCCAATCCGTACCGCCAGATCGATATGGTCGTCGACCAGATCGGCATTACTGTCGCTAAGTAACAAACGTACGCGAATTTGCGGATAACGGGCGATAAATTCACTAATGACTGGCAGAACGTGCTGGCGACCAAACATCGTCGGCGCGGAGATCACCAGCTCGCCCTTCGGTTCCTGGTATTCACCCGTTGCCCGGCGTTCGGCGTTTTCCACCTCTTCGAGGATCCGCCGCGCGGCGGCGACATAATCGACGCCGGCATCGGTGAGGGTGAGTTTACGGGTGGTGCGCGTCAATAAACGGACTCCCAGCGCGCTCTCCAGCTCGCCGATATTACGGCTCACGGTAGTCAACGGCGTATTCAGCGCCCGCGCCGCCGCCGACATACTGCCCAGTTCAGTGACTTTCACCAGCAGCGCCATAGCGCTTAATCGGTCCATTATTCTCCCGCTTTTCGGAAAGATGATTACCAGATAAGCAGTATTATCATTTTTCACAGCACAGTCCATGATAGCCCCCTACCTTCAGGAGGCGTTATGACAGCAACCTTTCTCGATATCGCTATCACCCCGGATGTCATGGATGTGCAACATGAAATGGGCAGCGACCAGCTGTGGCAAACGCCGCACAGCCGCCGTCAGGCGGATCGCTTCGGCGCCAGCGAAGAGGGGATGATCGCTACCCGCGACAGTTTTTATCTGGCGACGGTGTCGCAAAGCGGCTGGCCCTACATTCAGCATCGCGGCGGCCCGCCGGGTTTTCTGCGCCTGCTGGATGACACCACGCTGGCCATGGCCGATTTCGGCGGTAATCGCCAGTACATCACCACCGGCAACCTGCGCGGCAGCGACCGGGCCTGCCTGTTTTTGATGGATTACCCGCGCCGTGCCAGGCTGAAAATCTACGCCACCGTCGAGGTGCTGGTGGCGGAAGAGCAGCCTGAGCTGCTGGCATTAGTGACGCCGACAAACTATCGCGCCAGCATCGAACGCCTGTTTCGTTTTCATCTGCAGGCTTTTGACTGGAACTGCCCGCAGCACATTACGCCGCGCTACAGCGCACAGCAGGTCGCGGAATACAGCCAGAGCCTGCAAGAGCGTATTCATGAACTGGAGCAGGAGAATCAGCACCTGCAGCAACAATTATCCCCAAAAGGAGAGTTTTGATGAGCGAACAACGTCCCCCGTTACCGCCGTTTACCCGCGATAGCGCCGTGCAGAAGGTGCGCGCCGCCGAAGATGGCTGGAACAGCCGCGATGCGCAAAAAGTCGCGCTGGCTTATACCGTGGATAGCGAATGGCGCAACCGCAGCGAATTTGTCCACGGACGGGGGCAAATCGTGGCGTTTCTGCAGCGAAAATGGCGTAAAGAGCTGCAATACCGGCTGATTAAGGAGCTTTGGGCGTGGCAGGATAATCGCATCGCCGTACGCTTTGCCTACGAGTGGTGCGACGACAGCGGCAACTGGTTTCGTTCATACGGCAATGAAAACTGGCAGTTTGATGAGCACGGGCTAATGTCCACGCGCTACGCCTGCATCAACGATTTGCCGATCGCGGAAAGCGAGCGCCTGTTCCACTGGCCCCAGGGTCGCCGCCCTGACGATCATCCGGGGCTAAGCGAATTGGGACTGTAAACAGGCGCGCGACGACGGGTTAATCGGCTTTCGGGAAGTCCACTACCGTGTCGTTAACCCGGTTCACCATGTTGGTGAACAAGATGGCGCTGACAGCGCTGATGATCTCAATCACCTGCTGGTCGCTAAAACCGGCGTGACGCAGCGCGGCGACATCCGCTTCCGGCAGCGTACCGGTGGTGGTCACCAGGGTTTGGGCGAATTTCACCAGCGCGTCCAGGCGCGCATCTTCCGTATACTCGCCGCGGCGCAGGGCGTGGATTTGCTCGCCGCTGAAGCCCGCTTTTTTGGCCATCAGGGTATGGGCGGCCAGGCAGTAATCACAGCCGGTCGCTTCGCTGACCGATAAATTAATCGCCTCCAGCTCCTGCGCGCTAAGGCTGCTTTTATGCAGCATCGCGTTGTGCGCCAGCGCCTGCTGGAGCGCCGCCGGCGAGTGGCCGCCGATGGTCAGATAGGCATTCGGCACTTTACCCATCGCTTTTTTAATTCCGGCGAAAATATCGGCGGCTTTCCCGGTGGCATCTTGTTCACGGATATCGGCTAAACGGCTCATGGTGTACTCCTGTTGTTTGAGGGTATGTTGTGGCAATGGAGACATCTTAGTGGTCGGCGACGTGCTAGACTGGCGCTCTTCGTCTCATTTTTTTGTCTTATCGTCTCAGGAGTCGCATGGATAGTTTGAGCCATCTGTTGGCGCTGCTGGCCCCACGTTGCGAAGTGAATCTTCATTGCCGTTTCGGCGGCCGCTGGCAGGCCGGACACGATCAAATGCGAGCGGGCGTGGTGCCGTGGCACTTTGTGTTGCGCGGCGAAGGACGGTTAACCGTTGGTCATCAAACCCGCCACATGCGCGCCGGCGACGTGATCCTGCTGCCGCACGGTTCGCCGCATCTGATGGAGAGCCTGGTGGAGTGGGGCCAGGTACTGCCCGTCGCCCACCGCTTTAACGGCACGCTGACGGAAGTCCGCACCGCCGAAGAGAGCGATGCGCTGGAGATGCTGTGCGGCGAGTTTTACTTCGGCCCGCACGTTAACTGGCTGTTCGCCGAAGAGTCGGCGCTGATCCATTTACATACCGATGAGCGCGAAGATTGCCCGGAACTGGATATTTTGCTTAACGTGCTGGTACGCGAAAGCCTGGCGGAACATCCCGGCGGCAGCGCTATCGTACGCAGTCTTGGCGATACGCTGCTGGTACTGCTGTTACGTACCCTGCTCGGCGCGCAGGAGCCGCCGGGCGGCCTGTTGCGCCTGATGAGCGATGCGCGGCTGATGCCGGCCGTTCTCGCGGTGCTGGCCGCGCCGGAACAGCCTTGGACTATCGAGAGCATGGCGGCGCGGGCGTTTTTATCGCGCGCCACCTTCGCCCGCCATTTTGCCCGCGTCTATCATCTGACGCCACAGGCGTGGCTGTCGCAACTGCGGATGGCGATGGCCGCTCGCCTGCTGCATCTCGATCGCCAGGCGCGGCTGGAAGTGATTGCCGAACGCTGCGGTTTTCAATCACAGGCTTCGTTTGCGAAAACCTTTAAAAAACACTACGGCATGACGCCGGGCGAGTGGCGTCGGCAGTAAAGCGCGCGCCGCGTCGCGCCGTGCTATGATTCCTGCTTTGCGCTATTTCACGCGAGGGAAAAATGGGTTCCAGCAAAAGAGGGATGTTGAACGTATTGATCGCCGCCGTCCTGTGGGGCAGTTCCGGGGTCTGCGCGCAGTACATTATGCAGCAAAGTCAGATGTCATCGCCCTATCTGACCATGATCCGCCTGCTGTTCGCCGGGCTGATTTTGCTGATGCTCGCCTTCGTTCACGGCGACAAAATTTTCCGCGTTATGCAAAACCGCAAAGATGCCCTCAGCCTGCTGTTTTTCTCGCTGGTCGGCGCGTTAACCGTGCAGTACACCTTCCTGATGACTATCGAGAAGTCGAACGCCGCCACCGCCACGGTGCTACAGTTTTTGTCGCCGACGATTATCGTCGCCTGGTTCGCGCTGGCGCGTAAGGCGCGGCCCAGTCCCTTTGTGCTACTGGCGATTGGCACCTCGCTTGCCGGCACCTTCCTGCTGGTCACCCACGGCAACCCGACCTCGCTCTCCATCTCGCCGGCGGCGCTGTTCTGGGGGATCGCCTCAGCCTTCGCGGCGGCGTTTTATACCACCTATCCCTCAACGCTTATCGCCCGCTACGGCACGCTGCCGATCGTCGGCTGGAGCATGCTGATTGGCGGGGCGATGCTGTTGCCGTTTTATGGCAGCCAGAGCGCGAACTTTGTAGTGAACGGCCGTCTGCTGCTGGCGTTTTTCTATCTCGTGGTGATCGGTACCTCGCTGACCTTCAGCCTGTATCTCAACGGCGCCCAGCAGATTGGCGGCGCAAAGGCCGGGATTCTCAGCTGCGCAGAGCCGCTGAGCAGCGCCCTGCTCTCTCTATTGCTGTTGGGCATTACCTTTACCCTGCCGGACTGGCTGGGGACGCTGTTGATTCTCTCTTCGGTCATTCTCATCGCGGTGGATTCCCGGCGGCGGGTACGCGCGGCGTAA
Source organism: Klebsiella sp. CN_Kp088 (assembly GCF_040064335.1). NCBI lineage: Bacteria > Pseudomonadati > Pseudomonadota > Gammaproteobacteria > Enterobacterales > Enterobacteriaceae > Klebsiella > Klebsiella sp. CN_Kp088. The sequence goes on along the minus strand of NZ_JBEAIQ010000025.1, from coordinate 105,448 downwards.
TAGCAATCATCTGATTTTAAACAACAAAAAGTGTCTAACATTTGCGCAATTCACCTGCTGCGCATATAGTTGACTGAAGCGAAAAGTGAAGGAGAAGCGCCATGAAAGCGTGTTGGATGTTGTGTCTGGTTACTGCCCTTAGCGCCAGCGCGGCGTGGGCCGAATCGCCGCTGCAAAGCCTGCAGTTTGAGCAGCAAAAACAGCAGGTGTTGAAAGCGGTGAAGGAAAAATGCGCCCCGGCGAGCACCCTCAGCGATACCGATTTCGCCAATAAAATCCTCGCCTCGAAAGACAACCAGAGTTACGTTCGCGAAGCGACGCTGGCGAAAGAGCGCAATAATCAAAAAGGCTATCTGGCCGCCATTGATAAAATTCGCTGCCCGGGTAAATAACGGGCTGAATTATCAGGAAAACCGTTGCCTGCCGCGACGGTTTTTTTATTTCCCCCAACGCTCGGGAATAATTAAGTCGCCGCGCAGCAGGCTGCCGCCGGGCTGCGGGCTTTTGCCGATCAGCCAGTTGACGATCCGCGAAGCCATCGCATCCATCGAATACTCAATCGCTGGGATGGTCGGAATACCCGGCATCTGCAGCGAACCCGCGAGACTGAAGACCATTACTTTTTCCGGCACCGCGCGGTTAAACGCCTGCAGCTGCGGCACTACCCGCTGCGCCTGCAGTTCATCGCTCACCAACAGCGCATTAAAGTTCAGGGTAGTGGCGTTATTCATCAACTCCTGTACCGCCACCGACGACGAGGCGCAGTCCAGGAAGACCAGGTTGCGATTAAACGGCAGGAAGTTCTTCTCCAGCGCATGCTTATAGCCCAGCAGCACCTGATCGGCAAAGCCGCTCCCCTGCGGATGGATCAGCGCAATCTGCCGCCGCCCCTGATTAATCAGATAATGACAGGCGGTTTCCGCGGCGAAGGCGTGATCAAACTGAATACTGTTCTCGCCATCGCTTTCCAGACAATCAATCAGCACCACATCGGGGCGCTCGATCTGCAGCGGAAAGCGCGCGCCGATGATCAGCACGTCATCGCACAGGCCACAGGTGAGTTCATCCAGCGCGCTTAATACGTCGCCGCGGTTATTGGCGAAGCGCAGCAGTAGATGCTTCTGATGCTGGCTGAGCTGTTTTTCCAGGGCGTAGAGATAGCTGGTGGTCTGATTGATGTTGTCCTGCGCGCAAATCACGCCGATACAGCCCGTCGACTGGCTCAGTAAGGATTGGGCAATCATATTGGGCCGGTAGTTCAGCGTTTCCGCCGCCTGAAGCACCGCCTGGCGGCTGGCCTCTTTTACCCCGCGCGAACCGCTCAGCACGCGCGAAACCGTGGCTTTCGATACCCCGGCTAACCGTGATACATCATTGATTGTCGACATCTTTTTTCCCCTGGCAGGTGCGGCTTAGCCCCTGTAACGCTGTGTCCTGAATCGCTTCAATTATAACCAGCGGCAGTATAGCCGTTTCCTTTTTTATTTGGAAACCGATTTTCCATTTCGGCAAAAAACCACGCCAAATCGACATTATTTTGTGAGCGAAATCTAATTAGTAAGCCCGCTAACGGTGAGTTATTGACCGCGCTCACAGTTCTGTTTTTTATAAATGGAAACCGGTTTCCGTCTGATATCAAATCATCCTCGCAATAACTTTTTACATATGAGGAAAGCCGTCGATGTACAAGATTATGCTGTGTTGCTCCGCCGGGATGTCCACCAGCCTGCTGGTGAGGAAAATGGTGGATGCCGCAAAGGAACGCGACCTGCCGGTGCAGATTGACGCCTATGGCGTTGCCGAATTTGATATGCAGTTTCCACAATACCAGGTGGTGCTGCTTGGCCCCCAGGTCAAATACATGCTGAAAATGCTTAGCGAGAAAGCCGCTCCCCTGAATATTCCCGTCCAGCCTATCGATACGATGGATTACGGAATGCAGCGGGGAGATAACGTTCTGAATTATGCCCTGTCGCTGATCGCCGCGGCGCACTAAGAGGTGTTCAAATGAGTTCTCTGTATCAGTCGATGATTGCCGTGATCGAGCAATCTATTACTCCGCTGGCAGGACGCCTTGGGCAACAGAAATATGTTATCGCCATCCGCGATGGCTTTACCGCCGCATTGCCGTTCATGATCATCGGCTCTTTCATGCTGGTATTTATCTTTCCGCCTTTCTCGCCGGAGACCACTAACGGCTTTGCCCGCGGCTGGCTGGATTTTTCCCAGCAGTACCGTGAACAGCTGATGCTGCCGTTTAACCTCAGCATGGGCGTTATGACCTTCTTTATCTCGGTCGGCATCGGCGCCAGCCTCGGACGCCAGTTCCAGCTCGATCCGGTCATGTCCGGCCTGCTGGCGTTTATGGCCTTCCTGCTGGTCGCCGCGCCCTATGCCGATGGCAAAATTTCTACTCAATATTTATCCGGCCAGGGCATTTTCACCGCGCTGATCACCGCCATCTACTCCACCCGCGTTTACGCCTGGCTGAAGCAAAACAACGTGACCATTCGCCTGCCGAAAGAGGTGCCGACCGGCGTCGCCCGTTCGTTTGAGATCCTCATTCCGGTACTGGTGGTCATCGGTACTCTGCATCCGCTCAACCTGTTCATTGAGGCGCAAACCGGCATGATCCTGCCGCAGGCGATTATGCATCTGCTGGAACCGCTGGTCTCCGCCTCCGATTCGCTGCCGGCGATTCTGCTGTCGGTGCTGATGTGCCAGATTTTCTGGTTCGCCGGTATTCACGGCTCGCTTATCGTTACCGGGATTATGAACCCGTTCTGGATGGCCAACCTGTCGGCAAACCAGGCGGCGCTGGCGGCCGGCGCGGCGCTGCCGCACGTTTACCTGCAGGGCTTCTGGGATCACTATTTGCTGATTGGCGGCGTCGGTTCGACCCTGCCGCTGGCCTTCCTGCTGCTGCGTAGCCGGGTCACGCATCTGCGGACTATCGGCAAAATGGGCATCGTGCCGAGCTTCTTTAATATCAATGAACCGATTCTGTTCGGCGCGCCGATCATCATGAACCCAATGATGTTTATCCCCTTCGTCTGCGTGCCGATGGTCAACGCGGTGCTGGCTTACGGCGCAACCCGCCTTGGCTGGCTGAGCCAGGTGGTGTCGCTGACGCCGTGGACGACGCCCGCGCCGATTGGCGCCTCGTGGGCGGCTAACTGGACTTTAAGCCCGGTGGTGATGTGCGTTATCTGCATGGTGATGTCGGCAGTGATTTATCTGCCATTCCTGCGCGCCTATGAGCGTTCATTAATAAAGAATGAAGTCGAAAAGGCGAAAAGCGTTGCACCGGTCGCCGGGGCCGTTAGCCAGTAATTCCTGTATTACCTGAAAATATGTATTTATGCGGAAAAGGGATTTTCGCCAAATAATCTGATTATAAACGCAATAACCTCAGGAAATATATTTTGAGAAAAAATTAATACATCTGCATTTGTACTAGCCGTTAAATTTCGCCACTGAGAGTAAGATATTTATTCTCCGGCGTAGCTGTACCCTGAAAAAACAAATCAGCTTATTTTGGTTATTTTTATTTTAACCAGAATGGGGCGGTTATTGTCTGCATATATTAATTATTAAAGTGAGATAACCATGAATACAGTTAAAAAGCTGCCATTGGCCATGGCGGTTATCGCCGCGCTGTGCCCAATTTCCGTACTGGCGCAGGATTTTACTCAGGAACAGATCGACGCCATCGTCGCGAAAGCCGTCGATAAAGCGCTGGCCGACCGCCAGGCTAAAATTGATGCCGCGGCCGATAAAAAGGTCGATGTTATTACCAACCCGCAGACCACCGCCGCTTCGCCGGATATGGCGATCCCTTTCGGCCTGAAATTTAGCGGCTACGCCCGCTATGGCGCCCATTTCCAGACCGGCGACCAGAAATATGTCGGCGTCGACGGCTCCTATAACGGCGCCTCGGCGATTGGCCGTCTCGGTAACGAAAGCAACGGCGGCGAATTCCAGATCAGCAAAGCGTTCAAAAGCGCGCAGGGGGCCATCTGGGATCTCAACGTCATGTTTGACCACTGGAGCGACGAGGTTAACCTGAAAAAAGCCTACGTCGGCGTCACCAATGTTCTCGAATCCAACCCCAACGCCTATATCTGGGCCGGCCGCGATTTCCACCAGCGCCCGCAACAGGGGATCAACGACTACTTCTGGATGAACCACGACGGTCAGGGCGCGGGGGTGAAGAACTTCGATATCGGCGGCGTGCAGTTCGACGTGGCGACGGTGTCGCAGGTGAAATCCTGTAGCCCGGAAGTGATGGCCGATGAGACCAACCCGTCGCGCATCACCTGTACCGGCAGCTCCGATACCGGCGACAACGGCCACTACGCGCTGACCACCAAAACCCACAACATCAAGGCCGGGCCGATCGACGTCGAGGTGTACGCCAACTACGGCTTTGACTCAAAAGCGGTGGACAGCGACGCGCGCCTCGATGCCTGGCAGGGCGGGCTGGTGCTGAGCCACACCAACGACAGCGGGGTGAACAAAGTGATCCTGCGCTACTCCGACAACTCGGATAACAGCGTCTACAACAAAACCGACGACCTGACCACGGTCTACGCCAGCTTCGAGGGCAGCCATAAGTTCACCCAGCAGGCGCAGATCGAGTATCTGCTGGCCTTCCACGACTACGACAACGGCAAGGATAATACCGATAACCGTAAAAACTACGGCGCGATCGTCCGGCCAATGTACTTCTGGAACGATGTGCACTCGACCTGGCTGGAAGCGGGCTACCAGCGCGTGGACTACGACCAGGGCGGGGATAACCACGGCTGGAAGCTGACGCTGTCGCAGAACATCGCCATCGGTATGGGGCCGGAGTTCCGCCCGATGCTGCGCTTCTATGTGACCGGCGGCCAGGTGGATAACGAACACACCGCGAAAGTAGACGGCACCAGCGACGAGCGGCTGGATTCGCTGAACATCGGCGGCATGTTTGAGGCGTGGTTCTGAGGCAATCCGATTCCCGGCTGGCGCTACGCTGAGCCGGGCTACAGCTCCGGGTACAACTTATCTTTGGCTTAATCGGCGGGCGATGCGCTCAAGCTTCATCATCAACAGCAGCGTGACGCCCACCAGCACAATGGTCAGCGCCGAGCCATCGGCGATATTGCCGCGATCGGTGAGGCTGAAAATAGTCACCGGCAGCGTCGTCCAGCCCGGCGGATAGATCATCACCGTCGCGCCCAGTTCCCCCATCGACAGCGATAAGCTCAGCGCCAGCGCTGAAATCATCCACGGCGTCATCAGCGGCAGCGTCACATGACGCAGGCGATACCACGGCGAGGCGCCAAGACTGGAGGCGACGTTTTCAATATCGGCGGAAATCCGCGCCAGCCCGGTCGTTACGTTGCTGAAGGTAAAGGCGGAAATCAGTACAAAGTGCGCCGCCAGGACGATCCAAAAAGTACCATTCATCTGCAGCGGCCCCTGGCTGAACGCCACCAGAATGCCCAGTCCGACGGAAACCGAGGGGATAGCGCTGGGCAGATAAAACGCCAGGCCAAGATATTTCTGTAGCGTCGCACCATACTGGCGCAGCGCCAGCGCCGCCCACATCCCGCACAGCAGCGCCAGAAGGCTGGCGCAGAAGCCCACCATCAGGCTCGAAAACAGCGAATCCCACGCCGCGCCGCGAAAGGCGTTAACAAAGTGGGTAAAGGTAAAGCCGGTGGGCAGCAGGCCGTTCCATTGTTTACTCAGGCTGGAGAGTAAAATCACCGCCAGCGGCAGCAGGAAAATGCCGGCAAAAAGCGTCACCGCCAGCGCGCCCGCCGCCGCGCGGCCTTTACGCGACCAAATCAACATCGTTAACTCCTTACGCCAGTGCGCGCCGCCGCCAGCCGATAGAGCATAAACAGCCCCAGCGACAGCAGAATATTAATCAGCGCAATCATGCAGGCCACGCTGTAATCCGACTCCAGAATCGCCTTGCTGTAGACCATCATCGGCAGGGTATTAACCCCTTTGGCGCCAATAAACAGCACGATACCGAACTCGTTAGTGGTCAACAGCAGGCACAGGCTGCCGCCCGCCATCAGCGCCGGTAGCGCCGCCGGGAAGATAACCTGGGTAATCACCCGTAGCGGATGGGCGCCGAGAATACTCGCCGCTTCCAGCTGGCTCTTATCTATCTGCCGCAGTCCCGCCATCAGCGGGCGCATCACCAGCGGCGTAAAGACGGTAATCTCCGCCAGAATCACGCCGTTTATTGAATAGAGAAAGTCTACCGGCGGCAGTTCAAAAGCAAACAGCGCCATCAGGGTGCCGTTGAGCAGCCCCGCCGAGCCGTAAATAAAGGTGAATGCGAGGGTAATCAGGAAGGTCGGCAGCGCAATAAAAGTATCAATGACCCGGCTCACCAGCTGGCTGCCGGGGAACGGAATAAAGACCAGAATCAGCGCCAGCACGCTGCCGAGCACCAGGCAGCCAAGGGTGGCGAACACCGCAATCTGTAAGGTATTGAGCAGCGCGCCAATAAAGCGTTTTGAGTCAATCACCTGCCAGAAAGTCTCGAGGCTCAGGTTGCCGCTGGCGTCACGTAATGCCTGTTCGGCGATCAACAGTAGCGGATAGAAAAATAGCGTCGCCAGCACCAGCAGCGGCAATGCCAGCCACAGGTAAGGCCGTAAGTTTCGCGCCGGACGCGCAAGCGTGAGGGTTTGCGCCATCATTGCACCTCGATCAGAACCGCATCGCCAGGTTCGAAGTAGAGCGCCAGCTTGTCCCCCGCGCGCGGCAGCGGGTTCACGTGGGTCATCACAATCCGCACCGCTTCGCCGGCAACATCGCACAGCAGATGCGTCAGATCGCCCTGCCAGTGTACCGAGGTCAGGGTGGCGTTGAGACGATTACTGGTTGCCGATCGCGGCGCCAGGCTCATGTGCTGCGGGCGAATGCATAACAGCTTGTTGTTGCCATGCAGGCCGCCCCGGCTGAAGGCGTTAATCAGGCCGCCGCCACAGCTCACGCTAACCAGCCCCGGCTCGGTGCTGTCTTTCAGCGCCGTCGCCTGCAGGATATTGGCGCGGCCGAGGAATTCGGCGCTAAAGCGGTTCGGTGGATAGTGATAGAGCTCGTGCGTTTCGCCGTGGGCGATCAGCGAACCGTCTTTCATGATGCCGATTTTGTCCGCCAGGGTCAGCGCTTCGGTCTGATCGTGGGTGACGTAGAGAATGGTCAGTTCCGGCAGTTCGCGGTGCAGACGGGCAATCTCTTCCACCATGTTATGACGAATTTGCGCATCCAGCGCCGACAGCGGTTCATCAAGCAACAGTACCCGAGGACGCACGGCAATCGCGCGGGCTATCGCGACGCGCTGCTGTTGGCCGCCGGAAAGCTGATGCGGGTAGCGGGTGGCGTAATCCGCCATACCGACGATTTTTAAGGCTTCGGTCACCCGCTCGGCGATAAGCCCCCTGGGCTGCTTCTGCGCCCGCAGGCCGAAAGCAACGTTATCTTCCACCTTCATATGCGGGAACAGCGCGTAGTTCTGCACCACCATCGCCAGCCCGCGTTTGTACGGCGGCAGCTGGGTGACGTCAGTATCGCCGATCAGGATCCGACCGCCAGCCGGTTGCACAAAACCGGCAATCGCCCGCAGCACCGTGGTTTTCCCGGAACCGGAAGGGCCTATCAGCGCCAGCACCTCACCGGGTTCAATGGTCAATGACAGCGGTTTTAAGACCACGTTGCCGTGGTATGAAACACGCAGCGAGTCCAGGGTGATCCCGGAAGTCCCCGCCAGCGACGGGGAAGAAGTGACGGTGGTTTTCATCAACATCAGGCTTACTCGCTATCAGTCACTTTATGCCAGCGGGCAATGTCAGCCGACAGCGATACCGCGACATCATCCCAGTTCGGCTCCCAGCTCTTCACGCCGTCGAGCGCCGCTTTCGCCGCCTTAAAGTTAGCGTCATCCGGCGTCACATCGCTGCGTACCGGCAGGCCCCAGGAGCGCGCGCTGACGCTGGATTGCGCCGGTTTATCCAGCAGGAAATTGATCAGCTTCTTGCCGTTTTCGCTGTTCGGTCCGTTCTGTACCAACCCGATGGTGTAGGGCAGCGCCAGCGCGCTACGCTCGCCTTTATCATCCGCCGGCCAGAAAATTTTAACGTTCGGGTTACGCGCCATCTGCGACAGGTTCATCTGCAGATCGCCGTTGGCGACGTACAGCTCGCCTTTATTGACCAGCGCAGTCAGCTTGCCGGTCGAGGCCGATGGGCCAACGTTATTGGCCTGCAGCTTACCCAGATACGCAAAACCGGCGTCTTTACCGCCGAGGCTGTGGAACGCCTGCAGCATCACCGCGGTACCGTCGCCCGCCTGCCCCGGCGTGGAGTACTGCAACTTGTTCTTAAAGCGGCTATCCAGCAGATCCTGCCAGCTGGCCGGCGCGGTTTTCAGCAACTGGCCGTTATAGATGAAGGTCAGATAGTTATTCACCAGCGGCGCGTAGCGGTCGTTAGCGCCGGGGATCTGCGCGCTACCTTGCGGGGTAAAGGTTGCCAGCAATTGCTCTTTCGCGGCGCGCTGGATAAACGGCGGCACCGTGACCAGCACGTCAGCCTGCGGATTGGTGCGCTCCTTCGCCAGACGTTCGACGATCGCGCCGGAGCCGCCTTCCACATACTGCACTTTGATGCCCGTCGCTTTGGTGAAGGCGTCGAACTGGCTCTGATACCAGCTGTTATCGCCATCATGCAGGCCGTCGGCGGAGTAAACCGTGACGACGCCGTCCGCCCAAACCGGAGAGCTGGTCAGCGCGAACAGGGACAGCAGAGCAAGTCGGGAGAGTTTCATCGTTTAAGCCTCATCGGATAGTCAGTTATTCTGGTGTAGACCAGATTTGCTTTCACGCTACCGAGGGTTTATGACAAAACGATGAAAGAAGTGTGTCGAAATAGTTAAAACGAGGGGAAGTGCGTAGCCCCGGTAAGCGCTAGCGCCACCGGGGAGATCAAAAATTTTAACTAATAAAATCAATGGGTATCGACTTCGATCCGCAGGCTGTCATGCCGCCAGTATTCAATATCGTAATCGAGAATACGCCCGTGTTGATCGTAATTCAGCCGGCGCAACAGCAGCGCCGGGCGCCCTTCCATCACCCCCAACGCCTCTGCGGCCTGCGGCGGCATTGAAGTGGGATAGAACGACAAATGCATACTGGTATAGATCAGGTCGTACTGAGTTTGATAAATCTCGGTCAGACTGCCATTGAGATCGTGGCGCAGCAGCTCCGGCACCCGCGCGGGCAGACAGTGGTTTTCGCAGTAGCACACCGGCCGGCCGTCGGCATAGCGCAGCCGCGTCAGCAAATAGACCTGATCGAAGGGTTGCAGCGCCAGCGGGGCCATCACGTCCAGCGGCACGGCGGTTAAGCGCCCTTCAAGCAGCACCGTTTTCGGTTCGCGCCCCTGCTCGAGACACAGCTTGTGGAAATTGGTGTTCTGCGTCGGATCCAACCACAGACGCTCCGGCGTCACGAACCAGCCGCGGCGGTCGGCGCGGTAAATCACGCCGCTGGCCTCCAGCTGCGCCAGGCTCTCGCGTACCGTAATCCGGGTCGTGTTGAACAGCGCGCACAGTTCGCGCTCTGAAGGCAGCTTATCGCCGCTTTTCAACGCGCCGTTTTGAATACGCGCCTGCAGCTGCGCCTTAATCATCAGGTATTGCGGCATCTCGCCAGAGGGTGATTTCATGTTTACTCACTGCCACTTTTCGTGCGCTCATTATACATAGCCAGATGAATTTTTTGTTGCAGCGCCACATTTCCTTTGACCCTGCCCCGGCTTTGTCTCCATGATAAATACAAATCTGGTATAGACCAAATGGTGAGACAAATGACTTCACGGAACTACTTGCTGCTGACCCCCGGCCCGCTAACCACCTCCCGTACGGTAAAAGAGGCGATGTTGTTCGATAGCTGTACCTGGGATGATGATTACAATCTCGGCGTGGTACAGACCATTCGCCAGCAGCTGGTGCAGTTGGCTACCCCGGCCGACGGTTATACGGCGGTGCTGCTGCAGGGTAGCGGCAGCTACGCGGTCGAAGCGGTGCTCGGCAGCGTCATCGGCGAACAAGGCAAAGTGCTGATCGTCAGCAATGGCGCCTATGGCGCGCGTATGATTGAGATGGCGCAACTGATGGGCATCGCCTGCCACCCTTACGACTGCGGCGAAGTCTCCCGTCCAGATGCGGCCGCGATCGAACAGATCCTGCAGAACGACCCGGCGATCACCCATATCGCGATGGTACATAGCGAAACCACCACCGGCATGCTGAATCCGATCGAAGAGGTAGCCGAAGTGGCAAAACGGTACGATAAACGCTATATCGTCGATGCGATGAGCAGCTTTGGCGGCATTCCGTTGGATATCGCCGCGCTGAATATTGATTACCTGATAAGCTCCGCCAACAAATGCATTCAGGGCGTGCCGGGCTTTGCCTTCGTGATTGCCCGCGAATCGGAACTGGCCGCCTGCAAAGGCCGTTCGCGCTCGCTATCACTGGATCTGTACGCCCAGTGGCGCTGCATGGAAGATAACCACGGTAAGTGGCGCTTCACCTCGCCGACCCATACCGTGCTGGCCTTTGCCCAGGCGCTGAAAGAGCTGGCGCAGGAGGGCGGCGTTAGCGCCCGCTATCAGCGCTACCGCAACAATCAACGCCGTCTGGTGGCAGGGATGCGCGCGCTCGGCTTCCGGCCACTGCTCGACGATAGCCTGCACTCGCCGATCATTACCGCCTTTTATTCACCGGATGCGCCGCAGTATCGCTTTCACACCTTCTACCAGAAGCTGAAAGATCAGGGCTTCGTTATCTATCCGGGCAAAGTATCGCAAAGCGATTGCTTCCGCATCGGCAACATTGGCGAAGTCTACGACGCCGATATCACCGCCCTGCTGGCGGCTATCGACAACGCCATGTACTGGAAACAATAAGGAACCGCCATGAACCGTATTAGCGCACTGATCCTTGACTGGGCAGGCACCACCGTAGACTTCGGCTCTTTCGCCCCGACGCAAATTTTCGTCGAGGCCTTCCGCAAGGCCTTCGATATTGAGATCACCCTTGAAGAGGCCCGCGTGCCGATGGGGCTTGGCAAGTGGCAGCACATTGAGGCGCTGGGCAAACTCCCTGCTGTCGATAGCCGCTGGCAGGCCAAATTCGGCCGCGCGATGACTGCCGCCGATATCGATGCGATCTACGCCGCGTTTATGCCGCTGCAAATCGCTAAGGTTGTCGATTTTTCCGCACCGATTGCCGGCGTTGTCGACACTATCGCCGCGTTTCGCGCCGAGGGCCTGAAGATCGGCTCCTGCTCGGGTTATCCGCGCCCGGTGATGGAAAAGCTGGTACCAGCCGCTGCCGCCCAGGGCTACGCCCCGGACCACTGGGTCGCCACCGATGACCTTGCCGTCGGCGGTCGTCCGGGCCCGTGGATGGCGCTGCAGAACGTGATTACCCTAGGCATAGACGATGTGGCCCACTGCGTGAAGGTCGATGATGCCGCACCGGGCATCAGCGAAGGGTTACATGCCGGGATGTGGAGCGTCGGGCTGGCGGTGTCCGGTAACGAATTCGGCGCTACCTGGGAGGAGTACCAGGCGATGTCGAAAGAGGAAATCGCCACCCGTCGCGAGCGGGCGGCAGGCAAACTGTATGCCGCCGGGGCTCACTATGTGGTTGATACCCTGGCGGATCTGCCGGAAGTGATTGCCGACATCAACGCCCGGCTGGCAAAAGGCGAACGGCCGTAAGCGGGTTAATTCACCTTCACTTTGGTCGTCACCAGCAGGCCGGTAAACAGCATTAATATTCCTGACAACACCAGCGGCGACAGCAGCCCTAAGTGGTCGAGCGCAACGCCGCCGACCGCGGCGCCGCAGGTGTTGGCAAGCTGGATCACCGCCACCTGAATCGACCCGGCTTTTTCCGCTTGATCGGAGAGCGAACGGGTGATCCACGTTGACCACCCCACCGGGATCAGCGCAAACGCGAAGCCCCAGATAATCGCCACCGTCGAGGCGACGATTTTGCTTTCTCCCCACAGTACCAGCGCCGCCGCGCAGGCGGTCAGCACCAGCGGCGAAATCGCCAGCGCCGCTTTGACCGAGCGCTTCAGCACCACCGAGGAGAGCGAGGTGCCGATAAAGCTGGCGATACCAAAGCTCAGCAGCACCAGCGTCAGGCCGTCGACGTCAAAACCGGCGAGTGTCATGTATACCGGTCGAATATAGGTAAAGAAGGCGAACTGTCCGGCAAAGGCCATGAAAATGGCGCACATCCCGGCCATCACCCCCGGACGCTTCAGCAGACCAAACATATTTTGCTGCTGAGCCGCCGATTCACCCGGCAGCGACGGCAGCGCTTTCAGCACCCAGAGCGTACACAGCACGCCCATCACCGCCGCGCCGTTAAAGACGTTGCGCCAGCCGATAAGCCCGCCAAGGAAACTGCCCAACGGGGCGGCGATCACCAGCGCGATTGATACCGCGCCGAAAATAATTGATAGCGCTTTCGGCACCACGCGCATCGGCACCAGACGCATGGTCAGCGATGCCGACATCGCCCAGAAACCGCCGAGCGCCAGGCCCAAACAGGCGCGCCCCAGCAGTAGCAGGGTGAAGCTATCGGCAAACGATACCAGCAGGCAAGAAAGGGTCAGCAGCAGCGAAAACAGGATAACCACGTAGCGGCGATCGGTTTTACCTATCACCGTGGTGATAAACAGGCTGGAAAACATCGCGACGAATGCCGTCGTCGTCACCGACTGCCCGGCCATCCCTTCGGAGATGCCTAAATCCAGCGCCATCGGCGTTAACAGGCTGACCGGCAAAAACTCGACGGTAATCAGGCAGGCGACGCAGAAAGCAACCGCGAAGACCGCCGACCAGTTTGGCCGCGCGAGATCGCGTGCATGGGGTTTGGTTTCATTTGAATGACTCATGAGTGACCTGCGAAGAAAGTGGCGGAAAGCTGCGCAGTGTAACATTTTGTATGTGACGTACTTAACGTTTTCGCAACTCTTCTCGCTTTTCATAAGAGGATGCGTAGCTGCTCGCATGTTTAAAAAAACGATGCTTGCTATCGCTTTAACAAATCTCAGGAGAATTTAATATAGCACTATGTGCTATACTTTTAACGACAGGATGTCAGCAATGCGTATCTTTAAAACCAAATGGTTCGCCAGAGAGGCTAGCTCTCATGGCATTTCCGACGACGAGCTCTATCAGGCAATTCAATCTGCGCTTCAGGGCAAAGTGGTTGATTTAGGAGGGGGGGTTTATAAAAAGCGACTCAACAAGAATCGCGATCGCGCAATCATCCTTACCAAAAGCGCAGGGTATTGGTTTTATACCTTTCTATATGCCAAACAGGATATGGCCAATATCAACCATCGCGAATTAATGGGGTTTCGTGAGTTAGCAAAACACTATGCCAATCTCTCTGAAGAGAAAACGACGGCCTTAGTTAAAAGTAAAGAACTGGTGGAGATTTGCGATGACAGCAAAAAATAAATACAAAAGCCCGGCTTTCGAAGCGATCCATAGCGCTGCGTCGGGGCTATTCAGCGTTGGCGCAATCCCACAGGAAACAATGCGCCATTTTGATGAATCATGTCTCGGTAGCGTAGCCGCACTTCAACCCATTGAAATTAAAGCGCTACGTGAACAACTCAATGTTAGCCAACCCGTGTTCGCTCGTTATCTGAATACCAGCGTGTCTACCGTGCAAAAATGGGAGACTGGCGCTAAACGACCGAGCGGAATGTCATTAAAATTGCTTAGCGTCGTACAAAAACACGGCCTGAAAATCCTACTGTAGTCATTCTGCCGGATGGCGCTTACGCTTATCCGGCCTACAAAAAACGTAAGGGAGATATGGTTTTGAACCACAGGCCGGATAACAATGAGATCAGTGCAGCCAGTGCACGCCGTCTTCCGGGAGAAACAGGTCGTTATAGCGCTGCTGTAGGTTATGTAAATCGCTCACATCCGGGTCCAGCTCGCGCAGAAAACCTTGCGCCAGGCGGAGCTGCGCGTCGGTAATCGGCGCCGCTAAACGCGCTTTTTGCATCAGGCGATACCAGTAATGCAGGTTTTTTTCGCTGGCGTCGACAATCGCGACCTGCCAGATGAGCAGCACCTGCGCGGCATTCTGCAAATGTGCTTCATTCGGCCGCTCCAGGTAATGCAAATACTCATTACCGGCGGTTTTTCCCAGTTGATCGATCATCGATTCCAACGGAACAGGCGTAATGCCAAGGCGTTCGCTCAGGCGACGAATCGCGCGGCGTGAATCAGAGGTAAGCACCCGAAATCCCACAACAAATACCACTACCAGGGTGGCCAGTCCTATCCAGATCATGCATCCTCTCATCCAATCGCAGCCTCACTATCATAATGGGAATTTGCCTGCTGTCGACTGTCGGACCTGGCATATTACGCAAGAAATAAAAAAGCCCGGCGCAATGGCCGGGCAAGGTTACCAAATACCTGGTGAATCAGGCAGTCTGCAAAACTCGATTCTTTTTCTCGCGGCGAATTTTACGCTCTTCGAAGATAGCCACGATGGCCATCAGGCAGATACAGCCGATGGCGGCGGCGTCCAGCGCCGCAAAGGTGCCGGCCCAGCCGGTCAGGCCGAAGATCGGCGTGCCGTCGGCGATCATCCCAAGACCCAGCTTGGCGAAGCTATCACCGATCAGATAGGCGAAGGTGCCCTTGATTCCATCGGCGGCGCCGATCGCTTTTTTCGGTACGAAACCGACGGCGGCGACGCCGATCAACAGCTGCGGACCAAACACCAGGAAGCCCAGCGCAAACAACGAGGCCAGATAGACGTACTGGTTGCTGGCATGTTGGTAAACCCCGAGGGTGGCGATAATAAGCGCCAGCGCTACGCAGGCCACCAGCGCGCGGCGGCCGTTGGCCAGATCCGACAACCAGCCCCACAGTAGCGTGCCAACCAGCGCGCCGACTTCAAACAGGGTAAAGCCCTGAATCGCCACCTCTTTAGACAGCTTCAGCTCCTGGAAGGCATACACGGTGGACCACTGATCGATACCGATACGCACCACATAGAGGAAGATGTTGGAGAAACACAGCAGCCAGATCACTTTGTTTTTCAGCACATACTCAACAAAGATCTGCCACTTGGTCATCGCATTTTCTTCGGTCTCTTTGTCCTCTTCGCTGATCGCTTCGCCAAACAGCTCTTCCGCCGTGCCAAGGCCGTAGGATTCCGGAGAGTCGCTACCGTAGCGCAGGCCAATAAAGCCAACGATCAGCGCAATAATCGACGGGAAGATAAACATGCCGATCACGTGGCCGTCGAACAGATAGTTGGCGCCAAACAGCGCCACGCCCGCGGCGCCCGCGCCGCCGAGGTTGTGGGAGATATTCCAGAAGCCGAGGAAGGTGCCGCGTTTGCGTCTGGGCGTCCACTTGGTGATGGTGGAATAGCTGCACGAACCGCCGGTGCTTTGAAAGAAACCGCTCAGCGCATAGAAGGCGATCATCAGGAACAGGCTGGTTGAACCCGCCCCCATGCTGGCGCTAAAGCCCAGCATACAGATGGCGGAGAGGATCAGCATAAACGGCAGGAACTGCTTGGTATTTTTACCGTCGGCATAATAAGAGACGAGCGTCTTGCCCACGCCGTAGGTAATGGAAAAGCCCAGGCCAATCATCCCCAGCTGCGTCATGCTCAACCCGTAAGTGGAGATCATGTCGTTCTGCGCGATGTTAAAGTTTTTGCGGATCAGGTACATGGTCAGGTAGCCGATGAAGACCACCAGATAGGACTGCATGAAAGGTTTGAACCACATTTTGCGCCGCACATCGAGCGGCAGATCCAGGGTCGGCTTGCGCACCTGATTCAGAAAGGCCAGCATGGGTATCTCCTGAGCTGATTTTTTATGCCTGCGTAATAACCAGGCATTGTAAAAACCCGCGCGCCGTCTGGCCTGAGACGGCTTCCAGGTAAAACCGGGAAAATTTCTTAGTTTTGCCCCGTTCGCGGCGAAAGGGTGAGCTACATCACGCTTCGCTGGCGGTACGCGGCGCCTGCGCGTTTAAAAACGGCAGCAGCAGCAGCGCGGAAATGCCGGCGGCAATCGCAATCACCACGAAGAATCCGGTCCAGTGCCAGATATCCATCACCTGCGCCAGCGGCCAGCCGGAAAGCGAGGCGCCAAGATAAGCGAACAGGCCGACAAACCCGGTTGCCGCCCCGGCGGCTTCTTTATGCGAACATTCCGCCGCCGCCATGCCAATTAGCATTTGCGGGCCGAAAACGAAGAACCCGGTGGTGAAGAAGCAGGCCGCCTGCATCACATAGCTGGCGAACGGCATCAGCCACAGCCCGCCAACCGACAGCAAAATTCCGGCGGCGAAAATCAGGTTCATCGGCCCACGGTTGCCGTTAAACAGCTTATCCGAGCCCCATCCCGCCACCAGCGCGCCGATAAAACCGCCCAGCTCAAACATGGTGACCGCCGAGTTAGCGGTCACCAGATCGACGCCGAGCGTCTCCGACATATACAGATTGCCCCAGTCGTTAATCGCCGCCCGCACCACGTACACCAGCACATAGCACAGCGATAACAGCCAGATATAGGGATTGGCCAGCACGTAGCGGGTCAGGATCTCTTTGCGCGTCAGCCCAGCGCCTTCCTGCTGCTGGGCGATTTCCAGCGCATCGTGACGCCAGTCGCCCACGGCGGGTAACCCCACCGCCTGCGGGCGATCGCGCAGCCGCCAGCACAGATACAGTCCGGCGAGGATCGCCAGGCAACCGGCAATGGTCATCCCCATTCGCCAGCCGTAATGCAGCGCCGCCGCGCCCACCACCATCGGGATCAGCGCGCCGCCGACGTTATGCGCGGTATTCCACAGCGCCCACCAGCCGCCACGCTCGGTTCGCGAATACCAGGCCGTCAGCAGCCGGGCGCACACCGGCGAGCCCCAGCCCTGGAAGAAGGCATTCAGCGCCCACAGCAGCGCGAATGCCCATAGCGAAGTAGAAAAACCAAACAGAATATTAACCACCCCGGTGGCAATCAGCCCCAGCCCCATAAAATAGCGGGCGTCGGAGCGGTCGCTGACGATACCGGAGAAAAATTTCGACAGCCCGTAAGTGATGTAAAACAGCGTGGCCAGCAGGCCGATATCGCTGCGGGTCAGCACGTTACTGGCAAGAATTTCAGGCACCGCGGCATTAAAGCTTTTGCGGGTGAAATAAAACAGCGCGTAACCAAGCCAGATGGTAAGCAGAATATGGCGACGCCAGTAACGATAACGCTCGTCGAGCTCGAGTTTATCGCTAATTGGCGCGGCGTCCGGCGGCGCTTTTAAAAAGGCAAACATCGGCGATCCTCTCAGACGTAACGCAGCGGTAAATTGACGCACACGCGGGTACCGTGTGTGCAGGAGATAGTTAACGTACCGCCCAGCGCGGTCACGCGTTCACGCATGCCGGTCAGGCCGAAGCCTTGCAGATTCGAACCCGGCGGCAGGCCGCAACCGTCATCTTCCAGCACCAGCATCAATTGCCCATCCTGCTGCCAACCCTGGAGGGTGACGGCGCTGGCGCTGGCGTGCTTGACGATATTATTCAGTCCCTCCTGGCAAACGCGAAACAGCGTCACGCGCTGGTTTTCGCTCAGCCCCGCCTCGTTAATCCGCCATTCGAGATGACTGACGATACCGCGGTCTTCCAGCTCCATTTCACGCATCAACGAACGTACCGCCTGTTCAAGCGGCAGATCGTCAAGCTGGCGCGGACGCAGACGACCAAGCAGTCTTCGCACAGAGTCGTAAACCCCCAGCGACAGCTGTTCTATCAACTGGCCACTCTGCCGTACGCTGGCGTTGTTTGGCGCCAGACGCTGCACGATCCCCGCCTGGGTGCGAATTGCCGTGATAGTCTGGCCAATATCATCGTGGAGCTCGCGCGCCACGTCACGCCGCACGCTCTCTTCCGTTTCCAGCAGACGTTCCGCCAGCCGCCGATTACGCGCCAGTTCGTTCTGTAGCGACAGGTTAAGCTCGCGCAATCGCTGGATCCCCGCGCCCAGCAGCAGTCCGGTCAGGCTCTGCGCCAGCAGTGAAAGCAATAAATCAACCGGGTGATCGTGCCAGGTCTGGCTGGCAATCAGCGCAATGGCGTTCATCAGGGTGGCGATCAGCGCCCCCTGCCAGCCGTAGTGCCAGGCGAGAGCGATAATCGGCAGCGCCAGACAAAAAGGGGTAAAGCGGGAGAGTTCGGCGGGCAACCCGAGCTGTAGCCACAGGCTGACGGTAAAGAGCAGCAGGTACCAGATCAGATGCCGGCCACGCCAGTTAACCGGCTGCGACACCAGCGACGGCCCCAACGGCCGCCAGACGGTACTGGTCAGATAATGCCAGATAACCAGGCAGGTCGGCGCCAGCGTCAGGCCGCCGGTCAGCGTCAACAACAGCGCGGTCAGTCCCTCACTGCCTTCTTGCGCCAGCCACGGCAGCGATTGCAGCAGCGAGGCGGCGATCAGTGCCCCGCCCTGGCGCAACAATGTCAGCCAGTCTCGCTGCTGGCGATAGCGTGAAATCAATGCCACCGGCAGCAGGGTCAGCAGACTTCCGGTCATCAATATTATCGGATGCGCCAGCGCCACTTCCTGCGCCAGCCAGAAGATAAGCAGCCACTCGGCTCCCAGCAGCACCGGCCAGTAGCCACGCGGGCATTGCAGCATCAGCCCTAAACGCAGGCCAAAGGGAAACAGCAGCACCGCTAAATCCGCGCGTTCCACCAGATGCAGACTGATACTCCACAGGCAGAACCAGGCGGCTGAGAAGATAAAGGCGCAGCCGATCACCGACAGCAATCGTGAAACGACGGTGTTCATTGCCAGCTATCGAACATGCGGCGCGCCAGCTCAACGTCGTTACTGACGCCCAGTTTTTCCAGCAGGTTGGCGCGATGAACGTGAACGGTTTTCGGCGACAGACCGAGCTCAGCGGCGATCTCTTTCACCGCCATACCCTGCGCCAGCTTTTCCGCCACCTGGCGTTCGCGTTTGGTGAGCGGATCCTGGCGCCCGGCGGCCAGCTTCATGGCGATATCCGGCGTGAGATAGCAACCGCCCGCCGCCACCGTGCGGACCGCGGCGATAAGTTCATCCGGGCTGCAGCGTTTCGACAGGAAGCCGCGCGCGCCGGCGTTCAGCGCCTGCTCGATCAGCGCCGGGCTATCGTGCACCGACAGCATGATGGTCGCCATCCCCTTAGGCAGCTGGCTTAACAGCTCCAGCCCGGAAATATCCGGCATTGAGATATCGCAGATACAGACCTGTACACCGCGCCCCGGTAGCCCCGCCAGCGCCTCGCGTCCACAGCCGAATTCAGCGACAACCTGAAAATCAGCTTCCAGCCCCAGCAGCTGAGCAAAACCGGAGCGGACAATCAAATGATCGTCAATAAGGGCGATGGTAGTCATGGTGTTTCCTGGTGCCTGAAAGCGCCGGATGGCGGCGTAAACGCCTTATCCGGCCTACGGATTCACTCCCTGTAGGCCGGATAAGCGCAGCGCCATCCGGCAAAGGCGCTTACCTTAGCGGTAAGCGCGTAGCTGTTCAAGCCTTGAGCGCTATTCGAAGAACACCGCAATTTTGTTAAACATGGTGGGATCGGACTGGTTACGCGCCACATTGGTGACATCTTCCAGCTTTTCAATCTGGCTAATCATCTGCCCCAGCCGCTGGTCATCATTTACCAGCAGCCAGATGCGGCTGTGCTCGCTGCCCTGAATCGGCAAGCAGAGAATACCTTCAACGTTAAACGCGCGGCGGGCAAATAGCCCGCAGACGTGGGTCATGACGCCTGGGTGGTTGCGGACGGTGAGTTCCAGAATGACGTTATCGTGTTGCTTTTGCATGGCTTATTCCCCCACCATCTCAGTATTGGCCGCACCCGGCGGTACCATCGGATACACTTTTTGCTGCGCGTCGATTCGCACGTGGATCAACGCCGGACCTGGGCGGTCGATAATCGCCTGCAGCGCCGCCTGCGGATCGGATTCGTTATTTAAATCACAGGTTTGCAGACCAAAACCGGCAGCTATCTGCATAAAGTTAATCATCCCCGGATAGGTCGCGGCGAAGACGCCCTGCTGATAGAACAGGCTCTGCTGCTGATGCACCAGCCCCAGCGCTTCGTTGTTCATCAGGATAATTTTTACATCCAGCTGATTTTCGGCGGCGGTGGCCATCTCCTGAATATTCATCATCAGGCTGCCGTCACCGGAGAAACAAATAACCTTCCGCTGCGGATTCGCCAGCGCCGCGCCGATGGCCGCCGGCAGGCCGAAGCCCATGGTGCCGAGACCGCCGGAAGTCAGCCACTGGCGCGGACGGTTGAGCGGATAGGCCTGCGCCGTCCACATCTGATGCTGACCCACATCGGTGGTGATGATCGCCTCATCATCAACGCAGGCGGCCACGGCGTTAATCAGGCCGTAATGGGAGAGCGGATCGCTTTCCTGCGGGATGGCGCAGGGGAATTCTCTTTGTAAATCAGCCACCAGTTGGCGCCACTCATCACGCGGCTGCGCCTCAATCTGCGGAATAAGCTGGGCTAAGACCTCCGCCACATCGCCCTGAATCGCTACGTGCGGTTGCTTAATTTTGCCAAGCTCCGAGCGGTCGATATCGACGTGAATAATCTTCGCGTTCGGGCAGAACTGCTCGGTCTTGCCAATCGCCCGGTCATCAAAACGCGCGCCTAAAACAATCAGTAAATCAGCTTCTTGCAGAATAAAGTTAGTACTGCGTGCGCCGTGCATCCCCAGCATCCCCAGCGACAGCGGGTGCGCCTTCGGCAGCATACCCAGCGCCATTAAGGTCATGGTGGTCGGCAGGTTGGCTTTTTCCGCCAGCTCACGGATCGCCTGCGGCGCATTAATCACGCCGCCGCCCAGATACAGTACCGGGCGTTTCGCCGCGTTGATCATTGCCGCCGCTTCACGCACGCTTTCAGGCGCGCATGCCGGTGCCGGGGCGCGCTCGCCTGGCTCCGGCAGCGCTTCCAGCTCAATGGTCGCCGCCTGTACGTCCTTAGGAATGTCTATCCACACCGGCCCGGGGCGCCCGGACTGGGCAATACGGAAGGCGTCACTCATCACCTGCGGCAGCTCGGCGATGTCGCGCACCAGGTAGTTATGCTTGGTGATGGGGATAGAGATGCCGTAGGTATCGACTTCCTGGAAGGCGTCGGTGCCGATCATTGAGGCCGGAACCTGGCCGGTGATGCAGACCAGCGGAATAGAATCGAGGCGGGCATCGGCGATGGCGGTAATCAGGTTGGTGGCGCCAGGGCCGCTACAGGCCATGCAGACCGCCGGTTTACCTTCGGTACGCGCCATCCCCTGAGCGATAAAACCCGCCCCCTGCTCGTGGCGCGCCAGGATGTGGCGGATCTGCGTGCTTTGGCTCAAGGCATCATAGATGGGCAGGATGGAGCCGCCCGGAATGCCGCTGACCATAGTGATACCCTGGCGTTCCAGTAAATGAACAACCAGCTGCGCGCCGGTAAAGCGCATTGTGTTTGATGTGGTGCCCGAACTTGCCATGCTCCAGTCCTTTTATTCTGGGCCGACTTTACCGGGGGGCTCGCCAACAAAAAACCCCGCTCGGTTTGCGCCGGCGGGGTTTGGAATTCGTGTTGTTCCGGACCCTACGGCGCATTGCCGACGACGACCACCACAGACACGACGACCACCGCGGCAGGCGCGGTTTTTAGTAGGGTCGAAGTCATCATGGCAGCGTTCATTAGGGACCTGTTGTGTCGAAAAATAAGCTGAATTTATACAAACACAGGTTTTGCGTTTTCACAATGGATTTATTTTCATCCACGAGAATTTGCGCGAAAGATCACAGTTTGCGACATCAGCGGCAGAAAACAAAAAACCCCGCCGGAGCGAGGTTTTTATCAGCATTTTTACGGGTGGTAGCCGCAAGCACACTGTATTACGTCAACGACAAAAGTATACGCGATCGCTGCAATTCGCGCAATTTAAGGTCGAAATTTCTCTGTCATAGAGTATGGATGGCGGGTGCGAATTTGTCCAAAAAATACTGTTCATACATACAGTATTTATCTATACTGGATGTGTTCACTTTGTGCCATTCGGGGGCCGCAAGTTTGACCGGCGCAACGAAGTCCTGGCTGAAACGGGTGGTGCCGTCAGTGCCTTAACCCCGAGAGAGCACACTGTGTTACGTCAACAATGCGTCGTGTCCGGCCCGTGCGGCCATCACTGCGCAACCCCTGTGAGAACAGGGATAAGCTGGCAACAGGCAGCGGAAAGGTACGTCAGCTTATTGTGCTCCTTAACCACAGGAGACGCGCGTATGGGCGGAATGGATATTATTATTTTAATCCTGAAACTCATGGTTGCTGTGTTGCAACTACTTGATGCAGTCCTGAAACAGTTCCGCTGATTCAGGTTCAAGTCGCACCTGAGGGGGGCGGGAAACCGCCCCCCTACAGGCGTCCTGCGGGCGTTCCGGGAAAACTTGATGGAGGAACCATGCCACCGCTATTAATTGCCGCAACAACGCCGGAGGATCCGGGGTTCGTTGCGCTGCGCGCCGAAAGCCTTGAACAGCACTTCAATATGCTGCGCCGTCTGGCGGAAAACTGGCAAAGCGGCAAAAACCGCTTTAACGCCCCTGGTGAAAAGCTGCTGGGCGCGTTCGTCCGTGGCCAGTTAGTTGGGGTCTGCGGTCTGAACGTCGACCCCTTCAGCCAGCAGCCGCGGGCCGGGCGCATTCGCCATCTCTATATTCGCGATAGCCATCGCCGCCAGGGAATTGGCCAGCAGCTGCTGCTCTCAGTCATCACGCATTCCGGCGCCTGGTTCGATTTCCTTAACACTCATGCCCCGGCGCAGGCCTGGCCCTTTTATGAACGCTTTGGTTTCCGCCCGGTATACGATGAGCCGCGGGTCACGCATCGCCTGTTCTGCTCGCTGTAAGCGTGGCTGGCTGGCGGAACGGGGTCATGTTACAGTCCGCTGACCTTAACTGCTGAATCTGCCTGCGATGACCATCACCGTATTCTGCATTTTGCTTTTCGCCGCACTGCTCCACGCCAGCTGGAACGCTATCGTCAAAGCCAGCGGCGATAAAGTGTACGCGGCGATAAGCGTCAGCGGGTCGGCCTCGCTGATCGCCCTGGTGATGCTCCCCTTCGCGCCGCAGCCGACGCTGGCCAGCGCCCCTTATCTGGTGGCGTCATGTGCATTGCAGGTGGTGTATACGGTACTGGTGGCGAAGACCTATCAGGTGTCGGATATGAGCCAGACCTATCCGCTAATGCGCGGCACCGCGCCGTTGCTGGTCGCGGCTATCAGCGTGATATTTCTCGGCGATCGCTTATCGCCGCTAGCCTGGTTGGGTATTGGCGTCATCTGCCTGGCGATTCTGGCGATGGCCTTTAACGGCCGCGTCAGTTCCCGCAAAGGCATCATGCTGGCGCTGATCAACGCCTGTTTTATTGCGGGTTATACGCTGGTGGACGGCACCGGGGTACGGCTGGCGGGATCGGCGCTCGGCTATACCCTGTGGACCTTTTTTATGAACGGTTGCTGCCTGCTGTGCTGGGCGATGGTGGCGCGGCGGCGCGAAGCCAGCCGTTATTTACGCCAGCACTGGAAAAAAGGCATCCTCGGCGGCGTCGGCACCATGGGATCCTACGGCCTGGCGCTATGGGCGATGACTCAGGCGCCGCTGGCGGTGGTCGCCGCGCTGCGTGAAACTTCCATTCTGTTCGGCGCGCTGATCGCGTTTATCGTCCTGAAAGAACAGGTGGTAGCGCTGCGCATCGTTGCCGCCTGCGGTATTGCCGCCGGAGCAATCCTGCTGCGCCTCTCATAGATTAAAATGGCAACATTAGTTGCCGATCCTGTTTACAAAACCTGCCTGAATTTTCCCCAACAATCGGTGCTATGTAGTTGTTCTGTCATTTTATTGTGGTAGATTCCTCCATCGTTTAAGGGGTGTGCCAGTCACATATTCTTCATTTCTCATTGCTCACGAAGTATTCATCGACATGAAACGGCATAAGAACTTCAATTTGTTGTTGATGCTGGTACTGCTGGTGGCCGTTGGCCAGATGGCGCAGACCATTTATATTCCGGCTATCGCCGACATGGCGGTATCGCTTAACGTCCGCGAAGGGGCGGTACAAAGCGTGATGGCGGCCTATCTCCTGACGTACGGCATTTCCCAGCTGTTCTACGGCCCGCTCTCCGACCGCGTGGGCCGCCGTCCGGTGATCCTCGTCGGGATGTCTATTTTTATGCTGGCGACGCTGGTTGCCATCACTACCCATAGCCTGCCGGTATTGATCGCCGCCAGCGCCATGCAGGGGATGGGCACCGGCGTCGGCGGCGTGATGGCGCGCACCCTACCGCGAGACCTGTATGAAGGCGCGCAGCTGCGTCACGCTAATAGCCTGTTGAATATGGGAATATTGGTCAGCCCGCTGATTGCGCCGCTGCTCGGCGGCATCCTTGATACCCTGTGGAACTGGCGCGCATGCTACGCTTTCCTGCTCATACTGTGCGCTGGCGTAACGATTAGTATGGCGAAATGGATGCCGGAAACGCGCCCACAAGGCGCGCCGCGGACGAAACTACTGGCCAGCTACAAAACGCTGTTCGGTACCGGCGCCTTTAACTGTTACCTGTTGATGCTGGTGGGCGGACTGGCCGGGATTGCGGTGTTCGAAGCCTGTTCCGGCGTGCTGATGGGCGCGGTCCTTGGCCTGAGCAGTATGGCGGTCAGTATTCTGTTTATTCTGCCGATCCCGGCGGCGTTCTTCGGCGCGTGGTTCGCTGGCCGTCCGAATAAACGCTTCTCAACGCTGATGTGGCAGTCGGTTATCTGCTGCCTGCTGGCGGGAATTATGATGTGGTTGCCGGGGCTGTTCGGCATTATGACCGTCTGGACACTGCTGGTGCCTGCGGCGCTGTTCTTCTTCGGCGCGGGTATGTTGTTCCCGCTGGCTACCAGCGGCGCGATGGAACCATTCCCGTTCCTCGCCGGTACCGCTGGCGCGCTGGTTGGCGGCCTGCAGAATATCGGCTCCGGCGTGCTGGCCTGGCTGTCGGCAATGATGCCGCAAACCGGGCAAAGCAGCCTCGGCCTGCTGATGATGTTAATGGGGCTGTTGATTCTGCTGTGCTGGCTGCCGCTGGCCTCGCGCTTTACCAGCCACCAGCAGCCGGTCTAAGCGCCGCTGGCGCTCCCCGGATAGCGGCTTACGCCTTATCCGGGCTACCCCCTCGGCGGCTGCTTTTGCCTTATGTCAGGCTGTGCAACCATTCGATAAAGGCGTCGATTTTCGGCCACTGACGGCCCGGCAGGGTCGTCACATAGTAGTGCTGGTGACACTTCAGCGTCATGTCGCCGAACGGCGCGATAAGCTCCCCGCTATCTAACCGCTTCTGCACCAGCCGCTTACGCCCCATCGCTACCCCGACGTGATTCATCGCCGCAATCACCGCTAAATCAGAACGATCGAAGCCGATACCCGACGATTGCGGCAATTCAATCGCAAATTGCTGCGCCCAACTGAACCACTCATCGGTACCGGAATCATTGCTCCATGCCTGGCGGTCATGTAGCAACGTGCAGTATCGCAGGTTGCCTGGATTGTGGATTAACTGCTGCTGTTGCGCGTAATTCGGCGTACATACCGGCACGATCGCTTCATCCATCAGAAAATGATGGCTTAGCTGTGATGACGGCGCATCATCAAAATAGATCGCCAGATCGATACCCGCCCGCTGTAGATTGACGTTATCGTTGCCGGTGAGCACAGTCAGCGAAATGGACGGATAGCGGCGAGTGAAATCGCCCAGCGCCGGTACCAGCCAGCACTGCGCGATCGACGGGCGCGAGTACACCGTCAGCGTGCCGGAGAGCTCCTGATTTTTAATATCCAGAATCTCCTGGTTAAGGCTATCCAGCGAGGATTTCAACGCCCAGAATACCCGCCGCCCCTCGCGCGTCAGCTCCACCTTGCGGTGCGAACGTATAAATAGCTGAATACCCAGCTCTTCTTCCAGCTGGTTGATGCGATGGCTAACGGCGCTCGGCGTCAGCGACAGCTCTTCCGCCGCCAGTGCAAAGGACTCATGGCGAGCCGCGACTTCAAAGGTATACAGCTTTGACAACTGCCAGCCGTTCAGCAGGCGATTACCCATCTCTTTCATCACATCCATCAAAATTCCCCGCCTTTTCTTTGCCGGTAAGTGTAAAAAAAACGCAGCCGGAGCGCGCCTGAAAGATGAATAAAAGTGACTCAATACACATTTAACGGTCTATTTAAGAACCAAATCACGCTTTTGCATCAATTTGGCTCACCTGAAAGGCGATTTATATCGTTTGTCAGCCTATGTCGCTTTTCTGTTCAATAACCACACGTTATTTACGGCGAGGTGGGGTATGGAATCTCAAATCTGGGTGGTATGCACGCTATTTATCAGTATCGTGTTAATCGTTTTAACGATCGTCAAACTGAAGTTTCATCCGTTTCTGGCGCTCCTGCTGGCGAGCTTTTTCGTCGGCGCGATGATGGGCATGGGGCCGCTGGATATGGTCAACGCCATTGAGAGCGGTATTGGCGGTACGCTTGGTTTCCTGGCGGCGGTGATCGGTCTCGGTACCATCCTCGGGAAGATGATGGAAGTCTCCGGCGCGGCGGAACGCATCGGCCTGGCGCTGCAGCGCTGTCGCTGGTTGTCGGCAGACGTAATTATGGTGCTGGTTGGCCTGATCTGCGGTATTACGCTGTTTGTTGAAGTCGGCGTGGTGCTGCTAATCCCGCTGGCGTTCTCCATTGCCAAAAAAACCAATACCTCGCTGCTGAAGCTGGCCATCCCCCTGTGTACCGCGCTGATGGCGGTGCATTGCGTGGTGCCGCCGCATCCGGCCGCGCTGTTCGTGGCGAATAAACTCGGCGCAGATATCGGCACGGTCATCGTCTACGGCCTGCTGGTTGGCCTGATTGCCTCGCTGGTTGGCGGCCCGCTGTTCCTCAAGCTGCTCGGCAACCGCCTGCCGTTTAAACCGGTGCCGACCGAGTTTTCCAACCTTGAAGTACGCGAAGAATCGACGCTGCCCTCGCTCGGCGCTACGCTATTTACCGTGCTGCTACCGATTGGGCTGATGCTGGTGAAAACCGTCGCTGAATTGAACATGGCTAAAGGCGGCACGCTGTATATGTTGCTGGAATTTATCGGCAACCCGATCACCGCGATGTTTATTGCCGTCTTTGTCGCTTATTACATTCTTGGTATTCGTCGCCAGATGGGGATGGGCGTCCTGCTGACCCATACTGAAAACGGCTTCGGATCGATTGCTAATATTCTGCTAATTATTGGCGCGGGTGGCGCGTTCAACGCGATTTTGAAATCCAGCGGCCTGGCCGATAGCCTGGCGGTGATCCTCTCGAATCTGCATATGCATCCGATTCTGCTGGCCTGGCTGGTGGCGCTGATCCTTCACGCCGCCGTCGGTTCCGCTACCGTGGCCATGATGGGCGCCACCGCTATCGTCGCCCCGATGCTGCCGCTGTATCCCGGCGTAAGTCCGGAGATCATCGCTATTGCCATCGGTTCCGGCGCGATTGGCTGCACGATCGTAACGGATTCCCTGTTCTGGCTGGTGAAACAATACTGTGGCGCAAGCCTCAGCGAAACGTTCAAGTATTATACGACGGCGACATTTATCGCTTCTTTACTTGCACTCGCCGCCACCTTCCTGCTTTCTTTCATCATCTAAGCGAACGAGACGTAATATGAAAAACGCTGACCTGACCCAATTAACCGCGACCTTCCCGCTTGTACAGGAGCTGATCGCGCTGAAAGAAACCACCTGGTTTAACCCGGCGACGACGACGCTGGCGCAAGGTTTGCCCTATGTCGGCCTGACCGCCGCAGATGTAAAAGACGCTCACGAACGCCTGCAGCGCTTCGCGCCGTATCTGGCGGAAGCCTTTCCGGAAACGGCCGCCACCGGCGGGATTATCGAATCAGAAGTGGTTGCCATTCCGGCAATGAAACGCCGCCTCGAGCAACAATTCAATCAGCCGATTAATGGCGATCTGTTACTGAAAAAAGATAGCCACCTGCCGATTTCGGGTTCCATTAAGGCGCGCGGCGGCATTTATGAAGTGCTGACCCATGCGGAAAAGCTGGCGCTGGAAGCCGGGCTGCTCACCATCGCGGATGATTATCGCAAATTGCTGACGCCGGAATTCAAACAGTTCTTCAGCCACTACAGCATCGCCGTCGGTTCTACCGGCAACCTCGGTATGTCGATTGGCATCATGAGCGCGCGCATTGGTTTTAAGGTGACGGTACATATGTCGGCGGATGCCCGCGCATGGAAAAAGGCCAAACTGCGCAGCCACGGCGTAACGGTCGTTGAGTATGAAGAAGATTACGGTGTGGCGGTCGAACAGGGGCGCAAGGCGGCGGAATCCGACCCAAACTGCTTTTTCATCGACGATGAAAACTCGCGCACGCTGTTCCTCGGCTATGCCGTGGCCGGCGAGCGCCTGAAAGCGCAGTTTGCCCAGGCAGGGCGCGTGGTCGATGCCGATCACCCGCTGTTTGTCTATCTGCCATGCGGCGTTGGCGGCGGCCCCGGCGGCGTCGCATTCGGCCTGAAACTGGCGTTTGGCGACCACGTTCACTGTCTGTTCGCCGAACCGACCCATTCCCCATGCATGCTGCTCGGCATTTACACCGGGCTCCATGACCA
Organism: Klebsiella sp. CN_Kp088; assembly: GCF_040064335.1. NCBI lineage: Bacteria > Pseudomonadati > Pseudomonadota > Gammaproteobacteria > Enterobacterales > Enterobacteriaceae > Klebsiella > Klebsiella sp. CN_Kp088. The sequence continues at coordinate 76,590 of NZ_JBEAIQ010000025.1, read as the reverse complement.
GATTGCGGTGCAGGATTTGGGGATAGATAACCTGACCGCCGCCGATGGTCTGGCGGTCGGCCGCGCTTCCGGCTTCGTTGGCCGGGCGATGGAGCGCCTGCTCGACGGCCTGTATACTCTCGACGATCAAACGATGTACGACATGCTGGGCTGGCTGGCAACGGCGGAAAATATTCGCCTTGAGCCGTCCGCGCTGGCCGGTATGGCCGGGCCGCAGCGCGTCTGCGCCAGTAAAGCGTACCATCAGCTACAAGGACTGAGCGACGAACAGCTACGCCACGCCACTCACCTGATATGGGCGACCGGCGGCGGCATGGTGCCGGAAGAAGAGATGGCGCAGTATCTGGCGAAGGGGCGTTAAATCGCCCTCAGCAGCGGCATCAGTTCGCCCGGTGACCGCTGCTGTTTACGCAGATCGCGCATGACCCGCATACAGGGCGCGCTGGCGACATAGAACTGGCGGTAGCCTTCACAGAGCGGATCGTCGTCGCCTGCGCATAATCGCCGCCACGCACAGACAAAACAGGCGCTATTGGCGGCCAACTGCCGTTGTTCGCGCAGCGGTTCGCCGCACCAGATACGCAGGGTTTCCTCAAATAACGTAATCGTTATGCGGCCAATATCTTCCCGCGCCCAGATGTGGAAAATGGCGCAAAGGAAATTTCCCCATGCATTGGCATCTTCCGCTCTGAGCTGTGGAATAAAACGAACGGCGCGCACGCCCTGTGCGCGTAGCTCCCGATAGAACTGCAGCGGTTGCTGGCAATGGTGGAGATAAACTTTCACCTCCTGAACTGCCGGTTCGTTATGAGCGAGGGAGTGGCATTCTGTCCGACATCCTGTCATGTCACATCCTTAAGAAATAAAATGATCTGCCGTAGATGCGTTACAGCAAACAATAATGACAGCGAAAGCACTGCGAGGGAGATCAAAAATTTGTCACGAACTGCTCCCGGCTGCAAAAAATCGCTCTCGCCGACATCCATTAAATGGCGGCTGCGGGTGTAGCGCCAGAGAATGATCGCCACCACTGCCAGTACGCCAATCGATATCCAGAACGCCAGCCCGGCGCTATGCCAGTTATGCTTAATCGCCAGCGCCATCAGCGCCCCGTAGCCAAGCAGAGTACGGAACCACGCCAGCGAGGTGCGCTCCGGCTGCAAACCAGGATCACTCTCCCGCCGCGCCCGGCGTTTATCCGCCATACAGCACCAGCAGCATCACCGCCGCCACGACCGCCAGCAGCAGGACGCTAATCACCAGCAGCGTACGGGTATAGGGAAGATCCTGCTTCAGGCGCATCGCCTTTTCGTTACTCAACCAGCGCAGATAGCCATACACCGCCAGCCCGCCGGCAAACAGGCACAGCAGCAGCGCCAGCACTTCGCGAATAAGCGGAGTGGCAAAATCCGGCGCCAGCTGATCGAGCCCGACGCCCGCGGCGAGAAAGCCGAGCGCCGTACGGATCCACGCCAGAAAGGTGCGTTCATTGGCCAGCGAAAAGCGGTAATCCGGCGCTTCGCCAATGCGGGAAATTTTCATCAGCAGTCCTTGTTCGTCAGGCAAACAGGCCACAGCATAGCCTAAATCACGAACAGGAGAGAAGAACCGGCACCCGATGGATGCCGGTAAAACGAGGGTTAATGCAGCTCAGGCCAGTACGCTTTATTAGCGGCAATCAGGTCATCGAGGATCGCTTTCGCCACAGAGGCGCTCGGTACGGTTTTCGATAGCGTAATCGCCTGCCACAGCTTGTGATATGAACGCTGCTCCCACGCATCCACCACCAGTTTTTCCACCGCCACCTGCTGGCTCATCATCCCTTTCTGGAAATGCGGAATATCGCCCACCGTCAACGGCTCCGGTCCGTTATGACCGACCAGACAAGGGATCTCTACCATCGCGTCGGCATCAAAGTTATGGATTGCGCCATTGTTCGGCACAATCAACAACATTCGTTCCTGAGTGTTAAAGGCGATAGCCGTCGCTAAATCGACGATATACGACGCGTGTTCATCGATCTCCAGATCGCCCGCGTAAGATTTACCGGCGGCAATAATCGCCCGGCAGGCGCTAAAGACGTTTTTCTCCCGATGATCCATTACCTCATTCGCGCGGGTACGCTCCGGGTTGGAGTGCGCGACCACGTAATCCGGGAACAGATAATATTTCAGGTAAGTGTTTGGCATCGTTTGCGGATCCAGCGCCTGTACATCTTTCGCTTTGGCAAACGTATCGTTCCAGCTGGCTTCGGTGTGCGGGTCGTTCGATGGCGGTACATAGCCGTATTTCGCCACATACTCGCGCAGTTTCGGCATCAAATCGTTGCCGTCGAGATCTTCAATTGAGGTCCACCAGCCGAAGTGATTAAGGCCGTAGTAACGCACGCGCATCTGTTTGCGGTCTTTCAGCCCGACGATTTGCGCCATCCGCCCTTCAATGCCGATCGGCATATCGCAAATATTGAGAATTTTAGCATTAGGCCGCAGGCGACGTGTGGCTTCTGCCACTATCGCCGCCGGGTTGGAGTAGTTGAGCATCCAGGCGTTTGGCGAATATTTCTCCATATAATCCACCAACTCCAGCACGCCGCCGATAGAGCGCATACCATAGGCAATCCCGCCCGGTCCGCAGGTTTCCTGACCCAACACGCCGTGGCGCAGCGGTATTTTTTCATCTTGCTCGCGCATCGGGTATTTGCCGACGCGGATGTGCGCCATCACGAAGTCGACATCGCTAAAGGCGGCCTGCGGGTCGGTGGTGTAGCTGAACTCAATCTCTGGCGCCTGTTCTTTGAGGATAATTTTACAGGCTTCGGCGATAGTCTCCTGACGCGCGCCGTCGTTGTCATAAAATTTTAGCGCCCGCAGCGGGAAACGATCGCGGTTTGCCAACAGCATTAAAACGATGCCAGGGGTAAAGGTACTGCCGCCGCCTGCGATAACAACTGAGAATTTTTTCATGATACTGCCTCCGTCATGGTGGTGTGTTCGGTCGATAAAGAATCTTTCATTAAGGTTTCCAACTGGTCGCGAACCTGCGGGACATGCAGACCAACAATGACCTGAATGCCGTTGCCGCGGCGGACCACGCCGTGAGCGCCGAGTGCTTTAAACACCTCGTCGCTTTGCGTTTTCGCCATATCCACCAGCGCAATACGCAGTCGGGTGGCGCAGTTATTGATGCTTTCAATATTGCCGGCCCCGCCCAGCGCCTGCAGGAAGCCGGCGGCCTGACCCAGCTTGTTTTCCGCAGCTGCCGCCACGCTGGTTTTACCGCGCGCCTCCTGATAATCCGCTTTGCTGTAAAGCTTGATTTCGCTGTCTTCGCGACCCGGCGTTTTCAGGTTCAGGCGCAGGATCAGGGTGCGGAAGATGACGAAGTAGATGCCGGTAAAGCAGACGCCGATGCCTATCTGGATAAACATCATCGACGCGTGGTGATGGAACATCGGGATCCAGTTTTGCGGCAGGAACTGATCGAGCAGGCCGCCGCCGAAGTTCCCCACGACGCCGCAGATATACATCACCGTCGCCATGGTGGCCGCCAGCAGCGCATGCACGGCAAATAGCAGCGGTGAGATAAACAAGAAGGTAAACTCGAGTGGCTCGGTAATGCCCACCAGCACCGCGGTCAGGGTGGCGGGGATCAGCAAACCAGCGACCTTCACCCGGTTTTGCGGCGCGGCGGTGAAGTAAAGCGCCAGCGCAATACCCACCGAACCAAAGACTTTCGAATTGCCATGCAGCGCAAAACCGCCCTCAGGGAACAGCGCTTTCAACGGTTCAACGCTCTGGCTAAATTCCTGCAGATGCTGCGCCCAGTAGACCTGGATGCCGCCTTCCACTACCGCCGGACCAAAGATAAATGGCCCATAGACAAAGTGATGCAGGCCGGTCGGGATCAAAATGCGCTCAAGAAAGATGTAAACCCACACCCCGAGCGCACCGGCTGAGCGCAGGAAAGCCTGCAGCGACTCAATCCCCATCTGTACCTTCGGCCAGCCGAGCAGCGTTAGCCAGGCACAAGGGATCATCGCGAGAAAAGCAACTATCACCACGAACGACGATCCCTGAAAAATACCGAGGAACACCGGCAGCGGTTTATCGAAGTAACGATTGTGCAGCGCGGTGACGATGCCGGAGATAACGATGGCTCCGATAATGCTGGTATCCAGGGTTTTAATCCCGGCAATCATCGTCAGGCCGCTTCCCGCCGTGGGATCCAGGGTGAAATCAACGCCGAAGAAGTGGCCCCAGGTCATCCCCATGGCGTTGATGAAGTAGTTCCAGGTAAGAAAACTGACCAGTACCGCCAGGCAGGCCCGGCCCTGGGCCTGCTTCGCCAGGCCAATCGGCAGGCCGACGGCGAAAATCAGCGGCATATTACGAAAGACGGTCCAGCCGCCCTCTTCAATGATGTGAACAATTTGCGCGAACAGGCTATCGGGTGCGGTGAGCGCTTCGCCGACAAACATCGGATTACGCAGCATAATGGCGATACCCACCACAATCCCGGCGAATGGGAACAGCAAAACCGGGGTAAACATGGCGCCGCCAAAGCGTTGTATTTGACTGAGCATTTGAAAATCCTCATGTAACAACTCGTAGGGTAAGTGGCCTTTTTTTGTTCTTTACCGGCCTGCTTCGAGCATAGGAATTCGCCCCGTCGGCAACATGCTGCGCCGCTGCGATTCGTGATCGCATTCATGGTTTTAATTCGGTCAATGTTGTCTACTTTTTGCGTAAAACATAGACACGATGAATTGAGGTGACGAAATCAACGTCAGCAATAGTTTTTAATTTATTGTTTTTTATAATTTTATAATTCACGTCAGCTAACTATCGCTGATTCATCAATGACGAATAGAGGTCTACTGGTGATCTACAAATCTATTGCTGACAAACTGCGTTTACGGCTCAACTCTTCCGATTTCAACATTGGCAACCCGTTACCGGGCGAGAAAAAACTGGCGCAGGAGTTCGGCGTGGCGCGCATGACGATTCGCAAAGCCATTGACCTGCTGGTGGAAAGTGGATTAGTGGTGCGCCGCCACGGCTCCGGCACCTATGTCGCGCGCAAAGATGTACACCATGAGACCAGCAACCTGACCGGGCTGGCGGAAGTTCTGCGCCAGCAGGGTAAAGAAGTGGTGAGTCAGGTGTTGATATTCGAAGTGATGCCCGCGCCGCCGGCTATCGCCAGTCAGCTGCGAATTAAAATTGATGAACGGATCTATTTCTCACGCCGGGTGCGCTACGTCGATGGTAAACCACTAATGCTGGAGGACAGTTATATGCCGGTGAAACTGTTCCGCCATCTGTCGTTGGGTCATCTGGAGGGGTCGAAGTTCGACTATATCGAGAAAGAATGCGGTATCACCATCAGCGGCAACTATGAAACCCTCACCCCGGTACTGGCGGATAAACAGTTGGCCCGCTCAATGAACGTGCCGGAGCAGACGCCGCTGCTGCGCATTACCTCACTTTCCTACAGCGATAGCGGCGAGTTTCTTAACTATTCCGTGATGTTCCGCAACGCCAGCGAGTATCAGGTGGATTACCACCTGCGCCGGGTCCAGGCACAGAGCCCGCTAACTCAGCCCCCAGAACAGCACGGCCAGTAGCTGAGGGGTGATTATCCGCAGGAACATCACCAGCGGATAAACCGTGGCGTAGGAGAGCGCCGCCGCGCCGCTGGTGGCGTGCAGGTTGTTGGCGAAGGCCAGCGCCGGCGGGTCGGTCATTGAGCCGGCCAGCATGCCGCAGAGGGTCAGATAGTTCATCTTCGCCAGCATCCGCGCCAGTATGCCCACCGTCAGCAGCGGGATAGCGGTGATGAAAATACCGTAGGCGATCCAGCTGAGCCCTTCGCCGTGGAGCAGGGTGTCGACAAAATTGCCGCCGGATTTCAGCCCCACCACCGCCAGAAACAGCACAATACCGAGTTCGCGCAGCGCCAGGTTGGCGCTCGGCGGCATAAACCAGTACAGCTTGCCGATGCTGCCGATACGCCCGAGGATCAGCGCCATAATCAGCGGCCCGCCGGCCAGCCCCAGTTTTAACGCTGCCGGGAAGCCAGGAATAAACAGCGGAATAGACCCCAGCAGCACCCCCAGGCCAATGCCGATAAACACCGGTAGCATTTGTACCTGTTGCAGTTTTTGCTGTGCGTTGCCGAGTTCATTGGCCACCGCGTCAATGGCCTGTGGACGCCCAACTAAGTTAAGAATGTCGCCAAACTGCAGGCTGGCATGGCTGCTGGCCACCAGCTCCACCCCGGCGCGATTAAGCCGCGAGATCACGACGTCATAGCGTTGTTTAAAGTGCAGATCGCGGATTTTCTTCCCTAAGACCTTCTCGTTAGTGACCACCACGCGTTCCACTTTGAGATCGGTTCCGCGCGTTGAGAGCGAAGTCGCCACCTCTTTACCAATCACCAGCTGCGCATTGTGTAAATCCTCCGGCCGCCCGACCAGGTGCAGCAGATCGCCATGCTGGATAAGCGTACCCGGCGCCGGCACCATCAATAGCTCATCGCGCTTCAACCGCGAGCAGATAATTTTGTCGCTGTTGAGCATTGGCACATCCTGAATCGCCATATTATTCAGGTTCGGGTTCTCCACCCGCACGTTAATGGTGTGCAGATGAGCGTGCCCGTTACCGCTGCTCTCATCAAACTGCTGCGCCTCTTTTTCCACATTGATGCGGAAGAACAGCCGCACCAGCCACATGGTCAGCAAAATGCCGCAGATACCAAACGGGTAGGCCATCGCGTAACTCATCCCCATCTGATCGACGACATCAAACGGCAGGCCAAGATCGCGCAGGATTTGCTGTCCGGCGCCAAGCGCCGGGGTATTGGTGACCGCACCGGAGAAGATACCAAGCACCACCGGCAGCGGAATATTGAACAGTTTATGCAGGATCGCAGTCACCAGCCCGCCAAGTACGACGATAAGGATCGCGAACAGATTGAGCTTAAGTCCGGAGACGCGTAACGAGGCAAAAAAGCCCGGCCCGACCTGAATACCGATGGTATAAACGAAGAGAATAAGGCCGAATTCCTGGATAAAATGCAGCATCGGGCTGCTCAGCGTAATCCCTGCCTGATCCACAAAGTGGCCCACGATAATGCCGCCAAACAGCACGCCGCCGATGCCAAAACCGACGCCGCGGATTTTGACATTACCGATCCACAATCCCACCACCGCAACCAGCGCCAACACGCTGACGGTCAATGCTATATCACTCATACTATTTTCCCTGTGAATAACATTATTATTAACAGGGATTATGACTGAAGGCGGGAATACTGTATGTAGTCCCGCGCACAAAAAAGCCCCGAGTTATCGGGGCTTGAAAGCGATGTGGCTTAATTAACTATTCAGTGCCGGGCGCTCGCTAATGGCGATACGCTGCGGGGCGGCGACTTCCGGCTCGTGGCGGGTTAAGTCGATATGCAATAAGCCATTGGTAAAGGTGGCGCCGGAGACTTCCATATTGTCCGCGAGGGTGAAACTCAGGCTGAAGGCCTGATTCACCAGCCCCTGGTGCAACCATTTGGTCTCTTTTTCAGCGGCCTGCGGCGTGCCTTTAACGGTCAGACGCGTACCTTCCAGCTGAATATCCAAATCTTCCTGACGGAACCCGGCTACCGCGAGGGTAATGCGGTAATGGTTATCGTCGCTTTTTTCGATGTTATAGGGCGGGAAGGTTTGGCTTTCACCGGCGGTTTGCAGGGCGTTAGCCAGTTTGTCAAAACCGATCCATTGACGCAGCAGTGGGGATAAATCGTAGTTACGCATAGTGTTTTCTCCTTCTGAGAAGCGAGTAGGTACCTGCGAATTCAGCGAATTCGCATTTGCTCCCTGACGGCGAGCAAGTTGTATATTCAGGCCGCCGCGCGGCCTGAAGAGGACGATTAGTTAATTTCGATACGGCGCGGTTTGTTCGCTTCCGGAATCACACGTTCCAGATCGATATACAGCAGGCCGTTGACCAGGTTCGCGCCGCGAATATGAATGTTATCGGCGAGCTGGAATTTACGCTCGAAGTTGCGCTCCGCGATACCCTGGTACAGGTAGGTGCGCTCTTTCTGCTCGGCGGCATGGGAGCCTTTCACCACCAGAAGATTGTCTTGCGCGGTTATCTCTAATTCGCTTTCCGCAAAACCGGCGACGGCAATCGCGATGCGGTAATTGTTTTCATCTACTAATTCAACGTTATACGGAGGGTAGCCGCCGTTGCCCTGGTTTTGATTATTTTCTAACAGGTTGAACAGACGGTCGAAACCAATAGCAGAACGATAAAGCGGGGAGAGATCGAAATTACGCATAGTAAATAGCTCCTGAAATCAGCGAGAATTCAATGGCTTTCCATCATGGACAAGCCGTTATGACCCGGAATACCCCTCAGGCGTATCCTCATTGGGTGACACTACTAAAATGGGTGTGCCCCGACGCTTTTCAAGGCCTTTTCGGCCAAATTTTTTTGCAGTTTGCTGGCGAATGCTTAGACTGGTTGCAAAGCACAAAAGGCAAAGTGCGATACTCGCCACAGTGCAGTGCAATAACGCTAGGCATTCACGGGACGGCTCGTTATAACCGAAGTAACCCCGATAAAATGACGGAAGAGTGATGAAAAGCGGATTGTTAAAGCTGGTCCTGTTCAGCGGGATGATTAGTTTGGGCGGTTGCTCCAGCGTGATGTCGCATACCGGCGGCAAGGAAGGAACCTACCCAGGCACGCGCTCCAGCGCCCATACGCTGGGCGATGACGACACTAACTGGGGCGTGAAATCGCTGGTGGCCCTCGATATGCCGTTCACCGCGGTCATGGACACGCTACTGCTGCCGTGGGATTTATTCCGCACCGATAGCTCGGTCAAATCGCGCGTCGAAAAAAGCGAGCAGGAGACGCTGGCGACCAACTCCGTCATCCCGCCAGCGCCAATGCCTTCGCGCTAAGCTAGCGCTGCGTTTCGGTTATCCACAACTGGCGATAACCGTCGACGTCTTCCATCCACGCCAGGTATTTGCCATCCGGTGAAAATACGACGGCATCCGCGGACGGCGGATTTTCGCGATCGGTCGTCAAATAACTTACCGCGCCGCTGCGGGCATCGCAGAGCGCGATTTTGTTTTCCACCACACATCCCAGCCACGCGCCCGACGGATGCCAGTTAAATGCTGACTGGATGCCCGTTACCGTATGTGTCAGCTGGCGCGGCTCGCCGCCCGCAGGCGGGATAAGCCACAGCTGTACAACGCCTGCGTCATCACGCATCAGAAAGGCGATCTCGGTGGCCTGCGGATTGGCGCGTACCCAATGGCGCGGTACATTCACCAGCCCCGGATAGCGGCGCTGGTGGGTAAAGGTCAAGCGGCGCTGGCTTATGCCTGCCGGCGGCGCGGGCAGCGTCGTTGCTGTACCGGCCAGCGGCATATCGCCCTGCCGCTTCCAGCCCGCCTCATCCCGCGGCAGCGTCACCATAAACAGTTCAGGCACTTTGTCGCCGTTTTCCGCCAACGTATCGCCAATGAACGCCAGGGCATGATTACCCACCCATCCCTCTTCATAGGCGCGATTGATCTCATCGCTGCCCGGTAATGGGTTCGCCGTGGTACGGCTCACCAGCACGCACCAGTGGCTGCCGGCATATTCACGGGGATGCGTGCCCTGCGGGCTCACCGGGCCATAGGGCGCGGCCACGCCAACGTTGCGCAGATCCAGCGCCGGATCGTACTCGTGCAGTACGTGGTCGTTATAGGTGAAGCTAACAAACTGGCCGTCAGGGCTGAAGACATGAACATGGCTGCCGCCGCGCAGCGCGCCGGGGGTATAAGGCGCGGTAATATCCAGCGCATCAAGATTGCGGGTTTCACCCTGCCAGCTCACCACCCCGCGGCGGTGATGAAAATCGTAATGCCAGTTGGCATCCGGGTGTTCAGGGCCGTGAATAAAAACGTATTTATCTTGCGTCGGGTGTACGGTGACCACGCCAACGCAGGCGCCGTCAGCGGCGCGATAGAGCGTCTCAACGGCGCCGCTATGGATATTCACCCGCTCAATGGTCTCGCCGGTGAAAGAGGCCCCCGACGGGCGGACGTCGAAAACCAGCCACTGGCTGTCCGGGGTCCAGGTATTGATATTGGTAAGCTGATGGTGACGGGGAGCAAAAGTGACTTGTTTCATGACGATACCCTGATGCGAGACTTACGCATCAGGGTAGCGTATCGCCAAAATTTAGCCTACACGTTTCACATCGCCGACCAGCAGGATATAAGACAGCGCGCCGATCAGCGCCACCACGGAGATATAAACCAGTGCCGGGCCAAAGCCATAATCCTGCGCCAGATAACCAATCACCAGCGGTACGGTGATACCACCCAGTCCGCCAACAAAGTTAAACACCCCGCCGGTCAGGCCGATCAGGCGCATCGGCGCCAGGGAGGAGACCAGCGACCAGGTGATAGACGCAAAGCCGTTGCCGAAGAATGCCAGCGCCATCAGCGCCATGATCCACACGGGGTCGTTGGTATAGTTCGCCCCCATGATGCAGGTGGAGATCAGCAGCCCGCAGATAATCGGCGTTTTGCGCGCTACGCCCAGCGAGTAACCTTTTTTCACCAGCTTATCCGCCAGCCAGCCGGAGAGCAGGACGCCAAAAAACGCGGCGAGGAAGGGCACCGTGGTCATAAAACCGGCCTTCAGCGCGGTGATGCCTTTTTCCTGGGTTAGGTAGTTCGGGAACCAGGTCAGGAAGAACCACAGCGTCGAGGTAACCGCGAACTGCCCAAGGTAAACGCCAACCAGCTTACGGTGAAAGACCAGCTTCCAGTCCGCTTTTGATAACGGTTGACGCGCCTCTTTCTTCAGCGGCGCATCGCCATCCACCAGGCCGCCGCCGTCGCGGATATAGTCGAGCTCGGCTTTGCTGATGCTTTTAGTCAGGCGCGGCGGTTGATAAACCTTAAACCAGATTAACGACCAGATAATGCCGATCCCGCCGGTAACGATAAATACCCAATGCCAGCTTAATAGCTCCTGGATCCAGATCAGTAGCGGCGTGAGGAAGGCCAGGCCCACAAATTGCCCCGAGGTATAAAACCCGACGGCAGAGGCGCGTTCGTGCTCCGGGAACCAGCTGGTCACCATGCGGTTATTGGTCGGGAAGGCTGGCGCTTCGAAGATGCCGGTAATGGCGCGTAAACCGATAAGCGACATTAAGCCGGTGGCGAAGCCTTGTAACAACGTCGCCACGGACCAGCCAAATATAGCGATAAAGTAGGTAAGCCGGGATCCCACGCGGTCAAGGAACCAACCGCCAGGGATCTGACAGAGGGTATACAGCCAGGCAAAGGCGGAAAATACGTAGCCCATTTCCGCTTTGCTAATACCAAACTCCTCCTGAATATGCGCCGAGGCGACGGCGAGGTTGGCGCGGTCAACATAACAAATAACCACGGTAATAAAGATCATGATGAGCGTCAGATAACGGCGACGCCCGGTTTTTACAGCGGTAACTGAAATATCCATCGCAATCTGTCTCCAGATTTTGGGCATAGCGAAGCCGCTCACCATGCCCGGTAATTTACAGAGGGTGTTTTTGTTTTTTATTAATAACTATGTTGCGATGCGCTAAATAATTCGTGCTGGGGAAAGGCGGCAAATTTTCGCATCCCTGGGAGCATACAATAGTATGTGACCAGGGTAAGAAAATGCAGCCAACGCATCACCAGTGCGAAGTATGACGCGCATTTACCATTCGGCGACAGATCCATCCTCATACCGCCACAACGGATTTCGCCAGTCCGGCGCATTTTTACTTAACTCAATCACGCGGGCCTCATCGATTTCTACGCCCAGCCCCGGCTTCATCAAAGGTTTAAAGAAGCCGCCTTCCATATTGAAATCTTCTTTATTTTTCACAAAATCAAGCAGTTCGGCGCCTTTGTTGTAGTGGATCCCCATGCTCTGCTCCTGGAAGACCGCATTATGTGAAACGAAATCGACGTGCAGACAAGCCGCCAGAGCGATCGGCCCCAGCGGGCAGTGCGGCGCCAGCCCAACGTCATAGGCTTCCGCCATTCCGGCAATTTTATAGCATTCGGTAATACCGCCTGCGTGCGACAAATCGGGCTGTAAAATAGCCACCCCGCCCGCTTCCAGTACCCGTTTAAATTCAAAGCGCGAGAACATACGTTCGCCGGCGGCAATTGGAATATGCGTTTGCGCCGCCAGTCGCGGATAATATTCCGCCTGCTCGGCTAATACCGGTTCCTCAATAAATAATGGGCGATATGGCTCCAGCTCTTTAATTAATACCTTAGACATCGGCGCGCTAACGCGGCCATGAAAATCGAGACCAAACTCAATTTCATTGCCAAACGCTTCGCGGATTTGCGCCACGGTATTCACCGCCGCGTCAACCGCGCGGGAATTATCGATGAGCCCCATCTCTTCGCAGCCGTTTAATTTAAAGGTGTCGAAACCAATGCCGCGCAGCTTCTTAATCCCGTCAATTACTTCGGCGGGGCGGTCACCGCCCACCCAGCTGTAGGCTTTAATTTTGTCACGCACCAGCCCGCCCATCAGTTGCCAGACCGGGGCATTCAGAACCTTACCTTTAATATCCCATAGCGCCTGGTCAATACCGGCGATGGCGCTCATCATAATCGGGCCGCCGCGATAAAAGCCGCCGCGGTACATCACCTGCCACAGGTCGTTAATCCGCGCCGGATCCTGGCCAATCAGGTAGTCGCCAAATTCATGAACGGCCGCCTCGACCGTGCGGGCGCGCCCTTCAATCACCGGTTCGCCCCAGCCAACAATGCCTTCATCGGTTTCAATCTTCAGGAACATCCAACGCGGAGGTAAACGGTACGTGGTGATATTGGTTATTTTCATTTCACTGCCTCTCGATACGCTTTTACGAATGCGGCTGCCTGTTGCGCGGTACGTTCAACCGGCTGGCCGGCGCGATAGAGATCGCTACCCAGCCCAGCCCCCACACAACCGGCATTAATCCACTGCGCCAGGTTTTCCGGCGTCACGCCGCCAACGGCAAAGACCGGAACCTCCGGCGGCAACACGGCTTTCAACGCTTTGATGTAATCCGGTCCAAAAGCCGATGACGGGAAGATTTTCAGCGCCTGCGCGCCGGCATCGAGCGCGCTAAAGGCTTCGCTGGCGGTGGCGCAGCCTGGACACACGGTCATGCCGTAACCCACCGCTCGCCGGATCACTTCCGGTTGAATGTTTGGCGTCACAATCAGCCGACAGCCCATGGCCGCCAGCCTGTCGACCTGCTCCGGTTGCAGCACGGTGCCCGCGCCGATAAGCGCCTGCTCGCCGTAAGCGTCGACGACCTGCGGAATACTTTTCTCCCACTGCGGCGAGTTCAGCGGGATTTCGACCGCGTCGAAACCGGCGTCGATAACGGCGCCAACGTGAGCCAGCGCCTCGTCTGGCGTAATGCCGCGCAGGATAGCGATAAGCGGAAGGTTAGTTTGCCACTGCATAAGCGATACTCCTTATTCCTGTCTGAAATGCCGTATCGCCCGCAACCGCGGTGACTTCGCGGCCAATGGCGGCGAATGCCTGCTGATAGCGGGACGTTAACGATGATCCGGCGACGAGGCCGATCGCCTGCTGTCCGGCGAACGTGTCGCTGAGGGTGGCAACTTCAGCGCCAATCAGCAGGCCGGAAAGAAATTCGCTAACCTGCTCGCGAGGCAGCGCGCCCAGCACGTGCGAAGCGCGCACTTCAAACAGCTGCGGCAGGACGGCGGGGTTGTTGATACCGCGCTGCAGACCGGCCGCGAATGCGGTAGCGGACGTTTCCTGCGGCGGTAAGCCGGCGCCCACCAGCGAGTGCTGAAGCAACAGATGATGCAACTCACCGGTCAAAACGGTACGAAAATCGTGAATTTGCAGGCGATCGGCCAGTACCCACTTGCAGTGGGTTCCCGGCATCACGTAGACAGATGAAGGGGCTAAGGCGCGTGCGCCCAGCAGTTGCGTTTCTTCTCCACGCATGACGTTATGGTTATCGTCACGGGAAACGCAAAGACCGGGAATTATCCAGATATTGTCGCCAACGGCAGTTAACTGCTGGCCAATGTCCGAGAAAGCGGCAGGAAGCGGCAAATAGGGGGCGATTTTCCAGCCCACGTTGCTGCCAACCATACCAGCCATCACCACCGGTGTGGCGCCATCGCGCCAGTTTTGAGTAATTTCCGCTAACACCGCAGCGGGAGAGCGACCGTTCAGGCGCGTTACGCCTGCTTCAGATTGCCTGCTTTCCAGGCATTCTTCGCCCTGATAAAGCCAGGCGCGTAAATTCGTCGATCCCCAATCTATTGCGATGTAGCGAGCCGTCATGTGATTTCCTTGAGCCTTCGTGTCGAGCTGGCGATCATCGTCAACGCCGCCTGCTCCGCCGCGTCGCTATCCTGATGCCGAATGGCGTCAAATAGCGCTTTATGTTCCTGCAGGGTTTTTGGCATGTTGCCTTCATCGCCCATCCAGGTCCGTTCAAATACCGCCCGCTGCAGCGAACTGATCGCCACGCTAAGCTGCTGCAAAACCGGGTTATGTACTGACTGCAGCACCGCTTCGTGGTAACGAATATCGGCCTCGTTAAAGTCATCCCGGTTTTGGTTGTTGGCGATCATGTCATTGAGCGCCGACTCGATTTCCGCCAGATCGCTTGAGGTGGCGCGTTCCGCCGCCCAGCGGGCAATGGCGGGCTCTACCAGATTACGCACTTCACTCATCGCGCTGATAAGACGCGGGTCATAATCATTTTCCAGTACCCACTGCAGAACCTCAGTATCGAGGTAGTTCCACTGGTTTCTGGGAGCGACAAACGCGCCGCGATAACGCTTCATTTCGATCAGCCGCTTCGCCATTAGCGAGCGAAACACTTCGCGGATGATGTTGCGCGAAGTTTCAAACTCTTCACACAGTTCCGCTTCGGCCGGTAGCGCCGAACCCGGTACGTACTTACCGCTGACAATCTGTTTGCCCAGCGTGATCACGATGCGATCGGTTTTATTGAGAGTCATGGAGAGTCCTTATGCTCTATGTGTACTGCTCTACTTTACCGTCGCTGTCGAATTTCGCCTCACTTTTGTACTACTAGCGTGATGTCAGGCGTCGTCGTCATGAGCTCAATGTAGTACAACATGATTGTGTTGTACTACAATTTAGATCACAAAAAGAACAACCCATAAAAATAAAAATGCCTGTGACCACGACAGATGGCGCCGTCAAAGCAGGGAAGGAGGGTAAATAAGAGTTAGAACGCTTCGCCGACCTGGAAGTAAAAGCCGCTGCTGCCCTTACCGATACCGTAGTCGAGGCGAATATTAACGCGAGGTTTGAATTCAAAGCGGTAGCCGACGCCCGCCGAAGGTAGCCAGCGTCCATCATTCAGTGAATCAATGGATGGCCCCATGGTGCCCGCGCCGACCCAGGCAACAACGCCGTGTCGCCACGTCAACTGACGACGATATTCCAGCTGAGAGCTGACCACGTTTTTATCGCGGTAGCGCCCCTGGTAGTAGCCGCGCATACGCTCATCGCTACCGAGCAGCGGCATCATGCTCCACGGCACATCGCCCTGAGTAAATGTGCCATCCGCTTCCCAGGCCAGCACGCTTTTATCGCTCAGGGCCTGATAGCGGCTGTAGTGCAGGCGAAACTCATCAAAACGCGTGTCGCTGCCGAGCCCCGGCGCATAGTGGGTATAGCGAAAATCGGCGTATTGGCCCTTGCGTGGGTTGGGGACAAAATCGCGATCGTCCCAGTTGATATCAATACTGGCGCCGGAGCTGAATACCGATGGCCCCTGCGGGGTGTTTTCTATTTTCGGCAGATCGTCATGGTCCATCTCATCGGCATTTTGCGCCGCCAGCGACCACCCCGCCCCCAGATAAACATTATCGATGAGCTGCCGGTAGAGCATCGGGCGCAATGTCAGCACCTGGGCGGTATATTTTTCTTTCTCATTGTCTTTGTCGCCGGCGTGAAAACCTTGTCCCCAGTAGTAAGTCGGTGTGTTGGCCATCGAGCCTTCAACAAATACCCGCCACAAATCATTGTCGAAAAAGGCATAGTTTTTAACGCTAAGGCCAAACGCGCCGGTGGAGCTGACGTAGCCGCTAAGCGTCAGCGTGGAGTTCTGGCTGATGGTGTCATGTGGGTCCGGGCGATACATGCCCACAACAGCCGTACCCAATCCAAGCCCCAGCTCCGGCGTATAAAATGGCCCCGGCATGACGCCCCAGTCGATGCCTTTGCTGGCGTCAAACTTGTCGCTGGCGCCAAGGTTTTGCAACCAGCCGTCGATTTTTTCGCGGCTAAGCGCCTGTGCCTGCGCCTGCCCCATAACAAGGCAGGTTAGCAACAGCAGGATAGGGTTAAACGGTCGGCTCAAAAGCGATACTCGCCGGCGATAAAGAAACTATTACGTTCGGCAAAACCAAACTCCGTAGTGATATTAAAGTTCCGGGTCATCTCATACTGCGCGCCCACCAGCACGTTCCACGGCGACTGCAGATGCTGTTTCACATCAAAGCGACCGTTGCCGTTCTTATTGGCCAGATTGACCATGTTTTGCAGCATCGTCGACGGCATCGACAGATCGTTCAGGCTGCCCTTAAATTCTTGCTGCACATCCTGATACATGCTGCCGACCCAGACATTCAGCTTCCCGTTCGGCAGATGCAGCGCATCTACCGACGGCGTATTGAAACGATAGCCCAAACGCGGCGAAAAGGTGAAAGCATCAATGCTGCCGTCGAGGATATCAAAACGCGTCTGCGTATAGTTGGCATCTAATACCGTGAACCAGTTGCCGACGCCGCCCACCAGCGTGGTACCGACGCCGTAGGTAGTGCCTTTAAAATCAAGACGAAAATCAAGATTCTGCATACCTGGCATAGGCACCACTTTACCATTCGGCCCTTTCAGGCCAACGGCGATTTGCGAGATAGAATGGCCTTTAGTGTGTCCAACCAGACCATAGACGTTCATAAACGGCAGCAGCCAGGCATCCAGCTTAAGGGTCTCGGTTTTGCTACTTTCTCGCGTATTACCGACGCCAATCTGGAAGGCATTATCTAGTGAAAAATGACCTAACGATAAACCGGTAAAATTAATGCTATCGACATTAATATTCTGCCGCATATCCATATAGTTAACGCCGACGCCAAATGGCAGCGGTAGGACGTAGCCACGCTTTCGGGCTTCATCGCCTAAAAAAGGCAATACCGATGTCGATTCCGGCGCCGCGGCCTGGCTATTGTCAGGCGCGGGCAGATCCGCCGGTTCGCTACCGTGCCAGGCATATATGGGCTCAAGTTGAGCCGTTGGTTCTGCGGCCGCGCAGGCCTGAAAAGAGAGAAAAGGCAGCGCAACCAACATCAAAAGGTGATTTTTATTCATGGGAAATATGATGTTAGTTCTTAAGAACAGAATTCATAAAATGGGGCGGGTAGCTTATAGAATCCCCTGCGCTAATTAAGGGATTTAAATGCGGATTAACATCTATTCATGAAAAAAGAGAAGACAGGCCCGGAGAATTCGGGGCCTGAGATTGATGACAAACCTCATGCAACCGTTGCACTTACAAATTGCACCAGACAAAAAACATGGAAAATCAATTTATTGATTTTCGGCTGATAACCACAAAGAAGGAAAAACCACGCTTTTTCCTTCTTTGTCAGCAGTCTGAGGCCCGGAGAATTCCGGGCCCGAAATGCGCTTAGGCTAAAACGTATTTTTCAATGGCGAAGGCGACGCCATCTTCAAGGTTCGATTTGGTGACGAAATTCGCCGCTTCTTTAACGGTCGGGATGGCGTTATCCATCGCCACGCCGACGCCGGCAAATTCAATCATCGCAATATCATTTTCCTGATCGCCAATCGCCATAATTTCTTCCGGCTTAATACCCAGCGTATCGGCCAGCGACTTCACGCCGGTGCCTTTATTGACGCGTTTATCGAGGATTTCGAGGAAGTACGGCGCGCTTTTCAGCACGGTATACTTCTCTTTCACTTCCGCCGGAATACGAGCGATGGCCCGATCGAGAACGGCAGGCTCATCGATCATCATCACCTTCAGCAGCTGAATGTTACGGTCCATTTTTTCTGCTTCGCAGAATACCAGCGGAATGGTCGCCACGTAGGATTCATGCACCGTGTAGTAGCTGATATCGCGGTTCGCGGTATAAAGCGTATTACGATCGAGCGCGTGGAAATGCGAGCCGACGTCACGAGAGAGTTGCTCAAGGAAGCGATAATCATCGTAGCTTAACGCCGTTTGTGCCACGGTGCTGCCGTCGCTGGCTTTCTGAACCAGCGCACCGTTATAGGTGATGCAGTAGTCGCCCGGCTGTTCCATGTGCAGCTCTTTCAGGTA
Organism: Klebsiella sp. CN_Kp088; assembly: GCF_040064335.1. Taxonomy (NCBI): domain Bacteria; kingdom Pseudomonadati; phylum Pseudomonadota; class Gammaproteobacteria; order Enterobacterales; family Enterobacteriaceae; genus Klebsiella; species Klebsiella sp. CN_Kp088. The sequence continues at coordinate 58,158 of NZ_JBEAIQ010000025.1, read as the reverse complement.
GCTATGAACACCAGCGTAAGGGCGGCCAGTCGTCAGCACCACGTTAACGCCGCGGGCGCGCGCTGCCGCGATGGCGGTTTTCACCGCCGGAGAAATGGTATGGTCCGGCAGCAACAGCGTGCCGTCCATATCAATTGCAATCAGTTTAATAGCCATGGGATCCCCGGGTAAGATGAGTCTTTACTCATGCTAACGCGATTCCGCTCAAAAAACAGCTCTCGCAACGGGAGAAAACGAGGATGGATTGCGTGGGAGGATTCCTCTTTTGCCGCAAAAGAAAAACCCGGCAGCGCAACGCATACCGGGTTTAGCAAAGCCGTGGCCCCGGTAGACAGTATGTCGCCGGGGAAATACAGGCTTAGATATCGATGTTCGCCGCTTTCAGGGCGTTCTCTTCGATAAAGGCGCGACGCGGTTCAACGGCATCGCCCATCAGGGTGGTGAACAGCTGGTCGGCGGCAATCGCATCCTTCACGGTGACGCGCAGCATGCGGCGGCTGTCCGGATCCATGGTGGTTTCCCACAGCTGATCCGGGTTCATCTCGCCCAGACCTTTATAACGCTGGATAGAGAGGCCGCGACGCGACTCTTTCACCAGCCAGTCGAGCGCCTGTTCGAAGCTAGCTACCGGCTGGCGGCGCTCGCCGCGTTCGATAAACGCGTCGTCTTCGATAAGCCCGCGCAGCTTCTCGCCGAGGGTGCAGATGCGGCGGTATTCCGCGCCGGTGATGAACTCGTTATCCAGCGGGTAGTCGGTATCGACGCCGTGGGTACGCACGCGCACGATAGGCTCGAACTGCTGCAACTCGCTGTTTTCACGAATATCAAACTTCCACTGGCTGCCGTGCTGCTCTTTTTCGTTCAGCTCGCTAATCAGCTGATTAACCCAGCGGGTGACGGTCTGCTCGTTGCTCAGATCGGCTTCGGCCAGCGTCGGCTGATAGATAAGCTCTTTGAGCATCGCTTTCGGGAAACGGCGCTCCATGCGGCCAATCATTTTCTGCGTCGCGTTGTACTCGGCCACCAGTTTTTCCAGTGACTCGCCGGCTAAGGCCGGTGCGCTGGCGTTGGTGTGCAGGGTCGCGCCGTCGAGCGCGATGGAGATCTGGTACTGATCCATCGCTTCGTCGTCTTTAATGTACTGTTCCTGCTTGCCTTTCTTCACTTTGTACAGCGGCGGCTGAGCAATGTAAACGTGACCGCGTTCAACGATTTCCGGCATCTGACGATAGAAGAAGGTCAACAGCAGGGTACGAATGTGCGAGCCGTCGACGTCCGCATCGGTCATGATGATGATGCTGTGATAACGCAGTTTATCCGGGTTGTACTCATCGCGGCCGATGCCGCAGCCCAGCGCGGTGATAAGCGTGGCTACTTCCTGAGAAGAGAGCATTTTATCGAAGCGGGCTTTCTCAACGTTAAGGATTTTACCCTTCAGCGGCAGGATAGCCTGGTTCTTACGGTTACGGCCCTGTTTCGCAGAGCCGCCCGCGGAGTCCCCTTCCACGAGGTACAGTTCAGACAGCGCCGGGTCGCGTTCCTGGCAATCCGCCAGTTTGCCCGGCAGGCCTGCCAGGTCAAGCGCGCCTTTACGACGGGTCATTTCACGGGCGCGACGCGCGGCTTCACGCGCACGCGCGGCGTCGATAATTTTGCCGACCACGATTTTCGCATCGGACGGGTTTTCCAGCAGGTATTCGCTCAGCAGTTCGTTCATCTGCTGTTCAACCGCCGATTTCACCTCGGAGGAGACCAGCTTGTCTTTAGTCTGAGAGGAGAACTTCGGATCCGGCACCTTTACGGAAACCACGGCAATCAGGCCTTCACGCGCATCGTCGCCGGTAGCGCTGACTTTCGCCTTTTTGCTGTAGCCTTCTTTATCCATGTAGGCGTTCAGGGTACGGGTCATCGCCGCGCGGAAGCCCGCCAGGTGAGTACCGCCGTCGCGCTGCGGAATGTTGTTGGTAAAGCAGTAGATGTTTTCCTGGAAACCATCGTTCCACTGCAGCGCCACTTCAACGCCAATACCGTCTTTTTCGGTGGAGAAATAGAAGATATTCGGGTGGATCGGCGTTTTGTTCTTGTTGAGATACTCAACAAACGCCTTGATGCCGCCTTCGTAGTGGAAATGGTCTTCTTTGCCGTCGCGCTTATCGCGCAGGCGGATAGAGACCCCGGAGTTGAGGAACGACAGCTCGCGCAGACGTTTCGCCAGGATTTCGTATTCGAATTCAGTGACGTTGGTAAAGGTTTCCAGGCTTGGCCAGAAACGCACCATGGTACCGGTGCTTTCGGTTTCACCGGTTACCGCCAGCGGCGCCTGCGGCACACCGTGCTCATAAATTTGTTTGTGAACTTTGTTATCGCGTTGGATAACCAGCTCCAGCTTCTGCGACAGGGCGTTAACCACCGAGACGCCTACGCCGTGCAGACCGCCGGACACTTTATAGGAGTTATCATCGAATTTACCGCCGGCGTGCAGGACGGTCATGATAACTTCCGCCGCGGAGACGCCCTCTTCCGGGTGAATGCCGGTTGGGATGCCGCGGCCGTCATCCTGTACGGAGACGGAGTTATCGCTGTGGATAGTAACAACGATGTCTTTACAGTAACCTGCGAGCGCTTCGTCGATAGCGTTATCCACAACCTCGAATACCATGTGGTGCAGACCGGTGCCGTCATCCGTGTCGCCGATATACATACCCGGGCGCTTACGCACCGCATCCAGCCCTTTCAGGACTTTGATACTGGAGGAGTCATAAGAATTCGACATCAACGTTTCTCGCTCATTTAATCTTGGGTTAATCCGTTATTTTACCCTTTTCCACGGTGAACATCTTCGAATTTTTGTCCGACATGTCCATTACGTGTTCAGCGCTGATTGCGCTGACGAAAACCTGCGATTGCGTGGCTTTTAAGCGGCTGGCAAGCAACCCGCGCCGGGCATCGTCAAGCTCCGAGGCAAAATCATCTATCAGGTACAGGCAGCGCCGCCCGCTTTCGCGGGTCAGGAACTCGCCCTGCGCCAGTCGTAGGGCGCACATCAGCAGCTTAAGCTGCCCGCGCGACAAGGTGTCTTCCACCGGCGCCCCATCGGCGCGAATGCGAAAATCCGCTTTATGCGGACCGTGGGCGGTGTAGGTTAACATTCTGTCGCGTTCGAAATTCCGCTCCAGCACCTCGGCGTAGTCCGTTTCTTTTTCCCAGCCGCGCTGGAAAGAGAAGGTGAGGGTGAATTCCGGTAAAAATTGCTGACAGGTATCCGCCATGTCTTCGACAATAGCGGCGCTGTATTCGGCACGCCAGCGGCTGATTTGTTCCGCCAGCGGGATTAATTCCAGGTCCCACGGCCGCAGTTGCGCATAGCGGCTCACCTGGCGCAGCGCGGCGTTGCGCTGTTTCAGCAGGCGCTTCAGGTTGCTCCAGGCGGTGAAGAATCCGGCTTCGTTATGAAAGCATCCCCAATCAAGGAACGCTCTTCTGTATTTGGGGCCGCCGTTGAGTAAAGTAAACCCCTCCGGCGTGATCAGCTGCATCGGCATCAGGTGCGCCAGTTCCGCCACCTTGTGGCCATCGGTGCCGTCGATACGCACTTTGCTGTCGCCCTGTTTGTCTTTGGTCAGGCCAATGGCGGTTTCCCGCTCTTCGCCCTGTAAACGCCCGTGCAGGACAAACGAATCCTGCTCGTGACGAATTACCCGGCCAATTTGCAAACTGCGAAACGCCCTGCCATGGCCGAGCGTATAGATAGCTTCCAGCACGCTGGTTTTGCCGCTGCCGTTTGCGCCAACCAGGAAGTTAAAGCTGGGGGATAAAGCGAGATCCGCATTTTCGATATTGCGGAAATCTTTGATTAGGAGTCGGGATAGCGACATATCAGCTCGTCATCATTCAAGGGGCGTGGGTGTCGCAGCCAGTTCGTCTACCGCCAGCGCGCAGAAAGCGGAGCGTACACGAAGTACGTGAGCATTTCGAGCACTGCCGGAAGGCGAAATGGCAAGTAAACCAGCCCCTTTGCAGATTCTACAATCTCATAGGCATGACAACATAGGCGGCGGACTGTGAAGCCGCATCCTCAATCTGCACGCTCGATACGGAATCCGTCAGCAGTATGCGCACATTCTCGCACTTCAGCGCATTGAGCACATCCAGCACGTAGCTAACGTTAAAGCCGATTTCCATCTCGCTGCCCGAATAAGTGACATCGAGAATCTCTTCCGCCTCTTCCTGTTCCGGGTTATTCGCGGTGATTTTCAGCTGGTTTTCGCTGACGTACAACCGCACGCCGCGGAATTTCTCGTTCGACAGAATTGCCGCGCGGGCAAAGGCCTGCTTGAGAATGTCGCAGCCGGCATCAAGGTGTTTATCCGGGTTTTTCGGCAATACGCGGCGATAGTCCGGGAAACGGCCATCAACCAGCTTCGAGGTGAAGATAAAATCGCCGACGTGAGCACGGATATTGTTGCTGCCGATCTGCACGCGCAGCGGCGTATCGCCGCCATCGAGCATACGCATCAGCTCAATCACCCCTTTACGCGGCACGATCACCGAATGGTTCGGCAGCGACTCTTCCAAAGGCATTGAACAAACCGCCAGACGGTGGCCATCGGTGGCGACGGTGCGCAGTTCGCTACCTTCGGTTTCAAACAGCATGCCGTTTAAGTAGTAACGGACATCCTGGTGCGCCATCGAAAACTGGGTGGCTTCAATCAGGCGCTTCATCGTCGCCTGCGGCAGGGTAAATTCCACTTCGCTCTGCCAGTCGTCGAGATTCGGGAAATCGGCGGCAGGCAGGGTCGACAGCGAGAAGCGGCTGCGGCCGGAGCGCACCAGCATACGGTCGCCTTCAAGCTGCACGGCGATCTCCGCGCCTTCAGGCAGGCCGCGGCAGATATCAAAGAATTTACGCGCCGGAACGGTGGTGGCGCCCGCTTCGTGCGGCTGAATCAGCGACACGCGCGCGACCATTTCCATTTCCAGATCGGTACCGGTTAGCGACAGCGTGCCGTCCGCGACCTGAAGCAGCAGGTTACCGAGAATTGGCAGCGTCGGACGACCACCTAACGGACCGCTCACCTGTTGCAGCGGTTTTAATAAATGTTCACGTTCTACGGTAAATTTCATAGCGTCACGAGGATAATGTTCTGATTAAATTGGAAAAATCTTCTTTAATATCGTGGCTTTCTTCACGCAACTGCTCAATCTTACGGCAGGCGTGCAGCACGGTGGTATGGTCGCGACCGCCAAACGCATCGCCGATTTCCGGCAGGCTGTGGTTGGTCAGCTCTTTGGCCAGCGCCATCGCCATCTGGCGTGGGCGCGCCACCGAACGGGAGCGGCGTTTGGACAGCAGGTCCGCTACCTTAATCTTGTAATACTCCGCCACCGTCTTTTGAATATTGTCGATGGTGACTAATTTTTCCTGCAGCGCCAGTAAATCGCGCAGCGCTTCGCGCACGAAATCGATGGTGATCGCCCGGCCGGTAAAGTTGGCGTTAGCAATGACGCGGTTCAGCGCCCCTTCCAGCTCACGCACGTTCGAACGCAGACGCTTAGCGATAAAGAATGCGACTTCGCCCGGCAGGCGGATATCGTTCTCATCGGCTTTCTTCATCAGGATCGCGACGCGGGTTTCCAGTTCAGGCGGCTCGATCGCCACCGTCAGGCCCCAGCCAAAGCGCGATTTCAGACGATCTTCAACGCCGTTGATCTCTTTTGGATAACGATCCGAAGTGAGGATGATCTGCTGATTACCTTCCAGCAAGGCGTTGAAGGTATGGAAGAACTCTTCCTGCGAACGCTCTTTATTGGCGAAGAACTGAATATCATCGATCAGCAGGGCGTCAACGGAGCGGTAATAGCGTTTAAATTCTTCGATGGCGTTGTTTTGCAGGGCTTTAACCATGTCCTGCACGAAACGCTCGGAGTGCATATAAACCACTTTAGCATTTGGCTTACGCGCCACAATGCCGTTGCCGACGGCGTGCAACAGGTGGGTTTTACCCAGACCGGTGCCGCCATAAAGGAACAGCGGGTTATACGCGCCGCCCGGGTTATCGGCCACCTGACGCGCCGCCGCGCGTGCCAGCTGGTTAGATTTACCTTCGACGAAGTTATCAAACGTATGCTTGACGTTGACGTTGGAACGGTAGGTGGGCTCTGCCGGCGCCGGAACGTTATCCCAGCCCTGACGGGCGACAGCCGGCGCGACGCGCGCGGTTTGCACCTGAGCGGCCGGGATCGCCGTGGCGACGTTGGCCGTCCCCTGGTGGGACGGCGCCGCAGGCTTCGCGCCCACTTCAAAGCGCAGCTGTGGGGCGTCCGCACCACAAAAGTCATTGAGGAGCCCATTGATATTATTGAGGTATTTGTCCCTTACCCAATCGAGCACAAAACGGTTTGGCGCATACAGTGCCAGCGTGTTATCGCTCAGTTCCGCCTGCAATGGGCGGATCCACATGCTGAATTCTGTGGCTGGTAACTCATCCTGCAATCGGGCAAGACACTGCTGCCAAAGCGAAAGTGACACGGCGGACTCCACTCGAACATAAAATCGATATAAAAGAAAAACTGAAACAATCGTGATTGTTGGCACACGTCGCAAGACCCTGCATTAGCCGAAAAAGCCCCTGCGCAAAAGGGGTGACGTGCGAACCGCTATTTGCGGTTTTACCCGGGACGGATCCGTGGATCGCGATCGGGACCGGGGATCATAGCCTAAACTGAGAAAGAGATCTTGTGTTTCTCAACAGATTCTTCCCGATTTATCCACAGGAGGATCGAAACCGGGTAAGTGTAATCGATCCTGGCGAGAGTGCGGCACGATTTCGCCCGCATATTGGAAAAATTAATGAGCTATGCCGGTTTTGAACAGAATTGATCTAACAAAGATCCTTTACGATCCTTGCGCTTTACCCGCCAGGCCGTATAATCCCCCACCCGGCGCGTAACGCCCGTTTTCGCAACTCGTCTCAGCTTATTTTTTGTGCGGCAAGGTGCGAGAAATAAGGAAAGAGAATTGACTCCGGAGTGTACAATTATTACAATCCGGCCTCTTTAATCACCCACGCTGAGGCGTAAGTCGTTCGAAGTTCGTTCGGGTCTACGCAAAAGTCAGTGAATTTATTCAAGTTTAGGTAGAAATCGCCATGAAACGCACTTTTCAACCGTCTGTACTGAAGCGCAACCGTTCTCACGGCTTCCGTGCTCGTATGGCTAATAAAAATGGTCGTCAGGTTCTGGCACGTCGTCGTGCTAAAGGCCGCGCTCGTCTGACCGTTTCCAAGTAATAAAGCTAACCCTGCGTGGTTAAGCTAGCATTTCCCAGGGAGTTACGTTTGTTAACTCCCAGTCATTTCACTTTCGTCTTCCAGCAGCCACAACGGGCTGGCACGCCGCAAATCACCATCCTCGGCCGCCTGAATTCGCTGGGGCATCCCCGCATCGGTCTTACCGTCGCCAAGAAAAACGTTAAGCGCGCGCATGAACGCAATCGGATTAAACGTCTGACGCGTGAAAGCTTCCGTTTACGTCAACATGAACTCCCGCCAATGGATTTCGTGGTGGTGGCAAAGAAAGGGGTTGCCGACCTCGATAACCGTGCTCTCTCGGAAGCGTTGGAAAAATTATGGCGCCGCCATTGTCGCCTGGCTCGCGGGTCCTGATAGGCCTTATCAGGGTCTATCAGCGCCTGATTAGTCCGCTACTCGGGCCGCACTGTCGTTTCACGCCAACCTGTTCTCAATACGGAATTGAGGCATTGCGCAGGTTTGGAGTGATAAAAGGCAGTTGGTTGACGGTGAAACGCGTATTAAAATGCCACCCTTTACACCCTGGTGGTGACGACCCCGTCCCGCCTGGACCATTTGATACCAGAGAACACTAACGATGGATTCGCAACGCAATCTTCTTATCATCGCTTTGTTGTTCGTGTCTTTCATGATCTGGCAAGCCTGGGAGCAGGACAAAAATCCGCAAACCCAGCAGCAGACCACGCAGACTACGACCACAGCAGCGGGTAGCGCCGCAGACCAGGGCGTACCGGCCAGTGGCCAGGGGAAACTGATTACGGTTAAAACTGATGTGCTTGATCTGACCATCAACACCAGCGGTGGTGATGTTGAGCAAGCGCTGCTTCCGGCTTACCCGAAAGCGCTGAAATCTACTGAACCGTTCCAGTTACTGGAAACCACGCCACAGTTTATCTATCAGGCACAGAGCGGCTTAACTGGTCGTGACGGCCCGGATAACCCGGCTAACGGCCCGCGTCCGCTGTATAACGCTGATAAAGATGCGTATGTACTGGCTGACGGCCAGAACGAAATCGTTATTCCGCTGACCTACACCGACAAAGCGGGCAACGTCTTCACCAAAACCTTCACCCTGAAACGCGGTGATTATGCGGTGAACGTTGGCTACAACGTGAAAAACGTCGGCGAAAAACCGCTGGAGATCTCCTCCTTCGGTCAGCTGAAGCAAACAGCAGCGCTGCCATCAAGCCGCGATACGCAAACCGGCGGTCTGTCTACCATGCACACCTTCCGTGGCGCGGCGTACTCCACTGCTGATTCGAAATACGAAAAATATAAATTCGATACTATCGTCGATAACGAAAACCTGAACGTCAGCACCAAAGACGGTTGGGTGGCGATGTTGCAGCAGTACTTCACCACCGCGTGGGTTCCGCATAACAACGGCACCAACAACTTCTATACCGCTAACCTCGGTAATGGCGTTGTCGCTATCGGCTATAAATCACAGCCGGTACTGGTGCAGCCAGGTCAAACCGACAAGCTGGAAAGTGTGCTGTGGGTCGGTCCGGCTCTGCAGGATAAAATGGCTGCCGTCGCGCCGCACCTGGATCTGACCGTCGACTACGGCTGGCTGTGGTTCATCTCCCAACCGCTGTTTAAGCTGCTGAAATTCATCCACGGCTTCCTCGGCAACTGGGGCTTCTCGATTATCGTCATCACCTTTATCGTTCGTGGCATCATGTACCCGCTGACTAAAGCGCAGTACACCTCCATGGCGAAGATGCGTATGCTGCAGCCGAAGATTCAGGCTATGCGCGAGCGTCTGGGCGACGATAAACAACGTCAAAGCCAGGAAATGATGGCGCTGTATAAAGCAGAAAAAGTTAACCCGCTGGGTGGCTGCTTCCCGCTGATTATTCAGATGCCAATCTTCCTTGCGCTGTACTACATGCTGAGCGCCTCGGTTGAACTGCGTCATGCGCCGTTTATCCTGTGGATCCATGACCTGTCCGCGCAAGACCCGTACTACATCCTGCCGATCATCATGGGCGCGACCATGTTCTTCATCCAGAAGATGTCGCCGACCACCGTGACCGACCCGATGCAGCAGAAGATCATGACCTTTATGCCGGTCATCTTCACGGTGTTCTTCCTGTGGTTCCCGTCTGGTCTGGTGGTGTACTACATCGTCAGCAACCTGGTAACCATTATTCAGCAGCAGCTGATTTACCGTGGTCTGGAGAAGCGTGGCCTACATAGCCGCGAGAAGAAAAAATCCTGATTCGGTGTAGGCCGGATAAGGCGAAGCCGCCATCCGGCAATGCGCGCCGGGTTGCCTGATGGCGCTAACGCTTATCAGGCCTACAATCAAAAGGCGGTCGAATGACCGCCTTTTTTTATTGCGATTTGAAGAGACATATCATGAGCCATAACGACACTATCGTCGCCCAGGCAACCCCACCGGGACGCGGGGGTGTGGGCATCCTGCGTATCTCCGGCCTTAAGGCGCGCGACGTCGCGCAGGCGGTACTCGGCAAGCTGCCGAAGCCGCGCTATGCCGACTATCTGCCGTTCAAAGACGCCGACGGTACGCCGCTGGATCAGGGGATTGCGCTGTGGTTCCCGGGACCCAATTCCTTTACCGGCGAAGATGTCCTCGAACTGCAGGGCCACGGCGGCCCGGTCATTCTGGATCTGCTGCTCAAACGTATTCTGACGTTGCCCGGCGTTCGCATCGCCAATCCGGGCGAGTTTTCCGAGCGCGCGTTCCTCAACGACAAGCTCGACCTGGCGCAGGCAGAGGCCATCGCCGACCTTATCGACGCCAGCTCAGAGCAGGCGGCCCGTTCGGCGTTGAACTCCTTGCAAGGGGCCTTCTCCGCGCGTGTGAACCATCTTGTGGAAGCGCTCACTCACCTGCGCATCTACGTGGAAGCGGCGATTGATTTCCCGGATGAAGAAATTGATTTCCTCTCCGATGGTAAAATTGAAGCCCAACTGAACGACGTGATCGCCGATCTCGATGCCGTCCGCGCCGAAGCCCGTCAGGGCAGCCTGCTGCGTGAAGGGATGAAAGTGGTGATCGCCGGACGGCCAAACGCCGGTAAATCCAGCCTGCTCAACGCGCTGGCCGGACGAGAAGCGGCGATCGTCACCGATATCGCCGGCACCACCCGCGACGTACTGCGCGAACATATTCACATCGACGGTATGCCGCTGCATATCATCGATACCGCAGGCCTGCGTGACGCCAGTGATGAAGTGGAGCGTATCGGCATTGAACGCGCCTGGCAGGAGATCGAGCAGGCGGATCGGGTGCTGTTTATGGTCGACGGCACCACCACCAGCGCCGTTGACCCGGCGGAGATCTGGCCGGACTTTATCGAGCGCCTGCCCGCTAAACTGCCGATTACCGTGGTGCGTAATAAAGCCGACGTCACCGGCGAAGCGCTGGGGCTCAGCGAAGTAAATGGCCACTCACTAATCCGCCTGTCGGCGCGTACCGGTGAAGGGGTCGAGGTGCTGCGCAACCACCTTAAGCAGAGCATGGGCTTCGATACCAACATGGAAGGCGGCTTCCTCGCCCGTCGTCGCCACCTGCAAGCGCTGGAAACAGCTGCGGACCATCTGCAGCAGGGCAAAGCGCAGTTGCTGGGCGCCTGGGCCGGTGAATTACTGGCGGAGGAGCTGCGTCTGTCGCAACAGGCATTAAGTGAAATCACCGGCGAATTTACCTCTGACGATCTGCTGGGCCGCATCTTCTCCAGTTTCTGTATCGGTAAGTAAGCGTTACTGGTAAGCATCTACTAACCCGCCATAACCTTCTGTTATGGCGGGTTTTTTATTTGATTGCCTTAATCACATCAACTCTGTGAAGCAATCAACTGTTTTTCCTTTCAGGAAAAGAGTGTTGTCCAAATGGCAACTCGTACTCCCCGGCGTTAGCCACTATGCTGTACGCCATTCTTATTGCGAGGGTCCTATGGCACGCTTTCTTATCTGCAGTTTCGCATTGGTACTGCTCTATCCATCCGGCATTGATATGTATCTGGTCGGTCTACCGCGCATCGCCCAAGATCTTGGCGCCAGCGAGGCACAGCTGCATATCGCCTTTTCGGTCTATTTAGCCGGCATGGCTACCGCGATGCTTTTTGCCGGGCGAGCGGCGGATAAATCCGGGCGTAAACCGGTCGCGATTTTCGGCGCCATCACCTTCATACTGGCCTCGTTGTTGTGCTCGCAGGCGCATAACAGCACGCATTTCCTGATCGGCCGCTTTATCCAGGGGATCGGCGCGGGAAGCTGCTACGTCGTCGCTTTTGCCGTTCTGCGCGATACGCTGGACGAGCGCCGCCGCGCCAAGGTACTGTCGCTGCTTAATGGCATTACCTGCATCATTCCCGTTCTCGCGCCGGTACTTGGCCATCTGATCATGTTGAAATATCCGTGGCAGAGCCTGTTCTACACCATGACAGGCATGGGGGTCATGGTGGGGTTATTGTCGGTGTTTATCCTGCGTGAGACGCGCCCGACAACGCATCCGCAGGCAGACGCACAGCACAATGGCGCCGCTGAGTCGCTGCTAAACCGTTTTTTCCTCAGCCGCATAGTCATTACGACTCTCAGCGTCACCGCAATTTTGACCTACGTAAACGTCTCTCCGGTGCTGATGATGGAAGAGATGGGTTTCGACCGCGGAACTTATTCAATGGCGATGGCGCTGATGGCAATGGTCAGCATGGCCGTGTCGTTCTCCACGCCGTTCGCTCTGACGCTGTTTAAACCGCGTACCCTGATGCTGACCTCGCAGACTTTGTTCCTTATCGCTGGCGTGGTATTGAGCCTCGCCGCCAGCCAGCCCATCACCATGCTGGGATTAGGTATGATCTGCGCGGGTTTCTCGGTTGGCTTTGGCGTCGCGATGAGCCAGGCGTTGGGGCCTTTCACGCTGCGGGCGGGCGTCGCCAGCTCCGCCCTCGGCATCGCCCAGGTCTGTGGTTCTTCGCTGTGGATTTGGCTGGCGGCTATCATCGGGCTGAGCGCCATGAATATGCTGATCGGGATACTCATTGCCTGTAGCATAGTCAGTATTGTTCTGATACTGGTCGTCTCGCCGGCGCGCGCGACGCAATATGATGAAGAAATCCCTGTCGAGTCTCGATCTTAACTTACTGTTATGTCTGCAGCTTCTGACCCAGGAGCGCAGCGTCACCCGCACGGCGAAACGGATGAACGTTTCGCCGTCGGCGGTGAGTAAATCATTGGCCAAGCTACGCACCTGGTTTGACGATCCGCTGTTTGTTAAAACACCGCTAGGGCTGGCGCCAACGCCGTTAATGAGCAGCATGGAGCAGGATCTTGCCGACTGGATGCAGATGGGCAATCAGATCCTCGATAAACCGCACCACACTATGCCAAGCGGCCTGAAGTTCGAGCTGGCGGCAGAATCACCGCTGCTGATGATCCTGTTCAACGCCCTCTCCCAGCAAATTTATCAACGTTATCCACAAGCGCTGATCCGTTTACGCAACTGGGATTACGACTCGCTGGATGCCATCATTCGCGGCGAGGTTGATATCGGTTTTTGCGGCAAGGAAACCCATCCGCGTTCGCGCGAACAGCTGAGCCTGCTGCCGTGGTATATCGATTTTGATGTCCTGTTTAGCGACCTGCCGCAGGTGTGGCTGCGCGCCGATCATCCGGCGCTCAATGAAGAGTGGAACCTGGCGGCTTTCCTGCGCTATCCGCACATCAATATCTGCTGGGAACAAAGCGATACCTGGGCGCTGGATGATGTGCTGCATGACCTGGGCCACAAACGGACGGTTGCCCTGACCCTGCCCGGCTTTGAGCAGTCGCTGTTTATGGCGGCGCAACCAAATCACACCATGATAGCCACCGCGCCGCGCTACTGTCAGCACTACAATCAGCAACATCATCTGCCGCTGGTTTCGCGCCCGCTGCCGCTGGAGCCGCAGCTGCTGGAAAAAATGCGCGTGCCGTTTACCCTGCTGTGGCATAAGCGTAATAGCTATAATCCAAAGATCGTATGGCTCAGAGAGACCCTCAAATAGCTCTATTCCAATACGCTGTAGGGAAATTGCCCATCATCCTCACGTTGTTGCGCAAGAAATTGTAAAAGTCAGACATTATCCCTTCTCAAGGAAGAATTTCCGCATTAAAACCTGCTCATTGTGAGCGATAATATCATTCACAATTTTTATCTCTGACCATTAATCACGGAGCGACGAATGGCAACGCATTTTGCAAGAGGGATACTCAACACCAGGGAGCCGCTATCGACGCGTTTGTCGGCGGCATGTCATCAATCCGCACGTAACCTACCCGAATACCGACAGAGCCGCTATCGCGCCTCGCGTTCGCTGCTCGCTGAACTGCTTTTCATGCTTTATGGTATCGGCGAGCTGCCGGAAATCATCAGCGAACCCAATGGACGGCCCGTATTTCGCGATCCCCACCTTCCCCGCTTTTCCATCTCTTATGCCGGGAATATCGTCGGCGTAGCGCTGACGACCGAAGGTGACTGCGGTCTCGATATGGAACTACAGCATGCCTCGCGTGGCGTCCATCCGCTACATGCAGCCGATCGCTATGTCTTCAATAGCAATGAGAATTTATGGATTAACATCCAGCACGATCCGGATGAAGCCCGCGCCCAACTGGTGGCGCTGCGCCGCAGCGTGCTGAAGCTCACCGGTGAAGCCCCCGTGCGAGTACAACTGCTGCCGGGGTCTGGTCGCCTGCGTACCGCTGGCACCCAATCGATTGAAGCCATCTGTGATGCTGAAACGTTGCTGGTGTGGTCAATCGCCGTCACCCCGAATATCGGGCCGCTGAAGGTCTGGGAATTTGATAGTAAAGAGGGCTGGCGCTGCCTGCCTGATGCGCAAACGCGCGCCAAAGAGACTGACGCGCGCCTGATGCGCTTTACCAGCTTACCGGTAGAAAAAGTATTCTCCCTCAACTGACCGGTTTAGCCGGCCATCATGATGCAAAGGAGCACTCATGTCTGATACGTTGAAAGTTGTTACGTTACTCGGAAGTCTACGCAAAGGTTCTTTTAATGCCATGGTTGCGCGCACGCTGCCGGGCATTGCGCCTGCGGGCATGGAAATCTCCGCGCTGCCGTCGATCGGCGATATCCCGCTGTACGATGCCGATATCCAACAGGAAGAGGGGTTCCCGCAGAGCGTGCAGGCGATCGCGAAACAAATCCGCGAAGCGGATGGCGTGGTGATCGTTACTCCGGAATATAACTACTCGGTACCCGGCGGTCTGAAGAACGCTATCGACTGGCTCTCGCGTCTGCCGGAACAGCCGCTGGCCGGTAAGCCGGTGCTGATCCAGACCAGCTCCATGGGCGCCATCGGCGGGGCCCGCTGCCAGTATCATCTACGCCAGATTCTGGTCTTCCTCGATGCGATGGTCATGAACAAGCCGGAATTTATGGGCGGTGTGATTCAGAACAAAGTCGATCCGCAGGCGGGTGAAGTGGTCGATCAGAGCACACTGGACCATCTGCGCGGCCAGTTGACCGCCTTTGGCGATTATATTCAGCGGGTTAAAGCATAAAAAAAAGCCCGGCAGCGATGCCGGGCCATTTCATCATGCGTGCGGATCAATGCGCATCGATAAAGACAATTTTCAGCACGAACAGCAGCGAAACGATGATCACGCACGGGCTGAGTTCACGCAGACGGCCGGTACCAATCTTCATCACGCAGTAGGAAATAAAGCCCAGGGCGATACCTTCGGTGATCGAGAAGCTGAACGGCATCATCACCGCGGTGATAAACGCCGGTACCGCTTCCGTCAGGTCATCCCACTTCACGCGCGCCAGGCTTGAGGTCATCAGCACGCCAACGTAAATCAGCGCCCCAGCGGCGGCATAGGCCGGAACCATCCCCGCCAGCGGCGACAGGAAGATGACCAGCAGGAACAGGATACCTACGACAACGGCGGTCAGGCCAGTACGCCCGCCAACCGAAACGCCGGAGGAGGATTCGATATAGGCCGTAACCGAAGAGGTGCCAATAAAGGAGCCGGCAACAGACGACACGCTATCGACGAACAACGCCTGCTTCATGCGTGGGAATTTACCCTGCGCATCTGCCAGCCCGGCTTTATCGGTGACGCCAATCAGGGTGCCGGAGGAGTCGAACAGGTTAACCAGCATGAACGAGAAGATCACGCCCGCCAGGCCAAGGTTCAGCGAACCGGCCAGATCGACCTGACCCACAACCGAGGTCACGCTCGGCGGCGCGGAGACGATGCCGGTATAGTGCACATCGCCGAGCATCCAGCCCAACAGGGTGGTGACGACGATGGAGACCAGCACGGCGGCATGAATATTACGCGATGCCAGGATAGCGATAATAAAGAATCCGAGCACGCCCAGCAGCACGCTGTGGGAAGTCAGGTTGCCGATGCTGACCAACGTGTCCTGGTTCGCCACGATAACGCCGGCGTTCTTCAGGCCCATCATGCCGATAAACAGCCCGATACCGCTGGTGATACCCACGCGCAGGCTCACCGGGATATTGGCAATCATCCAGTAGCGTACGCGGAAGAGGGTCAGCAGCAGCAGGCCAACGGCGCCCCAGAAAATCGCGCCCATACCCACCTGCCACGGCAGGCCCATCGCCTGAACTACCACGAAGGCAAAGAAGGCATTCAGACCCATCGCTGGCGCCAGCGCCACCGGCAGATTCGCGAACAGACCCATCAGAATGCTGCCGAAGGCAGCGATCAGACAGGTGGTCACAAAGACAGCGCTGGTATCCATACCCGCCACGCCAAGAATTTGTGGGTTCACGAAGACGATGTAGAC
This sequence comes from Klebsiella sp. CN_Kp088, assembly GCF_040064335.1. Lineage (NCBI taxonomy): Bacteria > Pseudomonadati > Pseudomonadota > Gammaproteobacteria > Enterobacterales > Enterobacteriaceae > Klebsiella > Klebsiella sp. CN_Kp088. The sequence goes on along the minus strand of NZ_JBEAIQ010000025.1, from coordinate 42,054 downwards.
CATCGTCAGGAACGTGGTGAAACCGGCGATCGCTTCAGTGCGCACCGTGGTGCCGTGCTCGCGCAGTTTAAATACGCGCTCCAGCAGACCCTGGCCAGAAGACTGGCTGGTTGGTTGTTGACTCATTATCGGTTTCCGAACGTAAAGGAGGGAAAATTCGAGGCTATCCTATACCAAATTACGGCACCAGGCGCGGTTGTATGGTAATTTTTTTCATTTATTTTGCTTATACGGCAACGATTGCGTCGCGGCATTGAGCATTACGAAAACGTTAAACTTGTTAAACTGGAAAGAGTATGACCCAACCACAAGCAGTATTTTTCGATTGTGACGGCACGCTGGTCGATAGCGAGGTGATTTGCTCACGCGCCTATGTTCACATGTTTCAGGAATTCGGTATTACGCTGGATTTAGCCGAAATTTTTAAGCGCTTCAAGGGCGTTAAGCTGTACGAGATTATCGACACCATCAACGCTGAATATGGCGTTAACCTGCAGAAAGAGACTCTGGAGCCGGTGTATCGCGCCGAAGTCGCCCGTCTGTTCGATAGCGAGCTGGAGGTCATCCCCGGCGCCGCTGCGCTGCTGGACGCGGTGAAGATCCCCATGTGCGTGGTGTCGAATGGCCCGGTCAGTAAAATGCAGCATTCGCTCGGTAGAACGCAGATGCTGCACCACTTCCCAGACCGGCTGTACAGCGGTTACGACATTCAGCGCTGGAAACCCGACCCGGCGCTGATGTTCCATGCGGCAGAGGCCATGCAGGTACAAGTCGAAAACTGTATTCTGGTCGATGATTCCAGCGCGGGAGCCCAATCAGGAATTGCCGCGGGTATGGAAGTCTTTTACTTCTGCGCCGACCCGCACAACCAACCGATCGATCATCCGAAAGTAACGACCTTTACCGATTTAGCTGAGCTGCCGGCATTGTGGAGAGCGCGTGGCTGGGATATTACTCGTTAAGACCCGACGTCACTACGCTCGGTCGGGCTACGGTTGGTCACAACGGTAGCCCCGCTGGCCAGCGGCTTTTTAGTGCTGCAATTCCGCCGCAGCCGCTTTATCCGCAATAATCACCAACGAAGGGTGCAACTTGAGTACAGAGGCCGGCACCAGTTCGCTGACCGGGCCTTCCACCACCTGCTTTAGCGCTTGCGCCTTTGCCGCGCCGCTGACAATCAGCAGCAGGTTTTTTGCCGCCATCACGCTTTTCGGCCCCATGGTGACATAGCTATCCGGCACCACATTGAAATCGCCCCCCATTTCGCCGTTCGCGACAATGCCAATCAGCTCCCCCTGTATCGGTACTTCGACCGTCTCATCATGAAAACGTGTAGTGTTCGGCAGGTTGCCGCAAAAATGGCCGTCGGCACCCAGCCCCAGCACGACCAGGTCAAGACCGCCGGCCTCTTCGAGGCGGCGATCGTGTTGAGCCGCGTTCTCCAGCGTCAATTTATGGATGTTCTCTTCTTTGATTTGCGCTGGAGTAAAAAACAGCTGGCGCAGGTTGGAAATCGTCACCCCTTCACGCTGCTGGCCGCGAAAAGGTATCTCATCAAAGTTGTAATAGTGAACCCGATCATAGAATGATTTTCCTTTGATGGCGGCCACTAAATGCTCATACATACGCTTCGGCGTACTCCCCGCCGTCACCGCCAGATTCATCCGTCGCGGCACCGTGATATAGCCTAAAAGATGATGGCAGGCGACCAGGCTCATCTCTTCATAATCTTCCGTCACAATCAATTTCATCTCATCTTCCTTTACTGGTTGAGACAGGGGGCGCCATGCCCCCTGACGGTTATTTAAAGAGCTTTTGCACAAACTCGGCATAGGCCGGACGCCAGACGTCCATTTCATGGTTCAGGCCGGGATAAGAGTGGTAATCAAATTTGATCTTCTGCTTTTCCAGTTCACTTTTCAGGCCGGCAATATCTTTGCCAGTGACGGAGTCTTTTTCGCCAACCACCAGCGTAAAGTTACGCAGTTGCTTATTGATGGCGTCAGGGTTATTCAACTGCGCCTCCACCCCAGCATCGGGAACCGTGGTTGTCGTAACCCCGCTAAAGGTGGCAAGCCAACCGAAATTCTCAAGATGATTCATCCCGGACACCAGCGCCTGATAACCGCCCTGTGACAGCCCCGCCAGCGCCCGGCCGTCGGCATCTTTACGCACGTTAAATCGGGAATCGATCAGCGGAATGATGTCATGCATCAATTCGTTGTCTGCGGCTTTCGCATTCAGTGGATAGAAGTTTTTACGCCGCTCCTGCGGCGGGAAGTTTTCCGCGATCGCTTGAGGAATATCGGTTTCGGTATCCGGCACCACCACCAGCATCGGCTTGATTTTGCCCTCCGCCAGCAGGTTATCCATCATTTGCGGGATGCGTCCCTGGTCGATGGCCGACAGACCGCTATCACCAAAACCGTGGTAGAAATAGAGCACCGGCAAAGGCTCGCCGCTGCCGTTATAGCCCGGTGGCGTCCAGACATAGACGCGGCGTTCTGACTTAAGCGCCGTCGAATGGTAGGTGACGGTACGCAGATCGCCGTGCGGGACCGCCCGATCGTCAAGAATGCTGCCGGGCACCAGGATCAGGCTGGTATTCACCTGGCGCTGCGGCTTCTGATAACGGCTGCCGGTATCGACGGAACGAAAACCGTCAACATCAAAGTAGTACTCATAAAGATTGGCGGCCAGGCGATAGCTTTTCCACGTCCATACGCCCTGGCTGTCTTTGGTCATGTCATGAGAGACAAAGGTATCCGGCGTCGACCCCGTGACGACGGAAACGCGCCTGGCATCGGGGGCAAATAACCGGAAAGTCACGCTGTTATCCGTATTCACCTGAGTAATATATTGGCTAACTGGAATGGCGGCATCAGGCACCGTCGGCAGTGGTGCGGCGTGTGCCGTAAATGTGGCGCCAGCCAGCGCCAGGGTGAAGTAGATTGCATGTCGTTTCATCTTGATTCCTTTTTACGTTTTTATGAGCAGGCGCTTGCGGCCTTACCACCAAATTTCGGCCTGCGCGCCGAGTGCGAATTGGTCGTTCTTGCCATCTTCAAAAACCGCGGTGGTATTGTTAGCGGCCTTATCCAGGTCGATATCTTCGGCTTTAATATAAGTCGCATAAAAACGGATTTCCGGGCGCGAGGTCAGCATACTGGTATTAACTTTGAAGGTATGGAATAAGGTGGTCTTATAACCGGATTCGTTATATTTCTTTCCCGTCACATCTTTGTTCTGCTGTTTGAAGTAGCCCAACTCAACGCCGGTCTGATTATATTTATTCCAGATATATGCCGGGCGAACCACGGCGCGAATAGATTCAAAATCTGAATGGGCGCCGGTTTCGTAGCTATAGACGTCATTACCAAATGAGTAGACGATTGCATTCGCCATAATGACATCATCACGCAAATAGGTTTCCCCCTGCGAGGTTAAGCGCACGGCGGTGCCGTTGGTATGATCGCCATAATAGCGCCCATTGTTGGTGGTATACGGGCTCGAACCGGCATAGCGCGAGAAGCTGCTGGCAATGGAGTTGTTCGCCAGTAATAATGAAAATTCGTTAAAGCCGCCGTTATCAAATTTCTGCGTTAACGAGGTTCCCACCATCCAGGTATCTTTCCATTGGTAGTAACCTTCATTCCCCTCTTTATATTTCTCTGATGAGCTTTGATTGGCGGCGACATAGCGCCCGCTGACCATCAGCGAGGCTTTGTCCCACAGCGGAATATCTTTGTAACGCACATCCAGGGTATTGGTATTAATTTGCTGCTTATTAGTCAAAGAGCGGTCGTAATCATCAATATCTTCGCGCACCAGCGCGATATCAAATTTACCGGCGCCCACTTTCCAGTTTTCAAGCCCTACGCCAGCTGCCGCATCGGTTCTTTGTGTTTTCCAGTCCAGCATCTGGATCTCGATTTTCGGCGCACCGTGCTTACCGACCCAAAAATCCGCTTCCTGGGCAAACGGCAAAAAGCCTTTGGTGTTGACGTACATATCCGAGAACTGAAGGTAGTTTTCGCCGCCGGCGTTGTCGCCAAACCAGCCAGCAGAATATTGCTGACCCACGTTGCCATCGAGCATCACGATGGCGTCCACACGTTTGTCGCCTTCCTGAAAAACGCGCTGTTTAAGCTGTAAATCAAACCAGCCGGAATACTCGTTACCCAAACGGCCAAGCGAGCCGATGGCCCACGATTTTGGCGAGCCGTGCGAGGCAGTTCCCCAGCCAGAACGGTAATAGCCGTTATAGCTAAAGCCAATTTCATCTTTCACGAATTTACTAAAATCTTTCAGCGTCATGGCGCTATAGGCTGGCTCACCGCCCTGCGCCGGCTGTTCATTTTTGACCAGTACCGCGTCTGGCTTAACGGCCGCTTGGGTCGCCGTAGGCGCTTTCGCACTCTGGCTCTTCTGGCTATTTACCGGTTGCGACCAGGCGGCCCAAACCTGGTTTCTTTTTTTCTCCTGATCCTGATATTTCTTGAGTTCTTTTTGCGTGTCCTGAAGCGCTTTTTCCAGAAGCTCCAATCGTTGTTCAACCGTAAGCTGTCCGGCAATAAGATTTGTTGAATAACAAAGCGGCGCCAGCAAAACCATCGCCGAAGCGATCATATTTCTTCTAATCATAATAATCCCTTATATAAGCATTGGCGTAAATGAAACACGTAACGAATAAATAGCGTTATGTTTTTAATAAACTGCATTAATACCATTCCACGTAACTGCAGCTTTTATTTTCATGCCGAATAAGTGGCAAAAAAAAACCTGAAGGAGACCATCTGCATTAACAGATAATCCTCTTCAGGTTTTGCCCGCTCATTGCGGTAGCAACCCTTATCAGCAAACCATTCAGCGTCTAAAACAAAAAAACCTGACATCGCCGTCTGGGGCAATATCAGGTTTTGCCTGCTGTCGCAGTAACAATCCATTTTAACCATCTGAGCTTCAGCGCTCAGTCAGTGAGAAGGATTGTTACGCGAGAAAATTTAAAACTCAAATAGCCAGAGTATTAATTGTGACGATAATCGCAGCAATATTTCAGAGATGCGCAAAATCATAGTCGATTCTGATAATTTCCTTTACCAGAATCGGCCACCATGATTTTTACTCTTTCGGATCTTTACCCGCGAGTAGTTTATCCAGTTCGTCGCCGCCTACGTGACGGAAATCCTGGCCTTTAACGAAGTAGAAAATATATTCGCAGATATTCTGGCAGCGATCGCCGATACGCTCGATGGAGCGCGCGCAGAACAGCGCGGTCAGAACGCTAGGAATAGTACGTGAATCTTCCATCATATAGGTCATCAGTTGACGCACGATGCCTTCATATTCCTGATCGACTTTCTTGTCTTCGCGATAGATACGTACCGCTTCATCAAGATCCATACGCGCAAAGGCATCCAGCACATCATGCAGCATCTGTACGGTATGGCGGCCTAGCGACTCCAGGCTCACCAGCAGCGGCTGGTGCTGCTGGGAAAACTTCTCCAGCGCGGTGCGGCAGATTTTATCCGCCACGTCGCCAATACGTTCCAGCTCGGCGATAGTCTTGATGATCGCCATCACCAGTCGCAGGTCGCTGGCGGTCGGCTGACGTTTAGCGATGATGCGCACGCAGGCCTCGTCGATCGCCACTTCCATCATATTGACCTGCTTGTCGCCATCGATTACGCGCTTCGCCAGATCGCTGTCCTGATTGTGCATCGCGGTGATCGCATCAGAAAGCTGTTGCTCCACCAGCCCACCCATGGTCATTACCTGGGTGCGAATGTACTCCAGTTCGGCGTTGAACTGGCCGGAAATATGTTTATTAAGATTTAAGTTATCCATGATGTCTCCTGATTGCCCATCGGGTTAGCACCTGAAAGCAGAAGGGCAATCAACCGTAGCGGCCAGTAATATAATCTTCAGTTTGCTTCTTAGCGGGCTTGGTAAACAGATCGTCCGTGTTGCTGAATTCAATCAGCTCGCCGAGATACATAAATGCCGTATGGTCGGAACAACGCGCAGCCTGCTGCATGTTGTGGGTAACGATAACGACGGTGTAATCCTGCTTCAGCTCGGTGATAAGTTCCTCGATGCGCCCGGTGGAGATCGGGTCCAGCGCTGAGCAAGGTTCATCGAGCAGCAGCACTTCCGGGCGAATCGCGATACCGCGGGCGATACACAGACGCTGCTGCTGACCACCGGAGAGAGAATACCCGCTCTGGTGCAGTTTATCTTTGGTTTCATTCCATAATGCGGCTTTGGTCAACGCCCACTGTACGCGCTCGTCCATATCGGCGCGCGACAGCTTCTCGAACAGACGCACGCCGAAGGCGATGTTGTCGTAGATAGACATCGGGAACGGAGTCGGCTTCTGGAATACCATCCCTACTTTCGCGCGCAGCAGCGCGATATCCTGGGTATTGGTGAGAATATTGTCGCCATCCAGCAGAATTTCGCCTTCTGCACGCTGCTCCGGGTACAGCTCAAACATCTTGTTGAACGTACGCAGCAGAGTGGATTTACCGCAGCCTGACGGGCCGATAAACGCCGTCACCTGGTTCTTAGCGATATCCAGGTTTATGTTCTTCAGGGCATGGAATTTGCCGTAGTAGAAGTTCAGGTCACGAACTGAAATTTTACCCGGATTCGCGTTCACCATACTCATCTCAATCTCTTCCTCATTCGGCGCCGCTTAAGCCGCGCCGCAAAAATTAACCGTGTTTCTTCTTCGCGAAGACAACGCGCGCCAGAATATTCAGCAGCAAGACGCACAGGGTGATAATCAATACCCCGGCCCATGCCAGTTGCTGCCATTCCGCGAACGGACTCATGGCAAATTTAAAAATGGTCACCGGCAGGTTGGCGATCGGCTGCATCATATCGGTGCTCCAGAACTGGTTGGAGAGCGCGGTGAACAGCAGCGGCGCCGTCTCCCCGGCGATACGGGCAATGGCCAGCAGGATACCGGTCATAATGCCGGATACCGACGCCTTAAGGGTGATCGCGGAAATCATCTTCCATTTCGGCGTCCCCAGCGCATAGGCTGCTTCACGCAGGCTATCCGGCACCAGCTTCAGCATGTTTTCAGTGGTACGAATCACGATTGGCACCTGCAGCAGCGCCAGCGCGATAACGCCCGCCCAGCCGGAGAAGTGCTGCATCTGCGCCACCACGATGGTGTAGACGAACAGCCCCACGACGATAGATGGCGCGGAAAGCAGAATATCGTTAATAAAGCGGATGATTTCCGCCAGTACCGACTTTCTGCCGTACTCCGCCAGATAGATACCGGCCATGATGCCAAGCGGCGTACCAAAAACGGTCGCCCACAGGATCAGCAGGCCGCTACCCGCCAGGGCGTTCGCCAGACCGCCGCCCGCGGTATTCGGCGGCGGCGTCATTTCGGTAAACAGCGCCAGACTCATGCCGTCGATGCCACGCGTAATGGTCGACATCAGGATCCAGATAAGCCAGAAGAGGCCAAACGCCATGGTCGCCATCGACAGGGTCAGGGCGATGCGGTTCTTCAGGCGGCGCTTAGCCTGCATCTTGCGACGGGATTCCGCCAGCGCGGCGGTGGTTTGCAATTCGATCGTTGCCATTAGCGTGCCCCCTCGTTCTTAGCGAGACGCATAATCATGAACTTCGACGCGGCCAGAACGATAAAGGTGATAACGAACAGGATCAGACCCAGTTCCATCAGCGCCGCTACGTGCAGGCCGCTTTCCGCTTCCGCGAATTCATTGGCCAGCGCCGAGGTAATACTGTTGCCCGGCATATACAGTGAAGCGCTGTCGAGCTGATAGGTGTTACCGATAATAAAGGTGACGGCCATGGTTTCACCCAGCGCGCGGCCCAGGCCGAGCATGACGCCGCCAATCACCCCGTTTTTGGTGAACGGCAGCACGATGCGCCAAATTACCTCCCACGTGGTGCAGCCGATCCCATATGCGGACTCTTTCATCATCACCGGCGTCTGCTCGAAGACGTCACGCATTACGGCGGCGATATAAGGAATGATCATGATGGCCAGAATGACGCCGGCCGCCAGGATGCCGATACCGAACGCCGGGCCGGCAAACAGCGCGCCGACAAACGGGATCGTCGAAAGGACGTTGCCGACTGGTTCCTGGAAGTAAGTCGCAAACAGCGGAGCAAAAATAAACAGGCCCCACATGCCGTATACGATACTCGGGATCGCCGCCAGCAGCTCAATAGCGATACCCAGCGGGCGTTTTAGCCAGGCCGGGGAGAGTTCAGTCAGGAACAGCGCGATGCCGAAGCTCACCGGAACGGCGATCAACAACGCGATAATTGAGGTAACCAGAGTCCCGTAAATCGGTACCAGCGCACCGAAGATTTCATTCGGCGCATCCCACTCTTTGGTCCACAAAAAGGAAAAGCCAAATTTCTGAATACTTGGCCATGAAGAGATGATGAGGGAAACGATGATGCCACCCAGCATCAATAGCACAATCAGCGCAGCCAGTTTCACCAGCGCGCTGAAGATCATGTCACCCTTTTTCCCCGGAGGGTTGAATGCCGGCTTGGTTGCAGCCATAGGTTACTCTTTAAGTTCGGGCCCAAAAAGCCAGCATTTTACTGAGCTTACGGGCAAAGGTAATGCTATACCCGAAATAATTCGAGCTGCAGGAAGCTAGCCGGCAGCTCGACATTCCGCGGGTATTAGTACAGCGCTTTACCGCTGCTGTCTTTCACGTTGGTTTTCCATGCGGCGCGAACCTGCTCAACCACGCTGTCCGGCAGGCTGGCGTAATCCAGCGCATTCGCTTCTTTGCCGCCGTTTTTATATGCCCAGTCGAAGAACTTCAGCACTTCCGCGGTATTCTCCGGCTTATTGGAGGCCTTGTGGACGAGGATGAAAGTGGTTGAGGTGATCGGCCATGCATTTTCACCTTTCTGGTTAGTCAGGTCCTGAGCGAAGGACTTGCTCCAGTCGATACCTTTCGCCGCATTAGCGAAGTTATCTTCCGTCGGGCTGACCGGTTTGCCGTCAGCGGACAGCAGTTTGGTGTAGGCCAGGTTATTCTGCTTAGCGTAAGCATACTCGACGTAGCCGATAGCGCCCGGCAGACGCTGAACGAAGGCTGCGATCCCGTCGTTGCCTTTACCGCCCAGGCCGGTTGGCCAGTTTACGGTAGAGCCTGAGCCAATTTTAGATTTCCACTCTTCGTTCACTTTCGCCAGATAGCTGGTGAAGACGAAGGAAGTACCGGAACCATCCGCGCGGCGAACCACTGCGATGTTCTGAGCCGGCAGTTTCAGGCCAGGGTTGAGTTTAGCGATCGCTTCGTCATCCCATTTTTTGATTTTGCCCAGATAGATGTCGCCGAGGGTTTTACCATCGAGCACCAGCTCGCCGGATTTAACGCCCGGCAGGTTAACCGCCAGTACCACGCCGCCGATGACGGTCGGGAACTGGAACAGGCCTTCCTGCGCCAGTTTGTCATCAGCCAGAGGAGCATCAGAAGCACCGAAATCCACGGTGTTGGCAATAATCTGTTTAACGCCGCCAGAGGAACCGATACCCTGGTAGTTAACTTTATTGCCCGTTTCTTTCTGATAGGTATCAGCCCATTTGGCATACACCGGAGCAGGGAAAGTTGCACCTGCGCCAGTCAGGCTTGCTGCTGCGAAAGCAGAGAAAGCGCTCATCGATAAGGTCGCGGCGACAACTGTTGCGACGGTGGTACGCATAACGTTCATAATGTCTCCTGCTGGGATTCGTAAACCGTTGTTTCGAAGCTATGGTGAGCAAAATAGGACAAACAGGTGACAGTAAAATGTACGAATTATGACAGTTTTATGACACACCAGGAGAAAGTAAGAAAACCTAAAATAAAATTAATAATATCAATTAATTACATTTTTATCTTTTGGTCATATGACAGGAAGATTTGGCTTTTATTACATCATTATGGATAGCGTAAAATCATCTGGCAACGTTGAGATGTTGGGCAACCATAGCAAGCCTGATCGTACGGCGATAAAGCGTAAACAGTGTAAAAGCCGTTCCATTCATCAATCTACGGCCTAACCAGAGTACGGCTATCTCACACATAAAAAGAATGACCTTATTGGCAGCAATAGCTTCATCTTCGATGACGGCAAGCGCCAGGACTAGACAAAAAATAAACAAATTGGCGAGATATAGGTACATAAAAATACGTAATCCAACAGCATGACCTCGACCTACTAACCCTGCAGCTAAGCTGGTTATAACAATAACCCCTAATAGCAGCGGAAAGTAGAAAGCCAGAAAACGGGGCGGAGTAAGTTGGAGACTCTGCAATATAAAAGCCGCATTAACTGAAAAAATAACAATTAATATCAAATAAATACAAGCAGGAACTAGCGGAGAAGGTGATAAGCGTTGCCCATGAGACAAACTCATCATATCTGTTGTTGTATGCTGCGCGATCTCATCTCTATCTCTTCGCTTGATAAGTTGATCGATTTCCACACCATGCTTGAGAAGCGCTAAGAAATTATTACCACATAAGTTTTTCATTTTAGAATCGCAAACGATTGAATTGTCCCTATTACGTAATCACCAGTTTTTTTAAGGCTCCCAGGTGAACCAATGACTCCACTCACCGCACTTCCCGAAAAAGCAGTCATACTCGATAATGCACTAATGAGTTGTTTTTTAAGCTCTTTCTGGATCGGCTCAATAGGGTAACGTTTAGGATAAACTCCAGCCCGAATCAATGCTTTTATTTCTTTATTAGAAATACCCGGATTTTGTGTTTTTATAATTAACTCGGTTAAACGAGCCCGATCCTGCCTCGGCCATGCTTTAAGCCACTTTTTGGCTTCTAAAGAAGAAATCGCTTTCATACTTTTATAAGTTTTTAAAACATCAAGCAATGCACCAGCAGCAGAAGCAAGAGAGATGACATCCAACGCCGTTGACGTTGATGTATACCAATCTTCCGAATCCAACCAACCTGTTAACGCAGAATTATTGAACTCAATATCCCATAGCCTTATCACACCATTGATACATTGCGCAGTTGTTGCCACCGCACCTGCATACCCTAATATCGCAAATGCGCTTGATGCACCAGCAGTAACTGCAGTAGCACCAGTACCGATAATAAAAACACCCGCAGTTAACAGAGCACCGCCACAAGATAGTGCTGTTGACGATATTTCCGAACTTAATGACGGCTCAGATATAGATTTCTTAATACTTTGCTCAGAAGAGTATGTATCTCTACGATTAAGTTTTGTGACTATTACATGGGTTATCTGATTTCGCGATGGGTTAGCATAACAACGGGAAGCCCGGACGAGATAACTCATTCTTCCATCATTAAATATGATACCTACTTGATTAAAATCACGGGTGCAATCTAATGCAGAACCTAGAGCGCGGAAATCAAAGTCAGAGCCAGATGTATTACCCATCCAGCGAGAAAAGTCATAATTTAATAACTTATTTTCTGAATTAGAGAAGAGAGAACTCATAGCATTCCTTGCATTGGCTTTTAGTATAAAAACTATACGACACACTCGCGTATGTAAACACTTCCTATAAGAAAACAGAGAAAAAACAAGAAAACAGGACAATTCCTATTTTGTGAATAGTATTAAAATAAAATCAAAAATAGACTGTGACAATATAAAAAATCCGGCATCCCTTTGCAGAAATACCGGATTATAGCGTCACTCACAAGAGTGTCGGTCCGTACAGCCTGATTACTCTACGGTCACCGATTTCGCCAGGTTACGCGGCTGGTCAACGTCGGTGCCTTTGATCAGCGCAACGTGATAAGCCAGCAGCTGCAGCGGCACGGTGTAGAAGATCGGCGCAATCACCTCTTCGACATGTGGCATCTCGATGATGTGCATGTTGTCGCTGCCGCTGAAACCGGCGTCTCCATCGGCGAAGACGTACAGTTCACCGCCGCGGGCGCGAACTTCTTCAATATTGGATTTCAGTTTTTCCAACAGTTCGTTGTTCGGCGCCACAACGATGACCGGCATTTCGGCATCAATCAGCGCCAGCGGGCCGTGTTTCAGCTCGCCCGCCGCATAAGCTTCAGCATGAATGTAGGAGATCTCTTTCAGCTTCAGCGCCCCTTCCAGCGCGATCGGGAACTGATCGCCGCGGCCAAGGAACAGCGCGTGATGCTTATCGGAGAAACGTTCCGCCAGCTGTTCGATGCGCTTATCCTGCGACAGCATCTGCTCGATACGGTTCGGCAGCGCCTGCAGGCCATGCACGATATCCTGCTCGATAGCCGCATCCTGGCCCTTGAGACGCGCCAGTTTCGCCACCAGCATCAACAGCACGGTCAGCTGAGTGGTAAAGGCTTTGGTCGATGCCACGCCGATTTCGGTACCGGCTTTGGTCATCAACGCCAGGTCAGACTCGCGCACCAGCGAGGAGCCCGGAACGTTGCAGATAGCCAACGACCCCAGATAGCCAAGCTCTTTAGAGAGACGCAGCGCCGCCAGGGTATCCGCCGTCTCACCGGACTGGGAGAGGGTGATCATCAGGCTGTTGCGACGCACCGCGGATTTGCGGTAGCGGAATTCCGAAGCAATCTCGACATCACACGGCACACCGGCTAACGCTTCGAACCAGTAACGGGAGACCATCCCGGAGTTATACGAGGTTCCGCAGGCAACAATCTGGATATGCTCAACCTGCGACAGCAGCGCGTTGGCATTCGGCCCCAGCTCGCTGAGATCGACCTCGCCATGGCTGATGCGCCCGGTCAGGGTGTTCTTAATCGCGTTCGGCTGCTCGTAAATCTCTTTCTGCATATAGTGGCGATAAATCCCCTTATCACCGGCGTCATACTGCAGATTAGATTCGATCTCCTGGCGATTCACTTCCGCGCCGGATTTATCGAAAATCACCACCGTACGACGGGTAACTTCGGCAATATCGCCCTCTTCGAGGAAGATAAAGCGGCGGGTCACCGGCAGCAGCGCCAGCTGGTCAGAAGCGATAAAGTTTTCGCCCATGCCCAGGCCAATAACCAGCGGGCTGCCTGAGCGTGCCGCCAGCAGCGTCCCCGGATCGCGGGTATCCATGATCACCGTACCATAGGCGCCACGCAGCTGCGGGATTGCACGCAGTACGGCTTCACGCAAAGTGCCGCCCTGTTCCAGCTCCCAGTGCACCAGATGCGCGATAACTTCGGTATCGGTTTCAGAGACGAAGACATAACCGCGAGACTGCAGCAGGGCGCGCAGCGGCTCATGGTTCTCGATGATCCCGTTATGGACCACCGCAATATGTTCAGAAACATGCGGATGCGCATTGCTCTCAGACGGCTCGCCGTGCGTCGCCCAGCGGGTATGGGCAATCCCGGTACCGCCGTGTAACGGTTGCTCTTCTACCGCCTGAGCCAGCATCTGAACTTTACCGAGACGACGAACGCGGGTCATATGACCTTCGTTATCGACCACAGCCAGACCGGCAGAGTCATAGCCACGGTATTCCAGACGACGTAAACCTTCGAGAAGGATTTCAGCAATATCACGCTGCGCGACTGCGCCAACAATTCCACACATAGTTAAATTTCCTGATAATGGCGATATGCCATGCGTTGTCGCTGACCTGTATTTGCCCTTTACGGGCGCCCCGAGCCTTGTAGAGAGTGGGGTTATTTTTATGGTACTGCCTGCGGACGGGGACCTATATTGATCCTCTCATCCTGGTTTGCCGGGCGATCTCTCACCCGGCGACAATCTAATCACTACTTTTTCTTCACCGGTCGCTGCCAGCCCTGTTTGTGGACCTGCGGCACGCGACTTAGCACCAGTTCGTTGTCAGCTATATTACGCGTGACGGTGGTGCCCGCGGCAATCGTCACGCCATTACCGACGCTGACCGGCGCGACCAGTTGCGTATCAGAACCGACAAACACATCATCGCCGATGATCGTTTTATGCTTATTTGCGCCATCATAGTTACAGGTGATAGTACCCGCGCCGATATTAACGTTGTCGCCAATTTCAGCATCGCCGAGGTAGGAGAGATGACCTGCCTTCGAACCTTTGCCCAGACGCGCTTTCTTCATTTCGACAAAGTTGCCGACGTGAGCGCCTTCCAGCAGCTCAGCCCCCGGACGCAGACGTGCAAACGGGCCGATGGTGCAGGCGGCCTGCAGCTGCGCATCTTCAACCACGCTATACGGGCTGATTTCGCAGTCGTCACCGATGACGCTGTCTTTGATGACGCAGCCGGCGCCGATCTTCACGCGATCGCCCAGCACGACATGACCTTGCAGAATAACGTTAGTATCAATTTCGACATCGCGCCCGTGTTTCAGCACGCCGCGCAGATCGAAACGCGCCGGATCGCGCAGCATCACGCCCGCCAACAGCAGTTTTTCCGCCTGCTCTGACTGATACACTCTTTCCAGACGCGCAAGTTGCAGGCGATTGTTCACCCCTTCAACTTCGCTCAGGCGCTGAGGATGCACCGCAACGATCTCATGACCTTCCTGATGGGCCATCGCGATAATATCGGTGATGTAGTATTCGCCCTGGGCGTTATTGTTGGTGAGCTTCGCCAGCCAGCGTTTCAGGTCCGCGCCGTTAGCAACCAGAATCCCGGTATTGATTTCCTGAATCTGGCGCTGAGCTTCGCTGGCGTCTTTATGCTCAACGATACCTGTCACCTGGCCATTTTCACGCGTGATGCGCCCATAACCGGTTGGATCATCCAGCTTCACCGTCAACAGGCCAATGCCGCCCTGCGGTTTTGCGGCGCGCAGGCGCTGTAGCGTTTCAACCGAAATCAGCGGCACATCGCCATAGAGCATCAAGATATCTTCATCATCACTGAAGAACGGCGCCGCCTGCTGCATCGCATGGCCGGTACCGAGCTGCTCTGCTTGCAGCACCCAGTTGAGGTTATCTTCATGCAGCGTTTGACGCAGCAGATCGCCGCCGTGGCCGTACACCAGGTGTACCGCGGCAGCGCCTAAATCTTTAGCCGCATCAATGACGTGCTGAACCATTGGCTTCCCGGCCAGAGTATGCAGCACCTTAGGAAGATCGGAATACATGCGGGTCCCTTTGCCTGCGGCAAGGATAACCACGCTCATCGCACTGTTTGACATACGCATCCTGACAGCTGTTAGAACGAAAAGTAAAAGCCTTTCACGTTGAAATTGCTACATATTTTTCATCATGAAACGAGACGCGGAGAAAACGTCCAGGCTCAATGCTATACACCATTTTAGGGCGCTATTTTTAACCATCGTAAAACAGTTTAACGCTGAAAAACGATGATAGTGAGGGGAATGGCCTTCTATCTCACTGCTTTTGCTGTTTTTTTGTCACCTGAATAAAGCAGTGTTTACCGTTGTCGCTGATAAACCGTAAGTTTATAACCTGACAGAATTTTAGCCTGTCCCGGGCGGGAAAGGTCAATGAGTTTGGGCTGGAAAGTGGTTAAAGAGAGGCATAAAAAGCAAAGAGGCCACTCTCTGGTGACCTCTTTTCCGTTGTTTCACATCGCATGTGTTGTCGTTTTGATGAGCGATAGTGCGTGAAAGCAGGACGGTAGCGCGGCGATCAGAAGCTCAGGGCGCTAAATTTGGCGATGATTTTGTGGAACAGTTTCATGATGATTTCCAGATTGCAGGTGCGGTTTGACAGTGTTTTTTGTGATTTGCATCACAAAAATCAGTCTACGCTTCATCATTTAACTAATCAATAACAATTAAGGGGGAGTGTGTTTTGTCCGACGTCACCGCTGTCGTATTAAGCATAAAAAAAGCCAGTCTGTTTCCAGACTGGCTTTTAGCTTTCAAGCCGGTGTTACATCGCTTTTTTGGTCAATTCGATAACGCGCAGTTTAGCGATCGCTTTGGCCAGTTCCGCGGACGCCTGAGCGTAATCCACGTCGCCGTGAGAGCTCTTGATGTGCTCTTCCGCTTTACGTTTCGCTTCCAGGGCTCGCGCTTCGTCGAGATCCTGACCACGAATTGCCGTATCGGCCAGAACGATCACGTTGCCCGGTTGCACTTCAAGAATGCCGCCGGACAGATAGATAAACTCTTCGTGACCGAACTGTTTAACGATGCGAATCATACCAGGCTTAATGGCGGTGAGCAGCGGCGCGTGACCCGGGAAAATACCCAGCTCACCTTCGCTACCCGTTACCTGGATTTTCTCGACCAGGCCAGAGAACATCTGTTTCTCTGCGCTGACGACATCCAGGTGGTAAGTCATTGCCATATCACCCTCCGATTAAGGCGTTAAAGTTTTTTGGCTTTTTCCACGGCTTCTTCGATGGAACCGACCATGTAGAACGCCTGCTCCGGCAGGTGATCGTATTCGCCTTCCATGATGCCTTTAAAGCCACGGATGGTGTCTTTCAGCGAAACGTATTTGCCCGGGGAACCGGTAAATACTTCTGCTACGAAGAACGGCTGGGACAGGAAGCGCTGGATCTTACGAGCGCGAGCTACCACCAGTTTATCTTCTTCAGACAGTTCATCCATACCCAGGATGGCGATGATGTCTTTCAGTTCCTGATAACGCTGCAGCAGGGACTGTACGCCACGCGCGGTGTCGTAGTGTTCCTGACCAACAACCAGCGGATCCAGCTGACGGCTGGTGGAATCCAGCGGGTCAACGGCCGGGTAGATACCCAGAGACGCGATCTGACGGCTCAGTACCACGGTTGCGTCAAGGTGCGCAAAGGTGGTTGCTGGGGATGGGTCAGTCAAGTCATCCGCAGGTACGTATACCGCCTGAACGGAGGTGATAGAACCGGTTTTGGTGGAGGTGATACGTTCCTGCAGAACGCCCATCTCTTCCGCCAGAGTCGGCTGATAACCTACCGCTGAAGGCATACGGCCCAGCAGTGCAGATACTTCAGTACCGGCCAGGGTGTAACGATAGATGTTATCGACGAACAGCAGAACGTCACGACCTTCGTCACGGAATTTCTCAGCCATGGTCAGGCCGGTCAGCGCAACGCGCAGACGGTTTCCCGGCGGCTCGTTCATCTGGCCGTAAACCAGGGATACTTTATCCAGAACGTTGGAGTCGGTCATTTCGTGGTAGAAGTCGTTACCCTCACGAGTACGCTCACCAACGCCCGCAAACACGGAGTAACCGGAGTGCTCGATCGCGATGTTACGAATCAGCTCCATCATGTTTACGGTTTTACCTACACCCGCACCACCGAACAGACCAACTTTACCGCCCTTAGCGAACGGACACATCAAGTCGATAACTTTGATGCCGGTTTCCAGCAGTTCCTGAGAGCTGGACAGCTCTTCATAGGAAGGCGCCGCGCGGTGGATAGCCCAACGTTCTTCTTCGCCGATGTCGCCTTTCATGTCGATCGGCTGACCCAGGACGTTCATGATACGGCCCAGAGTCGCTTTACCTACCGGGACTTCGATCGGGTGCTCGAGGTCTTTAACTTCCAGACCACGACGCAGACCGTCGGAAGAACCCATGGCGATAGCACGAACTACGCCACCGCCGAGCTGCTGCTGAACTTCCAGCACCAGGCTCTCATTACCATTCTGTACCTCAAGGGCATCGTACACGCGTGGTACGGCATCCTGAGGGAACTCGACGTCGACCACGGCGCCGATTACCTGGACAATCTTTCCAGTAGCCATCTTAAATCCTCTACGAAATAACCTGGTTAAACCGCGGCGGCCCCCGAGACGATCTCGGTGAGTTCCTGAGTAATGCTGGCCTGACGAGCTTTGTTGTATACCAACTGCAGCTCTTTAATCAGGCTGCCGCCATTATCGGTCGCGGCTTTCATCGCCACCATACGGGCGGCCTGCTCGCTGGCCAGGTTTTCTACCACGCCCTGATAAACCTGAGACTCCACATAACGACGCAGGAGGGTATCCAGCAGCGCTTTCGGATCGGGCTCATACAGGTAATCCCAGGACTTACGTTTCAGATCATCATCTTCTGAAGCCGGTAACGGCAGCAGCTGAGTGATGGTCGGAGCCTGAGACATGGTGTTAATAAATTTGTTGCTGACAACGTAAAGCTTGTCCAGACGGCCTTCATCGTAGGCCTGCAACATCACTTTTACCGGGCCGATCAGTTCGGACAGGGACGGGTTATCACCCATACCGGTCACCTGGGCCACAATATTGCCGCCCACGGAGTTAAAGAAAGACACGCCTTTAGAGCCGATCATTGCGAGGTCGCACTGAACGCCTTTATCGGACCATGCTTTCATATCCGCCAGCAGTTTTTTGAACAGGTTAATGTTCAAGCCACCGCACAGACCACGGTCGGTCGACACCACCAGGTAGCCCACGCGTTTAACGTCGCGTTCTTCCAGGTATGGGTGCTTATATTCCAGATTACCGTTCGCAAGGTGACCAATCACTTTGCGCATAGTATCTGCATATGGACGGCTGGCCGCCATGCGATCCTGCGTTTTACGCATTTTGGAGGCGGCGACCATCTCCATCGCTTTGGTGATCTTTTGCGTGTTCTGGACGCTTGCGATCTTACTACGTATCTCTTTTGCGCCGGCCATGAGCTTCTCCTCAATGCCTTGCGGCCTGCCCTAAGGCAAGCCGCCAGACTTTACCAGGACTGGGTTGCTTTGAAGGAGTCGAGGATGCCTTTCAGCTTGCCTTCGATCTCGTCGTTATAGCCACCGGTCTGGTTAATCTCTTGCATCAGCGGAGCGTGGTCACGGTCAACGTAAGCCAGCAGAGCGGCTTCGAAGCTACCGATTTTCGCCAGTTCCACATCTTCGAGGTAACCGCGTTCAGCAGCGAACAGTACCAGGCCCTGCTGTGCTACAGACATAGGGGCATACTGTTTCTGTTTCAGCAGTTCGGTCACTTTCTGACCGTGGCTCAGCTGCTTACGAGTCGCTTCGTCCAGATCGGATGCGAACTGAGAGAACGCAGCCAGTTCACGATACTGCGCCAGCGCGGTACGGATACCACCGGACAGTTTCTTGATGATCTTGGTCTGAGCAGCACCACCAACACGGGATACGGAGATACCCGGGTTAACCGCCGGACGAATACCGGAGTTGAACAGGTTGGTTTCCAGGAAGATCTGACCATCGGTAATGGAAATTACGTTGGTCGGAACGAATGCGGAAACGTCACCCGCTTGCGTCTCGATAATCGGCAGCGCAGTCAGGGAGCCGGTTTTACCTTTAACTTCACCATTGGTGAACTTCTCAACGTATTCCGCGTTAACGCGGGATGCGCGCTCCAGCAGACGGGAGTGGAGGTAGAACACGTCGCCCGGGAATGCTTCACGTCCTGGCGGACGACGGAGCAGCAGGGAAACCTGACGGTAAGCAACAGCCTGTTTAGACAGGTCATCGTAAACGATCAGCGCATCTTCACCGCGGTCGCGGAAGTATTCGCCCATTGCGCAACCGGCATACGGCGCCAGGTATTGCAGCGCAGCAGATTCAGAAGCGGTCGCCACAACAACGATAGTGTTGGACAGCGCGCCGTGCTCTTCCAGTTTACGCACCACGTTAGAGATGGTGGACGCTTTCTGGCCGATAGCTACGTATACGCATTTGATGCCGGAATCACGCTGGTTGATGATCGCATCGATTGCCATCGCGGTTTTACCGGTCTGACGGTCACCGATGATCAGCTCACGCTGGCCACGGCCGATTGGAATCATGGCATCAACAGATTTGTAACCGGTCTGTACCGGCTGGTCTACGGATTGACGATCGATAACGCCCGGAGCGATAACTTCGATTGGCGAGAAACCATCGTGCTCAACAGGACCTTTACCGTCAATTGGCGCACCCAGGGTGTTCACTACGCGGCCTAACAGACCACGACCGACCGGAACTTCCAGAATACGGCCAGTACACTTAACCTTCATGCCTTCGGCGAGGTCAGCATACGGACCCATCACAACCGCACCAACGGAGTCGCGCTCCAGGTTCAGTGCGATAGCGTAACGGTTACCCGGCAGGGAGATCATTTCACCCTGCATACAATCGGCCAGGCCGTGGATGCGGATAACACCGTCACTTACAGAAACAATAGTACCTTCGTTGTGAGCTTCACTCACAACATTGAACTGAGCAATGCGCTGCTTGATCAGTTCGCTGATTTCGGTGGAATTCAGTTGCATGCTCCAGTCCCCTTAAGACTGCAAGACGTCTGCCAGGCGATCAAGACGGCCGCGTACGCTACCATCAATGACCATATCACCCGAACGGATGATAACTCCTGCCATAACAGACTTATCGATTTTGCAATTCAGCTTAACTTTGCGTGACAGACGCTTTTCCATCGCGCCGGAGATCTTCGCAAGCTGTTCTTCACTCAGTTGGTTGGCAGAAATAACATCTACCTCTGCGATGGCCTCGCTGGCCGCACGCAGGTGAATGAACTGCTCAAGAACATCCGGGAGCACCTTCAAACGACCATTTTCAGCCATCACCCGAATCAGGTTCTGACCATTTTCGTCGAGTTGCTCGCCGCAGATAGCGATAAACGCATCTGAGAGCGTTTCCGGCGCCAGGGCACCGGAGAGAAGCTCTGCCATTTGTTCGTTTTTAGTCACTTCAGCGGCAAACGCCAGCATATCCTGCCAGCGTTCAACACTTTTGTGTTCGACGGCAAAGTCAAAAGCTGCTTTGGCGTAGGGGCGAGCTACCGTTACAAATTCAGACATCAGCCCCTCCCTCCTTACAGTTCAGCGACAAGTTTATCCACGATGTCGCTGTTAGCAGCTTCATCCACGGAACGTTCGATGATCTTCTCGGCGCCAGCAACAGCCAGGATAGCAACCTGCTTACGCAGTTCTTCGCGAGCACGTTTACGTTCGGCATCGATTTCAGCCTGCGCCTGTGCGACGATTTTGGTGCGTTCCTGTTCTGCTTCAGCTTTAGCTTCGTCCAGAATCTGAGAGCGACGCTTGTTCGCTTGCTCGATGATTACCTGGGCTTCCGCTTTCGCTTTTTTCAGCTGGTCGGTCGCGTTGGCCTGTGCAAGGTCCAAATCTTTCTTAGCGCGTTCTGCAGAAGCTAAACCGTCAGAAATTTCTTTCTGGCGCTTTTCGATGGCAGCCATTAACGGCGGCCATACGTACTTCATGCAGAACCATACGAAGATAACAAACGCGATGGCCTGGCCGAGGATTGTTGCGTTCATGTTCACAGCACAATACCTCTTAAATTAACTCTGTGGCTTAGGTTTCTTTCGAACAACTTACTACGCGACAGCAAACATCACGTACAGACCCAGACCTACAGCGATCATCGGGATAGCATCCACCAGACCCATAACGATAAAGAACTGAGTACGCAGCAGAGGAATCAGATCCGGTTGACGCGCTGCGCCTTCCAGGAATTTACCCCCGAGGATGCCGATACCGATCGCAGCACCGATTGCCGCCAGACCCATCATCACAGCGGCAGCCATGTACAGCAGATCCATATTCAGGTTTTCCATGACAGTCTCCAGTTTGTTTCAGTTAAAACGTAGTAGTGTTGGTAAAAATCAATGCTCTTCGGATGCCATCGACAGATAGACAATCGTCAGAACCATGAAGATGAAGGCTTGCAGCGTAATAATCAGGATGTGGAAAATGGCCCAAGGCACATTCAGAATCCACTGTGACCACCACGGCAACAGACCAGCAATCAGAATGAAAATCAGCTCACCGGCATACATGTTGCCGAACAGTCGCAGACCGAGAGAAACCGGTTTGGACAGCAGGCTTACCCCTTCAAGGATTAAGTTGACAGGAATGAACGCCCAGTGATTGAACGGCTGCATGGTCAGTTCTTTAACGAACCCACCAACGCCTTTCATTTTGATGCTGTAGAAAATAATCAGGATGAACACGCCAAGCGCCATTGACAGGGTGATGTTCACGTCAGCAGACGGAACCACGCGCAGTGCAGGCAGGCCGAAAATGTGTTCGCCGATATAAGGAATCAGGTCGATTGGCAGCAGGTCCATCAGGTTCATCAGGAATACCCAGACGAACACGGTAAGCGCCAGCGGCGCGATGACCTTGCTCTTGCCATGGTACATGTCTTTGACGCTGCCATGGACGAAGCCGATGATCATTTCGATGAAGGTTTGGAATTTCCCTGGTACGCCGCTGGTCGCTCTCTTAGCAACGCTACGGAACATGGCAAGGAACAGCAGACCGAGAACCACCGAGAAAAACATGGAGTCAATATTGAGCGTCCAGAAGGTGGCTGGGGGGTTGTGCGGATCCACCAGCGAGAATGTACGTAGGTCCAACTGAAGGTTGTTCAGATGGTGTCCTATGTAATCCTGCGGCGTCATATTTTCTGAAGCCATGATGCCTTTTACCCTTTGTTGTTAATTACAGCTGGAGCCAGAATTTGTACCACCAGCACCAAAACCCACGTCACTATCAGCGGCAAAAATACCACTTCAAAAACCGCCAGCGCCATCGCCAGTAGGGCGAAGGTCAGCAACACCTTGAATGCTTCACCGAAGGCGAAGGTCCAGGCCACTCGGCCTTGTGCTGGTGTATGCGCCTGATGGCGCCAGGCAAAAATCATAAACAACGCGTTTGGCAAAACAACTGCCAAACCTCCGCATATGGCGGAGATGCCCCAGAAGGGGTCTTTGAGGCTGAACAGCAGTCCACTTGCTATTACTGCCAGTAACTGAATAAACAGAAGCTTTCGAGCAACGTTTCGACTCACGAGCGACATAGACATCACGTTTTTACTCCTGCTCCCTTCGAGGTATGCCGCGTGTCGTATAAAACGTTCTTTAAGACCAAGAGTCAAGCGTCAAAAAGCGGACAAATTATACGGTGACAACACGTGATTTCAAACATTAAGTAGCAAAATAGTGAATAAATGTTTAATTATTTTCTGAGCGGCAATTTTTCATGCATTTCGTCAATCAGTGAGGGATCAACCAGAAGTGCAAATAATGAGAAAACGCGGCCATTAAAGCGTGCATCAGATCACATAATAAACATTTTCGGCGCAATCGAATTAAATCTGTACAGAATCAGTAAGTTTTCATCTTTTTGATATTCAAGATAAAAAGTGAGGTCTTTTTGTAAAACAACCCCACATACAATAAAAACCTTTTATTGACATTTATAATAAAAATTTAACATCAATATGAACTGACAGTTCATCGATTTTTAGCACCCTGATATTTTCAAAGTTGACTATTCTGCCAGTAAACCACCACGCTAAAGTTAAACACTAGAAAAGCCATAGTAAAAACAAGGTTAAAAGTGGCCAGATAATACCCGCAGGTAACTTTGATTTTTGTAACATGCGCAGGCCACATTTTTTCCACATTTTTTGATAAAAATTATAAGGCGTTTGGCTTAATGACCACCAAATGTCTCTCCCCTTCCAACTGGGGTACATGCAGTTTAATCACGTCGCAAACCTGGTAACCTTCTGGCAGGTCTGCCATTTCACTTTCCTGCGCCTGCCCTTTCAACGCGTAGAAATGCCCATCTGCCGCCGGCAGGTGGTGGCACCAGCTCACCATGTCGTTCAGCGAAGCAAAAGCGCGGCTAATGACGCCATCAAACGGCGGCTCGGCGGGAAACGCTTCCACACGGCTCTGCACGGGGGTGATGTTATCCAGTTTTAGCTCATGCTGGACCTGGCGCAGGAAGCGCACACGCTTGCCAAGGCTATCCAGTAATGTGAAATGAGATTCCGGGCGCACGATAGCCAGCGGAATACCCGGCAGGCCCGGGCCGGTTCCCACATCGATAAAGCGGGAGCCCTGTAGATATGGCGCAACGATAATGCTATCGAGGATATGGCGAACCAGCATCTCGTTAGGATCGCGAACAGAGGTCAGGTTATAGGCTTTGTTCCACTTATCCAGCAGCCCGACATACGCCACCAGCTGGTTTTTCTGGTGATCGGTGAGCGAAATACCCGCTTCATCCAGCAGACGAGAAAGTTTGTTGAGCACGGTGAGTACCTTCTAAAAATAATGAGCCCGGAGGCGCTAACGCTTACCGGGCTGTGAATTATAAAGGCGAACGCTGATTTTGCATCCGCCAAATTAACGCGCTCTGACGATTATCAGGCGCTGCGGCGCAGCATCCCCTGCTTTTTCAGCCACACCAGCAAAATAGAAATTGCCGCCGGGGTAATCCCGGAAATACGCGATGCCTGGCCGATCGATGACGGTTTATGGTCGTTCAGCTTGGCAATAACCTCGTTGGACAGGCCGGATACCTGACGGTAATCGAGCGTTGCCGGCAGCAAAGTATTCTCGTTGCGCTGCTGCTTTTCGATTTCGTCCTGCTGACGAGCGATATAGCCTTCGTACTTAACCTGAATCTCAACCTGCTCTGCCGCCTGTTGATCCTGCAGGCCCGGCGCGAACGGAGAAAGCTGAACCAGCTGTTCGTAGGTCATTTCCGGACGACGCAGCAGATCTTCGCCGCTGGCTTCACGCGATAGCGGCGCGGTCAGGTGAGCGTTCACTTCGGCAGCGCTTTCCGCCAGCGGGTTGACCCAGCTGGTTTTCAGGCGTTGGCGTTCACGCTCAATGCTTTCCAGTTTCTCGTTGAAACGCGCCCAGCGCTCATCGTCCACCAGCCCCAGCTCACGCCCCTGTTCGGTCAGGCGCAGATCGGCGTTGTCTTCACGCAGCATCAAGCGATATTCCGCACGGGAGGTAAACATGCGGTACGGTTCTTTGGTGCCAAGTGTGCACAGATCGTCCACCAGCACGCCAAGGTAGGCCTGATCGCGACGCGGCGCCCAACCCTCTTTTTCCGCTGAGAAGCGGGCGGCATTAAGACCGGCAAGCAAACCCTGTGCGGCGGCTTCTTCATAACCGGTAGTGCCGTTAATCTGGCCGGCGAAGAACAGACCCTGAATGTATTTGCTCTCCAGCGTCGGCTTCAGGTCACGCGGGTCAAAGAAATCGTACTCAATGGCATAGCCAGGGCGAACGATCTTCGCGTTTTCCATCCCCTGCATTGAGCGGACGATTTGCATTTGTACATCAAACGGCAGGCTGGTGGAGATACCGTTTGGATAAATTTCGTTTGAAGTCAGCCCTTCTGGTTCAAGGAAGATCTGATGCTGGTTGCGATCGGCAAAGCGCATGACTTTGTCTTCGATCGACGGGCAGTAACGTGGGCCGATACCTTCAATCACCCCGGCGTACATGGGGCTGCGATCGAGGTTGCTGCGGATCACATCATGGGTTTTCTCGTTGGTGTGCGTGATATAGCACGGTACCTGGCGCGGATGTTGATCCGCGGAACCCATAAACGAGAAGACCGGCATCGGGTTATCGCCGTGCTGTTGCGCCAGCACGCTAAAATCGATGGTGCGTGCGTCAATACGCGGCGGAGTACCCGTTTTCAGGCGGCTTACGCGCAGCGGCAGTTCACGCAGACGGCGAGACAGCGGGATCGACGGCGGATCGCCGGCGCGACCGCCGCTGTAGTTGTCCAGCCCAATGTGGATTTTGCCATCCAGGAAGGTGCCGACGGTTAGTACCACCGACTTAGCGCGGAACTTGAGGCCCATTTGGGTCACCGCGCCGACGACACGATCGTTTTCGACAATCAGATCTTCTACCGCCTGCTGGAAGATCATCAGGTTCGGCTGGTTCTCCAGCGCGGTGCGTACCGCCTGGCGATACAGCACGCGGTCGGCCTGGGCGCGGGTCGCACGAACAGCTGGTCCTTTGCTACCGTTTAGTATCCTAAACTGAATACCTGCCTGATCGATCGCTTTCGCCATCAGACCACCGAGCGCGTCCACTTCTTTTACCAGGTGTCCCTTCCCAATGCCGCCAATCGCCGGGTTGCAGCTCATCTGCCCCAGCGTGTCGATATTGTGTGTCAAAAGCAGGGTTTGTTGGCCCATTCGCGCTGCTGCCATCGCGGCCTCAGTGCCTGCATGACCCCCGCCAATGATGATGACGTCAAAAGGATCCTGATAAAACATGGTGATCTGCCTCGCATAACGCGGTTTGAAAATGGATTGAAGCCCGGGCCGTGGATTCTACTCAACTTTGCTCTTTCGAGAAAGGGGTCGGGATCCTGAGTATTAAAAAGAAGATCTTTTATTTAGAGATCTGTTCTATTGTGATCTCTTATTAGGATCGACTCTCTTTGTGGATAAGTCGGATCCACTGTTTAAGATCAAACGCTTAAGAAGGATCGCAATCTGTGAATGATCGGTGATCCTGTTCCGTATAAGCTGGGATCAGAATGAAGGGTTATGCACAGCTCAAAAAGCATACTCCGGTTATTCTTTGGATAACTACCGGTTGATCCAAGCTTTTGAGCAGGGTTATCCACAGAAGAAGCTGCGGATCTTTACAAAACTCAGAGTAAATCTTTCCAGGATCCCACCCAAACCTCGGCCGGATCTTCAGGAATCTCGTGTTCGAGGACATTAATTTTCAGCGTTTCACCGATCTGTTTTGCCCCGTTGGCCTTTAATGCCGCTTCGAGTTTGTCGATTGCGCCGCAAAAAGTGTCATATTCGCGGCTACCGATACCCACCGCGCCAAAGCGAACGGCAGAAAGATCGGCCTGCTTCTCCAGCAACGCTTCATAAAAGGGGACCAGGTTGTCCGGAATATCGCCGGCGCCATGGGTAGAAGAGATAACTAACCAGATCCCTTCAGCCTGCAGATCGTCAACCAGCGGACCGTGCTGGATATCAGTGCTGTAGCCCGCTTCTTCCAGCTTTTCTGCCAGATGTTCTGCTACATATTCCGCACTGCCCAGGGTGCTGCCGCTGATAAGTGTAATGTCTGCCATGATCGCCGATCGCTCGCTCAACTATTCTGAGTGGCGTATTGTACGCTGTGAGCGAGCTGGGATCTACCTGTGGAAAAATGTGGGATTAAAAAAAACGATCAGGGCTTGATAGTACGCATGATCGGGTTTTGCAGCACGATCAGGGTTTCAGTGGACTGAATTTCATCGATTGTTTGGATCTTGTTGATAAGTACCTGCTGCAGGGCATCGATAGATTTACACATCACCTTAATAAAGATGCTGTAGTGGCCGGTGGTGTAGTAAGCCTCGGTCACCTCCTCCAGGCTCTCCAGCCGGGCGAGAGCGGAAGGATAGTCTTTGGCGCTCTTAAGAATAATGCCGATGAAGCAGCCGACGTCATAACCGAGCTGTTTCGGGCTGACGTCGATTCGCGCCCCCGTAATTATGCCCGCCTGTTTCATTTTCTCTACGCGTACGTGAATCGTACCTGGACTCACGCCGAACTGTTTGGCCAGTTCGGCGTAAGCGGTGCGCGCATTCGCCATTAGGGCATCAAGAATGCCGCGGTCCAGATTGTCGATCTGATAATTTTCCATTGTTTTTTCTTATGATGTTTGATGATTCTTTCTATTTTAGCTTTTTAATTTAATGAATCAAAACTCAAGGCGTCTTTTTATTGATTGATTATTGAATTCAGTGCCATTTCTGTTGCTTAATCAATATCAACAGGACGCAGGAGTAATAAAAAATGAAAACCGCATACATCGCAAAACAACGCCAGATTAGTTTCGTTAAATCCCATTTTTCCCGTCAGCTGGAAGAGAAGCTTGGCCTGATTGAAGTGCAGGCGCCGATCTTAAGCCGCGTAGGAGATGGGACGCAGGACAACTTGTCCGGCTGCGAGAAAGCGGTTCAGGTAAAAGTGAAAACACTGCCAGACGCCCAATTCGAAGTGGTTCATTCACTGGCGAAGTGGAAGCGTCAAACCCTGGGACAACACGACTTCAGCGCGGGCGAAGGGCTGTACACGCACATGAAGGCCCTTCGCCCCGATGAAGACCGCCTCACCCCAATTCACTCCGTTTACGTTGACCAGTGGGACTGGGAACGCGTCATGGGCGACGGCGAACGCCATACTGGCACGTTGAAAGCGACCGTTGAGGCGATCTACGCCGGGATCAAAGCCACCGAGCTGGCGGTAAGTCAGGAATTTGGTCTGACGCCATTCCTGCCGGAACAGATCCACTTTATTCACAGTCAGGAGTTGCTGAGCCGTTATCCGGGTCTGGATGCCAAAGGCCGCGAGCGGGCGATCGCTAAAGAGCTTGGCGCCGTCTTCTTAATCGGTATCGGCGGTAAACTGTCTGACGGCAAGCGCCACGATGTTCGCGCGCCGGATTACGATGACTGGAGCTCGCCATCGGCGGAAGGTTTTGCCGGCCTGAACGGCGATATCCTGGTGTGGAACCCGGTGCTGGAAGACGCTTTTGAGCTTTCCTCTATGGGGATCCGTGTTGACGCCGAGGCGCTGAAGCGCCAGTTGGCGGTGACCGGCGATGAAGACCGTCTGCAGCTGGAATGGCACCAGGCGCTGCTGCGCGGCGAAATGCCGCAGACCATTGGCGGCGGTATTGGCCAGTCGCGTTTAACCATGCTGTTGCTGCAGCTTGACCATATCGGCCAGGTACAGTGCGGCGTATGGCCCACGCAGGTGCGTGAAAGCGTCGCCGCTCTGTTGTAAAGTTTAACGCCGCCAGCGACGCAGCAGGCGGCTACGCAATCCGGTATCAAAGCGCCAGATATGATCGAAGATGCGCATGATGCCGGGTTTGCCGTGTACCGACATCGCCACCGCGTGAAAACGGTGCTGATGTTTGTGCTGCAACTCCCCCACCTTATTGACCACCTCATCCGGCAACCGCTGGGCGATAAAATCGGAAATCACCACCGCATCGGCATCGACCCATTGCGGGCTTTGCAAACGTTCAACGATCGCGCGAAAACAGCTGGCCAGATCGGTGCCGCCGCGAAAACGCTGGCTTAAAAAACGGATCGCCTGTTCAAGCCCCTGCGGGCCGGTTAGCTCGTAGTGCACCACTTCGCTGGAGAACAGCATGATGTAGCAGCGACGGTTATCCGCCAGCGCGACGCGCATCAGCGCCAGACAAAAGGCTTTAGCGCATTGCTCGTTAAAGCCGCCCATCGAACCTGAGGTATCTACGCAGACAATAAATGGCCCCCGCGGCTGCTCATCAAAATCCTGCCGGGTTACCGGGCGTTCGGTTATTTTCTCCCGCCATGCGTCGCCGTGCAGGCGATAGGTTAACAACTGTTTTTCCACCAGCTTACGGTAGAACTCGAACTCCAGTTCGGTGATGCCGAGCGTTGCCAACTCTGGCGGCAATAGACGTAGAATATCGTCGCTTTGCTGCAGGCCATCGACCTGCTCTGGTACCGTTGCCGGTTCACGAACCATCGCGCGGAAGGTCTCCATCGGCGCATCTTTCTTCGGCACCAGTTTGGCTTCCCGCGATCTGCCCAACTGCTCAGCAAGCTGCATCAGTTCCGGCTGTTGGCTGAGAAAATCGCCATAGCGCACGATCAGCTGATAATCGCCACGTTTAAGCTCGCCGGCGCTCATATCCCACAGGCGGCCGGCGGCGTTGTCGTTTTCCACCAGCACCGGCT
This sequence comes from Klebsiella sp. CN_Kp088, assembly GCF_040064335.1. Taxonomy (NCBI): domain Bacteria; kingdom Pseudomonadati; phylum Pseudomonadota; class Gammaproteobacteria; order Enterobacterales; family Enterobacteriaceae; genus Klebsiella; species Klebsiella sp. CN_Kp088. The sequence continues at coordinate 12,636 of NZ_JBEAIQ010000025.1, read as the reverse complement.
CTAGCTGCCCGCTGAGCGTCATTCGTTCCTGCACCTCGCTGAGCAGCTGATCGCGCTCATCGTCTAATAGGTGCTGGTTGAGGGTGGTGGTCTGTACCACGAGGCTTAAGCGCCAGCGTTGTAAGAACAGAGTATGTAGCGCTGGGGTGAAGGTCGCGTTATCGTCCACCAGCTGCTGCGCCTGAGCGGCAAAGGGCGACTGTAGCTTATGCAGCTTGCCGAGGATCTGCGGCAGTTGCACAATAAATTGCGACGTTGAAAGCAGCTGAGCCTGCTGATAGATCTGCACTTCGGCGTCCAGTTCAGGAGGGATTTGCGTCTCTTTGAGCCGGGCGCGAACCGCTTCTCGCCAGCGCGGAATATCGGCGGCGATGATATTTTTCAGCCGCGGAAATTTTTCAAAGAACACCGCCAGTTGAGGAGAGGCCAGCAGCGCCAGCAGCATCTCCTCGATCATCCCTTCTTCGCTGACCGCCAGCATGACATTCAGCATGTCGAGCGTCATGGCTGGCGCGCCTGTTTAATTTGCGCGCCGACGTCCTGCAGGCTGGCTTCGATACGCCCCAGCCAGTCGCCGGGAATAAACAGGCATTTTTGCTGTTCGCTAAAGCGGTTATGTTGCTGGTGCCACTCGTCATCCAGCGCTTCCAGCTGCTGGCGGATCTCGGCAGGCATATTTTCCTGAGATTCGCTGCCTGGCAGCGACAGGCGCGAGCCTTGCAGGCTGACGTCGCGCACCACCAGGTGCTGGCTGGCATCGACATCCATCGTCAATGGCTGGGCAAAACCGATGCCGTTGAGCTTGCCGCGGATCTCGCCGCCTTTTTCCAGCCAGTTGACCAGCGCTTCGCGTTCGAAGGCGATATGAATGACTTCGAGATCGTGCAATTTCAGCGGTTGCTGGAGAAGCAGCGTCAACGTCTCGCCTTCAATTCCGTCCGGCAGTTCATAATGCGGCTTACGGCTGAACATGCCGCCCACGCGCGTGACTTTAAGCGCGGTTTTATCGCTGTGCTGCTGCTGGATTTGGATGCGGCGTTGGATGATAGCGCCCAGTTTAGTCAGCATCGCCTGCTGGCCCCAGGCATGGCTGGTCATCAGGGATTCCAACTGCTGAGACATCAGATTCATGCTTTCGATGTTATGCCACAGGCAATCTTTCAACAGGATCAGGTCGATAGGGGCGATGGCGTCGCGGCCGCTAAAGAAGGCGCTGGCCTGCAGCAGACGGATGGCTTTTTTCCAGCGGCGATCGGAAACGTAAGGCGCATTAGGCAAGGCATCTAATTGTTGGCGCAGTTGGAAAACCAGCTCGAAGACATTGTCCGGCAACTTCACGGTACCAATGTCATGCTGCCACTGGGTGAACTCTTCGGTGCTGATTTGCAGGTTTTCGGGAACCGGATTGCTGTTTTCATCCTGTTGGCTCACCAGCATCGAGCGGAAGTTAGTTTTATCCTGCACTTTATCCAGCCACAGGCGGATCAGCATGCGGTCATATAAGGCTTCGAGGCTGTTATCCGCTTCGGGAAGTTCGTTCGACGCCGCAACCAGCAGGCGCATCGGGATTTTCTCTTCATGGGCGCCGTTGCGGAAGTGGCGTTCGTTGATGGCCGTCAGCAGGGTATTAAGGATAGCCGGGCCGGCTTTCCAGATTTCATCCAGGAAGACGATTTCCGCCTCTGGTAGATAGCCTGCCGTTAAACGCTCATAGCGCCCTTCATCTTTGAGCGCCTGAATAGACAGCGGGCCGAAAACTTCTTCCGGGGTGGAGAAGCGGGTCATCAGATATTCGAAAGCGCGCGCCTGCTTGAAAGCGAACTTAAGCCGGCGGGCGATCAGGCTTTTCGCGATGCCGGGTGGACCCAGCAGGAATACGCTCTCGCCGCTGAGCGCAGCCAGCAGGCACAGACGTATTGCGTGGCTGCGTTCAAAGAGTCCTTTTTCCAGGGCGGCGCTAAGTCGGGAAATTCTTTCTGCCAGTAAATGTGATTGAGCCATAATAGAGTTGCGTGCTTTGTCGTGTGTCGTTATTGCGTCGAGTATAGATGTTTGATTAGGGGTGGTAATAGCCTGAAGAATCGATTTATTTTCTTTGAGCTAAGTTAATATGGTGTCAGTTAGGGGTACGATTCAGCAAATAATCGTGCATACTGTGCGCTTTTTGTGGGCCAAGGGACTAGGCACACATTTGTTTTATAAACGAAAAGACTAGTCTATGAGCACTGATAATAAACAATCGTTGCCGGCAATAACGCTGGCGGCAATCGGCGTGGTTTACGGCGATATCGGTACCAGCCCACTGTATACTCTTCGCGAATGTCTGTCAGGCCAGTTTGGCTTTGGCGTTGAACGCGATGCGGTGTTTGGCTTTCTGTCGCTGATTTTCTGGCTGTTGATCTTTACCGTATCAATTAAATACATCACCTTCGTGATGCGGGCGGATAACGCCGGCGAGGGCGGGATCTTAACGCTGATGTCACTGGCGGGGCGCAACACCTCGGCAAAGATGACCTCCGTGTTGGTGATCCTCGGCCTGATTGGCGGTAGCTTCTTCTATGGTGAAGTAGTAATAACCCCGGCAATATCGGTGATGTCGGCGATAGAGGGGTTGGAAATTATCGCCCCACAGCTGGATACCTGGATTGTCCCCATCTCCATTATTGTGCTGACCCTGCTATTTGCTATTCAAAAACACGGTACCGGGATGGTCGGCAAGCTGTTCGCGCCAATTATGCTGATCTGGTTCCTGTTGCTGGCGGTGCTTGGCGCTCGCAGTATCCTCGATAACCCGGAAGTTCTGCAGGCGCTGAACCCTTACTGGGCGGTACATTTCTTCCTGCAGTACAAAACGGTATCCTTTATTGCGCTTGGCGCGGTGGTGCTGTCGATTACCGGTGTGGAAGCGCTGTATGCTGATATGGGCCACTTCGGCAAACTACCGATTCGCGTGGCGTGGTTCTCGGTGGTGCTGCCATCACTGGTGCTTAACTATTTTGGCCAGGGTGCGCTGCTGCTGAAGCACCCGGAAGCCATTAAAAACCCGTTCTTCCTGCTGGCGCCGGAATGGGCGCTGATCCCGATGCTGATTATCGCGACCCTGGCGACGGTTATCGCCTCGCAGGCGGTGATTTCCGGGGTCTTCTCGCTGACTCGCCAGGCCGTGCGTCTGGGCTATCTGTCACCAATGCGCATTATCCATACTTCGGAAATGGAGTCCGGGCAGATTTACATCCCGTTCATTAACTGGCTGCTGTACGTTTCTGTGGTCATCGTCATTGTCAGCTTCGAGCACTCTTCTAATCTGGCGGCGGCGTACGGTATTGCGGTAACGGGCACCATGGTGTTGACCTCCATTCTTTCGGCGACCGTGGCGCGCAAAAACTGGCACTGGAATAAGCTGTTTGTCGGCCTGATGCTGGTGGCCTTCCTGTGTATCGATATTCCGCTGTTCTCGGCGAACCTCGATAAAATCGTCTCCGGCGGCTGGTTGCCGTTATCGCTGGGCCTGGTGATGTTTACGGTGATGACCACCTGGAAGAGCGAGCGTTTCCGCCTGCTGCGCCGGATGCACGAGCATGGCAACTCGCTGGAAGCGATGATCTCCTCGCTGGAGAAATCGCCGCCGGTGCGCGTACCGGGTACCGCGGTCTATATGTCTCGCGCCCTGAACGTGATCCCTTTTGCTCTGCTGCATAACCTGAAACACAACAAGGTGCTGCATGAACGCGTGATCCTGCTGACTCTGCGTACCGAAGATGCCCCGTATGTGCATAACGTTCGCCGCGTGCAGATTGAGCAACTGTCGCCGTCGTTCTGGCGCGTCGTGGCAAGCTATGGCTGGCGTGAAACGCCGAACGTCGAAGAGGTGTTCCATCGCTGCGGCCTGGAAGGGTTGAGCTGCCGAATGATGGAAACGTCGTTCTTTATGTCCCATGAGTCGCTGATTATTGGCAAACGGCCATGGTATCTGCGCCTGCGTGGCAAGCTGTATCTGCTGCTGCAGCGTAACGCCCTGCGCGCGCCGGATCAGTTTGAAATCCCTCCTAACCGGGTTATTGAGCTCGGTACGCAGGTGGAAATCTGATGTCAAAAAGCCCTTCAATAATGAAGGGCTTTTTTGTCTCTCACATCTTGATGTAACTTCTTGTCCCCGCGTTGCGAAACGTTTCGATGGCGATCACATTTCTCTCTTCTGCCGGTGGTTTTCTGTTCGCTGATTGACAATACTTAGGGCAGCGAAACGTTTCGCTAGTGGAGCAAAAGAGACAAAATGAAAAAAGGCACCGTACTTAACGCTGATATTTCTTCCGTTATCTCCCGCCTCGGTCATACCGATACGCTGGTTGTTTGCGATGCCGGATTGCCGGTTCCCCGCAGCAGCGCGCGCATTGATATGGCGCTTACTCAGGGCGTACCTTCTTTTATGCAGGTTCTGGAAGTCGTAACGGCGGAAATGCAGGTTGAGGCGGCGCTCATCGCGGAAGAGATTAAAACCCATAATCCGCAACTCCACGCGACGTTGCTCAATCATCTTGAGCAGCTGCAGCAGCACCAGGGAAATACGATTGAAATTCGTTACACCAGTCATGAGCAGTTCAAAAAACAAACCGCAGATAGTCAGGCGGTAATTCGCAGCGGGGAGTGTTCCCCGTATGCGAATATTATTCTTTGTGCCGGCGTCACTTTCTGAGGTCGCCGTCATGGAAGCTTTATTACAGCTGAAAGGGATCGATAAAGCGTTCCCTGGCGTCAAAGCGCTCTCCGGCGCGGCGCTGAATGTCTATGCCGGCCGGGTGATGGCGCTGGTAGGGGAAAATGGCGCCGGTAAATCTACAATGATGAAGGTGCTGACCGGTATCTATACCCGTGATGCCGGTTCTTTGCTGTGGTTAGGTAAAGAAACGACCTTTAACGGCCCAAAATCCTCACAGGAAGCCGGTATCGGCATCATTCACCAGGAACTCAACCTGATCCCGCAATTAACGATTGCCGAGAACATCTTCCTCGGCCGCGAGTTCGTTAACCACTTTGGCAAAATCGACTGGAAAAAGATGTATGCCGAAGCGGACAAGCTGCTGGCGAAGCTGAATTTACGCTTTAACAGCCAGAAGCTGGTGGGCGATCTGTCGATTGGCGATCAGCAAATGGTGGAAATCGCTAAAGTGCTGAGCTTCGAATCGAAGGTCATCATTATGGATGAGCCCACCGATGCCCTGACCGATACCGAGACCGAATCGCTGTTCCGCGTCATCCGCGAATTGAAGTCGCAGGGGCGCGGCATTGTCTATATCTCTCACCGCATGAAAGAGATCTTCGAAATCTGCGATGACGTCACCGTATTTCGCGACGGGCAATTTATTGCCGAGCGCGAAGTGGCTTCGCTGGATGAGGATCGACTGATCGAGATGATGGTTGGCCGTAAGCTGGAAGATCAATATCCGCATCTCGATAAGGCGCCGGGCGCGGTACGTCTGAAGGTTGATAATCTCTGCGGCTCCGGTGTGGAAAACGTGACGTTTACCCTGCGTCAGGGCGAAATCCTCGGCGTCGCCGGGCTGATGGGCGCCGGGCGTACTGAACTGATGAAGGTGCTGTACGGCGCGCTGCCGCGTAGCAGCGGTTCCGTGACGCTGGATGGCCATGAAGTCGTCACCCGTTCGCCGCAGGATGGCCTGGCGAACGGCATTGTCTATATCTCCGAAGACCGTAAGCGTGATGGCCTGGTGCTCGGAATGTCGGTCAAAGAAAACATGTCATTGACCGCGCTACGCTACTTCAGCCGGGCGGGCGGCAGCCTTAAGCATAAAGATGAACAGCAGGCGGTCAGTGATTTCATTCGGCTGTTTAATGTGAAGACGCCTTCAATGGAGCAGGCAATCGGCCTGCTTTCCGGCGGTAACCAGCAAAAAGTCGCTATCGCTCGCGGGCTGATGACCCGGCCGAAAGTGCTGATCCTCGATGAACCGACCCGTGGCGTCGACGTTGGTGCGAAGAAAGAGATCTACCAGCTGATTAACCAGTTTAAAGCCGATGGCCTGAGCATCATTCTCGTCTCTTCGGAGATGCCGGAAGTGCTGGGCATGAGCGATCGCATCATTGTGATGCATGAAGGGCATCTCGGCGGTGAATTCACACGCGAGCAGGCCACCCAGGAAGTATTGATGGCTGCCGCTGTGGGCAAGCTTAACCGTGTGAATCAGGAGTAAAAAAGATGACTACCCAGGCTGTTACTGGTCGCCGCTATTTCACTAAAGCGTGGCTGATGGAGCAAAAATCGCTGATCGCCCTGCTGGTGCTGATCGCGATCGTTTCGACCATGAGCCCCAACTTTTTTACCGTCAATAACCTGTTCAATATTCTGCAGCAGACTTCCGTTAACGCCATCATGGCGGTCGGGATGACGCTGGTCATTCTGACATCGGGGATCGATCTGTCCGTCGGTTCTCTGTTGGCGTTGACCGGCGCCGTCGCGGCGTCTATCGTCGGTATCGAAGTGAATGCGCTGGTGGCCGTTGCCGCCGCGCTGGCGCTCGGTGCGGCTATTGGCGCGGTGACCGGGGTGATTGTCGCGAAAGGGCGTGTGCAGGCGTTTATCGCCACTTTGGTAATGATGCTGCTGCTGCGCGGCGTGACGATGGTTTACACCAACGGCAGCCCGATCAACACCGGCTTTAGCGATAACGCCGATCTGTTCGGCTGGTTCGGTATCGGACGCCCGCTGGGGATCCCTACGCCGGTATGGATTATGGCGATTGTCTTCCTGGCGGCCTGGTACATGCTGCACCATACTCGCCTGGGTCGTTATATTTATGCCCTGGGCGGTAATGAAGCGGCGACGCGGCTTTCCGGCATCAGCGTAAATAGAGTGAAAATCATCGTCTATGCGTTATGCGGAATGTTGGCTTCACTGGCCGGGATCATCGAAGTGGCGCGTCTTTCCTCTGCGCAGCCGACGGCGGGGACGGGCTATGAATTAGATGCGATTGCAGCGGTCGTACTTGGCGGCACTAGCCTGGCCGGTGGTAAAGGTCGTATCGTCGGCACGCTGATTGGCGCGCTGATCCTTGGCTTCCTGAACAATGGTCTGAACCTTTTAGGCGTTTCTTCCTATTACCAGATGATCGTCAAAGCGGTGGTGATTTTGCTGGCGGTACTGGTAGATAACAAAAAGCAGTAACTGAGAACTCTACAGGACATCTTAACTATGAATATGAAAAAACTGGCGACCCTGGTCTCTGCTGTTGCTCTAAGCGCGACCGTTAGCGCAAACGCGATGGCGAAAGATACCATCGCACTGGTTATCTCTACCCTGAATAATCCGTTCTTCGTTTCTCTGAAAGACGGCGCGCAGAAAGAAGCCGATAAGCTGGGTTACAACCTGGTGGTGCTGGATTCTCAGAATAACCCGGCAAAAGAGCTGGCGAACGTACAAGACTTAACGGTGCGTGGCGCCAAGCTGCTGCTGATTAACCCAACCGACTCCGATGCTGTCGGCAATGCGGTGAAGATGGCGAACCAGGCTAAAATCCCGGTCATTACCCTTGACCGCCAGGCTTCTAAAGGTGATGTGGTGAGCCATATTGCTTCCGATAACGTGCTGGGCGGTAAAATGGCCGGCGACTATATTGCGAAGAAAGTTGGCGAAAGCGCGAAAGTGATTGAGCTGCAAGGTATTGCTGGTACCTCTGCGGCGCGCGAGCGTGGCGAAGGTTTCAAACAGGCCGTGGCGGCGCATAAGTTCAACGTACTGGCCAGCCAACCCGCTGACTTCGACCGTACTAAAGGTCTGAACGTGATGCAGAACCTGCTGACGGCGCATCCTGACGTGCAGGCGGTGTTTGCGCAGAACGACGAAATGGCGCTGGGCGCGCTGCGTGCGCTGCAGACTGCAGGAAAATCTGATGTGATGGTGGTTGGATTTGACGGTACTCCGGATGGCGAAAAAGCAGTAAATAGTGGCAAACTGGCAGCGACTATCGCCCAGTTGCCGGAGCAGATCGGCGTTAAAGGCGTCGAAACCGCTGATAAAGTGCTGAAGGGCGAAAAAGTGGATGCCAGCTATCCGGTTGAGCTGAAACTGGTCATTAAGCAGTAAAATGCGATTCGGGCCGGCAACGGCCCGAGGGACAACATAAAAAGAAAAGCAGGGCATGCGCCACCGGAGTCCGGTGGCGCGCTTTCCCGGGAATAAAGATGATGAAAACCGCAGGCAAACTTGTCGTCCTTGGCAGCATCAATGCCGATCACATTCTTAACCTTGAATCCTTCCCTACTCCAGGTGAGACCGTCACCGGAAACCACTATCAGGTCGCATTCGGCGGTAAAGGCGCTAACCAGGCGGTGGCTGCCGGGCGTAGCGGCGCGGATATTGCCTTCATCGCCTGTACCGGCGATGACGACATTGGCGAACGCGTCCGCCGCCAGCTCGCGAGCGATAATATCGACGTGGCTCCGGTGCGTGCCGTTGCTGGCGAATCTACCGGCGTCGCGTTAATTTTCGTTAACGCGGAAGGTGAGAATGTCATCGGTATTCATGCCGGCGCTAATGCAGCGCTATCGGTTTCTCAGGTAGAGGCGGAGAAAGAACGTATCGCCAACGCGCAGGCATTGTTAATGCAGCTGGAGTCGCCGCTGGAGAGCGTGATGGCTGCCGCGAAAATCGCTCATGAGCATCAGACGACGGTGGTACTCAATCCCGCACCGGCGCGTGAACTTTCGGATGAGCTATTGGCGCTGGTGGATGTCATTACGCCGAATGAAACCGAAGCGGAAAAGCTGACCGGTATTCGCGTTGAGAGCGACGACGATGCCGCGAAAGCCGCCAGTGCGCTTCATGCGAAGGGAATTGGTACGGTGATGATTACTCTCGGCAGCCGCGGCGTTTGGTTAAGCTGCGAGGGCGAAAGCCGCCGGGTTCCAGGATTTAAAGTTCAGGCCATCGATACGATTGCCGCTGGCGACACTTTTAATGGCGCATTTGTCACCGCGCTGCTGGAAGGCCGTGAAGTGTCAGACGCCATCCGTTTTGCCCATGCCGCCGCCGCGATTGCCGTCACCCGTAAGGGGGCGCAACCGTCTGTGCCGTGGCGCAAAGAGATCGACGAATTCTTGCGTCAACAGGGGTAATGCTTGGCTACCATGAAGGATGTGGCCCGCGTCGCGGGCGTTTCCACCTCGACCGTTTCTCACGTCATTAATAAAGACCGCTTTGTCAGCGAGGCGATTACCGCCAAAGTTGATGCGGCGATCAAAAGTCTTAACTACGCGCCTTCGGCGCTGGCGCGCAGCCTCAAGTTAAATCAGACGCGAACCATCGGCATGCTGATCACCGCCAGTACTAACCCGTTTTATTCGGAGCTGGTGCGCGGCGTGGAACGCAGCTGTTTCGAGCGCGGCTACAGCCTGGTGCTATGTAATACCGAAGGCGATGAGCAGCGGATGAACCGCAATCTGGAAACGCTGATGCAAAAACGCGTCGATGGTCTGCTGCTGCTGTGCACCGAAACGCATCAACCTTCCCAGGAAATCATGCAGCGTTATCCGTCGGTGCCGACGGTGATGATGGATTGGGCGCCGTTCGACGGCGACAGCGATCTCATTCAGGATAATTCGTTGCTCGGTGGCGATATGGCGACCCAGTATCTGATCGATCGCGGTCATACCCGTATTGCCTGCATTGCCGGGCCGCTGGATAAAACGCCGTCGCGACTGCGGCTGGAGGGCTATCATGCGGCGATGGCGCGCGCCGGGTTGGATGTCGCCGAAGGTTATGTCATTACCAGCGATTTTGAATTTGGCGGCGGTTTTACTGCGATGCAGCAACTGCTGGCGTTAACGCCACGGCCGCAGGCGGTCTTTGTCGGTAATGATGCGATGGCGGTCGGCGCGTATCAGGCGCTGTATCAGTCCGGGTTGCGTATTCCGCAGGATATGGCGCTGGTGGGGTATGACGATATTGAACTGGCGCGCTATATGACCCCGCCGCTCACCACCATTCATCAACCTAAAGATGAACTGGGAGAGCTCGCTATCGATGTGCTGATTCACCGCATGGCGGATCCCGGGCAAAAACAGCAGCGCGTGCAGCTCACTCCAGAGCTGGTGATTCGCGGTTCAGCTTAGTGCTTGTGCCGCTCCGTTATCAGGTTGCGGCCATCTTTGGCTCTGAGCAGCATAAACATCAACGCTGACACCACGGTGATCGCACCCATCGTGATAAAGGTATAGTGGAATTGTTCGATGGTACTGGCGTTATCAAACCCTTCATAAAAACGCAGAACCGCCGCGCTGATGGCTACGCCAAGGCTAATCGACAGCTGCTGGGTTACCGCGAGCAGGCTGTTGCCGCTACTGGCATTGTCATCGGTTAAATCAGCAAGCGTAATGGTGTTCATCGAGGTGAACTGCGTGGACATCGCCATCCCCAGTACAAATAGCGGCAGTAGTAGCAGCCACAGCGGCATTCCCGGCGACTGCAGCGCAAACTGCGCGATCATCAGACCAATAAAGATGGTGACTCCCACCAACGTTTTGCGATAACCAAACCAGCGCAGGATCTGCGTGACGGTCGACTTGGCGATTATCGAGCCGATGGCCGTCGGCGCAATCATGCAGCCGGCGATAATGGCCGGGTAGCCGAAACCGACTTGTAGCATCAGCGGCATCAGGAACGGCACGCAGCCGGTACCTAACCGTGTCGCCAGGTTACCGGCGATCCCGACAGAGAAGGTATGGGTCTTAAAGAGAGAGAGCGAAATCAGCGGAGTGGGATGGCGACGAGCATGCCGAATATAGGCCAGCATGAGCACGACGCTCAGGGCGATGACGGCCAGCGCTATCCAGCTGGCGACGATTTTCTCGCCAAAGAGCTCAATACCGCTGGAGAACAGCACCAGGCTTAAACCAAAAAGCACAAAACCGCTGGTGTCGAAACGACGGCGGGGCGTGGTGAAGTCCGGCATATATTTGCGGGCGTAGAGAATGCCGATGATGCCAATCGGGATGTTAATCAAGAAAATCCAGTGCCAACTGGCCCAGGTGACTAACACGCCGCCGAGTACAGGGCCGAGGATGGGGCCGACCAGTCCGGGCATGGTAACGAAGTTGAGTACCGGCAGCAGTTCGCTACGCGGATAGGCGCGTAACAGCGCCAGGCGCGCAACCGGCATCATCATTGCACCGCCGATCCCCTGGATGACGCGGAAGACAACCAATTCGGGAAGCGAAGTGGAAAGCGCGCAGGCGAGGGAGCCCAGGGTAAACAGGCTAACGGCAACGATAAAGACCTTGCGGGTGCCAAAGCGATCGGCCAACCAGCCGCTCACTGGAATCAGCATCGCTACCGTCAGGGTGTAGCTGATAATGGCGGATTGCATCGCCAGCGGGGAGTGACCAAGGCTATGCGCAATCGCGGGAAGCGCGGTATTAAGAATAGTGGCGTCCAGCGCCTGCATAAAGAAAGCCATGGCCGCAATCCACGGCAGTCCGGCCATACTCAGCCCTTTCTTCCCGGTCATGCCATTTCCTTCTTTATTTACCTGTGTGGTTTGGGGTGTTCAATAATGTCTGGCAGGCAAGCTGCGCGCGTGGACCGTCGCTTTCCTGAATGGCGTCAACAATAGCCTGGTGTAGATCGAGTTTAACGACTTCATTTTGCGTAATCGAGGTGAAATAAGTCTGATATACCGAATGGAATAACGACGCGAAAGAGGTGAGAAACGGGTTGCCGCTCATCGCATAAATATGTTCATGCCAGGCCATATCGACTTCAATCCAGCGTTCGCGGATAAAATGTCTTTTCAGCTCGATCATTTCTTCCATTAGCGTATTGAGCTGCGCTTTCTGCTCGGAGGTGCCGTTTATCGCCGCCAGAAAACAGGCCTGAGGCTCCAGGCTGCTGCGCATCACCAGAAAATGGCTAACCACCTCGGCAAAATTATCTTCCGTCAGCCACCAGGCAAGCAGCTCTTTATCCAGAAAGTTCCAGCTGCTGCGTGCCAGAACGCGAGTTCCGATACGCGGGCGCGGAAGCAGCATGCCTTTAGCTGCCAGCGTTTTTACCGCTTCTCGTACTGCCGTCCGGCTCACGCCAAACTGTTCGCCCAGTTCCATTTCACCAGGAAGAATGCTCTCTGGCGGATATTCGCCGGTGAGAATTTTTTGGGCGATCTTCTCCGCGATGACCCAGGATATGTTTTTTTGTGCCGCCAGCTGCTGTGCGCTTATAGACATAAATGCCGTTCCTTTCTCTTTTCTACTTCATCAGTATGCCACCTGGCGGCTTGTTTCGGTGGTTAAAACAGCAAAAGGGCGATTTTTTACGGTTTTGACACCGCCTTTGGTGAAAAAAGAGACGGTTGAAAAGTTTTTTGAAAACAGGGCTTGTCAACGTCCCAGAACTCCCTATAATGCGCCTCCACTGACACGGAACAACGGCAAGCAAGCCGCCGGGTCAGCAGGGTTTCAGCGGTAAATAACAACGCTGAAAACCGACAGAGAAAAGTGAAAATAAACGCTTGACTCTGAATGAGGAAAACGTAATATACGGGACCTCGCAACGGTGAGCTGAAAGCCGCGTTGCAACTGCTCTTTAACAATTTATCAGACAATCTGTGTGGGCACTCAAAGTGACAT